>PBTB01000089.1 GCA_002726945.1 Deltaproteobacteria bacterium | reverse complement strand
GTTCTCGGACCCCTATCATTTAATCTATTCCAACTAGGAACCTCTGGGAAGAGGGAGAAGTGTGTCTTACCCCAGATTATTGAGAACTTACACGCGCAATTCGAGACGCACCTCTTGTCTTTACTGTGTTGGGCAATTTTGCTAGAAAAGGTCAGATTTCTGCAACCCTGATCTTGGGGGAGTCCGCACTGCATCACTTTCAGCCATCCATAGATCATGAAACGCATCATCTGCCTGGCCGTGTTATTGCTGGGATTGTCCACACCCTTATGGGCGGTCGAGTGCAAGGATCTTGATTCCAAGGCCAAGATCCAACAATTCCTCACCAAAGCAATGGACTCGAACCCGTTGCTGCGGGCGAAAGTCAGTGCAAAGCTTGAAGTCAGTCCGTGCGAGGGCAAGACCTGCAAATCGAAGAAGCTCCGGAAGTCTTTTGCGGAAACCATCCACTTGGTACGCAGTGGCAAGAACACCCGACTCTATTTTATGAAGGGAGGTCACGCACCCGGCTGTCTGATTCGGCGTGGCCAGCGACGTTTCCTCTGCTCCTCCTGCCGTTCCGGGAGCAACGAAAGTTGCCGGAGTTTCACGGCCAGCGATTCAACCATCTGGCCCGGAACCAACATCGACACCTCCGATTTCAACCTCCTCAAGAAAGACATCTCCTCGGCAAAATGCCAGCCGCTCAAGAACAAGAAGCGCTTCCTGATGATCGAAAGTCTCCGGAGCGCCAAGCCGTATGACCGCATCCTCAGCTACTACGATAAACAGAAGGAGGTGCCCATCACCGTGAACTTCTTCAACAAAGGGGTGCTTCGCAAGGTTTACCGCTTTTTCCCGAAATACTATGTGAAGGTCAAGGGTCAGTGGTTTTCCACTGTGATGCGCGTCCGCACCACCAAGGGGCGTGAAAAAGCCTACCTCTTTGAAACCCTCCTCCACATTCCTCGCAGCAAGGATCACCCGCAACTCTACCTCAATCCCAAGAAAGACCCCGCCCTGCGCGCCGTTAGTTTGGACTCGTTATTTGCCACCAACTGATGCGACTCACATCTCCTTTCCCGAACAAGGTTGCCCGTTTCGGAATTTGCCTCGCGTTGGGGTGTTTTTTGGCATTTGGCATCCTCGCCCAAAACCCATCACCGGTCACGGACTCCAGCATTTCTCAAAGCCTGATCGAAAAAATCAAGAGCCGTTTTCCCGAGTTAAGCGAGCAGGAAATCCGAGAGGCATTGAAACGCCAGCAACTGGTCACGGGGGAACCGGTCACTCTGGAAAACTTGCCAGAATCCGCAACACTGTTTGAGGAAGAGGACTTGTTGGAGGAACCGACTGCTGAAGATGAGTTGGAGCTGGAGTTGACCGATTCGGAGGAGGAGGTTGAATTCGCAGAGGAAGTTCTGGAGGAAGACTCTTTTGCCGAAGAGGGTGAGGACGGATTGGGTTTGGACGAAGACCCGCTTGCCGAAGAGGGTGAGGACGGATTGGGTTTGGACGAAGATCCCTTTGCGGAGGACTCCGAATCCGGGGCGGTGATCATCGAGGAAGACGGGGCTGGGTTGGGTTTGGAGGACGACCCTTTTGCCGAAGATGGAGAAGGAGCCATCGTTGCTGATGAAAAAGGGTTGGTGGCTGAGAGTGTGGAAGTGCTGGTTGGCTCTCTGGAGGAACTCGCTGGAGACAACGAAACCGAAGTTGAAGAAGTTGAACCCTTCCTCACCGAAGTGGATTTCACGCACTCGATCACCACGCAGGCAGGATTCAGCGAAATCAAGGGGTTGTACCTGATCGACCCCAGCCTCAACAAGTTTCAGGAACTTCGGCTCAACACGAAGTATGAGCAAAGTGTGCGCATCCGCACCTCGCCGAATCTCTACAACTACTTCCGGCTGGCCGTCAGCTTCACCCAGCACTACGAGATCAACCAGCAGCGTTTCTACGACCTGCTGCTGACCGTGCGGGAAATCTGGTCGAACTACCGCACCGGCTCCCACCAACTCCGCTACGGCACCCAACTCTTCAGTTTGGGTAAAGTGGACATTGACCGCACCATCGATGTCTTGCACTTGGGTAGCCTCATGGCATTTTACCTCGGGGATCCGGAAGCGACGAAAACCGCGCTGCCCGCCCTCAAATACAACTACTTCCGGGGGCCCCACACCTTCACTGCCTATGCGGTTCCAATCCGCCAACAGACGGTCGGCATGGAGTTCACGGAATTCCGTGAGGGCATTGAGCAGGAGGAAGCTGGGAAAAAATCGGAGGGCGGCTCCATTTTGCGGGACTACCTCGGATTGCAGTACCAGTGGTCCGGAGACATCCTTGACGCGAGGGTCGGTTTTTTCCACTGGTTTGACAGCGACACTGCCGTCTCCTTCAACTATGAGCGTTCTGACAACGCCTCCATCAGTGCCAAGCGCAAGGCGTTTGAAAACCTTTTGGGCAACTATGTCGAGCGCGAATCCCGGACCAATTTTCTGACCCTTGAACTTGATGCAACTTGGGAGGATTATGTTTGGAAACTGGACCTCGGCCTCTTCGACCAGAAGAACGCCTACTCCTATGAAGCCCCCACTTCCAGCAAACTGAACTTCTCCACCGTCCGGGCGCCTTATCGAGCGTGGGCGACCTCGCTGGAAACCTCCACCGCTTACGGATACGGAATCGTGGTGCTGTCCCAGCGACACTTCTCCAACGTGCCGGCGAACTCCCACATCATGCTCTACGAGAACGAATCCAGCTTGGTGAACCGAACCCGGGATGTGGAGCGCTGGCAGTTGACCGGGATTGGTGTGCTGGAGCCAACCGATGACCTGCAGGTGGCCTTAGTGGGTTACACGACGTGGCCGTTCTCACAGCGGGCGTTGATCGCCCAACTCACTTGGGATCGTGTGAAGGCGAACACCCAGTGGTCGATGCGGCTGGTACGCTTGGACACCGATACGCAAAAAATGTTGGGCAGTCCGGTTTCCTCGACCCAAGTGTTCGTGGTTTATACCGAAAAGTTCAAAACCGACTGAACTTTGAGGTCCAATGCTCACCCGGACTTTCCTCCGCCTCAACCACTTTCCTCTGCTGCTGCTGATCGCCCTGCTGCTGGGCACGGGTGCCATAGCGTGGCAGACCTTTGACCATTTCTGGGATGCCGAGCGCTCCCAGTTGCGGCTCGACAGTTCGGTGACACCGTTCATCGCCCGCAACTCCCAAGCCTATCAGGACATGCTGCGGGCGCAGGCGGCCTTTGGCCGGGACGAGGTGTTGGTTGCGGCGCTGGAGTACACGGACCGTCGGCTGCTGGACACGAGCTTTTTTGAAATCCTTGAGGGACTTCAGCAGGAACTCGCCGCAGCCATTCCGGGACCGCCCCGTATCACGTCGGTGTTGAACGCCGTTCGGATTCAGGGAGAATGCTCCGGAAAAACCCACTTTCATCAAGAAACGCTCGGATCGGTTTGTGTGTCCGTACTGGAGCGCTATCAGCAGTTGCTGGGCTGCCTTGAGCAATCTCGGACCTCCTTGCCGGAACATACCGGGATTGAGGACGAACTGGAACACTCGCTGGAGGAGGAACTTAGCGACCTGCCGCCCAGCCTCGAAGCCGAGGAGTTGGAGTTGGAACTGGAGGAAGACATTGCGGTGGACGATTCCGGGACCCCGTTGCTGCAAGATTCCAGTGAAGCCGACACGGTGGCAGAATCCGCAGTCCCAGAATGGCTCTGCAACGAGGATGGGGCCGTTGCGACTCCGGAAGCGTTGCTCAACTCGACGGATACGCAAATCGCCACAGTGGTGAGGAACATCAGAAACGACCCGCTGTTCCTGAGAGATTTGCTGTCTCCAGATGGCAGAACCGCCGCCTTGGTGCTGCACTTCCCCCCCGGAGTGCGGGCGGAGTCTGCCTTAGTGCAGGAAAACCTGTCGAGCATTCTGCAAACACCCCGGCTCTTTCAAACCCGTCAGGGGAATCGCTCTGTCCGGATTGCGTATGCCGGACCATCGCGGATGGCTTTCGCAGCCTCGGTGTTGATGCGCGAGGATTTGCGGTTGATTTTGCCGCTGAGCCTGTCCCTCATGCTGATCCTGTTGTTCCTGTCTTTCCGGAACCTCAAGGGCGTGATCATTCCGGCAACCACCGTGCTGCTGGGACTGGTTTGGACCGCTGGGGCGATGGCTTTGGTGGGAGATATTCTCAACCTCGTGACGCTTGCTTGCGCCCCGATTCTCATCTGTGTGGGCAACGGCTACGTCATCAAGCTGCTTCACCAGTTCCGGCTCACTAGGGGGGGGCTTGCTGAGAAAGTCAACGCCGATCCTGTACATCCGGAATTTGACCAAGCCGCCTGGATCATGGTTTTGACGGAGCATGAGGGGGACATGCAAAAGGCCCGTGCGGCTTACCTGCAAGTGCAGTTGGAACCCCTCAAGCGGGATCGGGGGCTGCTGCATGAGGACATTCAGGGGACGGTGAGTCATTCCGTGGTTCCCGTGAGCGTCACCGCCTTGACCACGGTTGCCGGGTTTGCGGCTTTGGCGGTCAGTCCGATTCCAGCGATTCAGCAGTTGGGGATTTACTCCTCCGTGGGCATTTTTGCAATCAACTTCCTGACCTTGACCTTTGCTCCTGCACTTTTGCATTTCCTGCCCTTGTCCGCCCTCAATTTGGACGCTGAAGCCAAGGACTGGATCAGTTCCGGAATGAACAAGCTGGCGGGCATGCTTCAGAGACGTTCCAAGCAGGTGATCGTCGTGTGGATTCTGGTTGCAGGACTTGCGGCCTTTGGCTTCCCCAACCTGCGGGTGGACAGCAGTTCCAAGTCACTGCCGCAGCAGCATCCCGCCAATCAAGACCTTGATCTGGTGCAAACTTCTCTTGCTGGAACCGACACGCTGAGGATCGTATTTGAACGCAGGGATCGTCCGGACCTGCCCGGACTGCAAACCACCCAGACCATGTGGGGGTTGCGGTCGTTGCAGCGTTGGCTGGAAAATGCAGACGGCAACGACGGACTTGAAGATCTGTCCGGGGTGCAGGTGGACAAGGTGTATTCCCCGGTTCCGTATCTGGAGCAATCGAGAAAGGGGTTGTCGAAATTGACGGATGAGGAAGTGGAGCGCTTCTTCACGATTCTCAAGGAGCGCAGCGGGTTGGCGTTTCTGAGTGATGACGGCAAGATGCTGCAAACCACGATTCGGATGCGGGTTTCCGGATCATCGGCGTTCCTGTCCCTGACCGGGCGACTGGAGCAGAAGATTCCGGAGTTTCTCCCGCATCTGCGCTTCCAGTTCACCGGGAGCGGTGTGCTGGCGAGCGAATCGGCCAACAACATCGCCAAGGGTCAGGTGCAGAGCGTCCTGCTCGCGCTGGGGATTGTCTTCACCCTGCTCTCTCTGATGTTCCTCTCGTGGAAAATGGGACTGATTGCCCTCTTCCCCAACTTGGTGGCGGTGTTGCTGTTTTTTGGAGGCTTGGGCTGGGCAGGCATTTCCATTGGTGTGACCATCTCCGTGATCGCGGCCATCGCGCTCGGTATCGGAGTCGATGACGATATCCACTTCCTCAGTCACTACAGCACCGCCGCCAACGATCTCCGGGACAAACGGGCGGCTTCGCTGCACACCATTCGTCAAGTGGGGCAACCGATGGTGGCCTCGACCATCACCCTCTTCTTTGGATTCATTCTGCTTGGTTTCTCTGGAATGGAGGCGCAGGCGCTTTTTGGAGTGCTGACCGCGCTCACGCTGCTGGCGTGTCTTTTCATTGACCTGAGCTTCCTGCCTGCGGTGGTGATGGAAACCGGGCTGATCACCGTGTGGGATTACCTCGGACTCCGGATTGACCACAGCCTGCTCAACCGAATCGGCATTTTCCGAGGCATGAACGTCCACGAGGCCAAGCTTGCCACGCTGATGGCGTTCACACAGGAAATGCAGGACGGCGATCCGCTCTTCCAGCAAGGCGATGCTGGCAGCGAACTGTTCGTGATTCTCAACGGCTCAGTACGGGTGTATCTGGAGGGAGAGCAGGGCGAGACCACGCTGGCGAACTTGGAAACCGGCACGTCGCTGGGAGAGATGGCCTTGTTCCGGAACACACCGCGCAGTGCGTCCGCCGCCGCCGTTGGTGCAACCAAACTGCTCGTGATCAACTGGGAAAGCCTCGTCAAACTGCAACAGCGCTATCCGGAAATCGCCGCCTTGCTCTTCCTGAATCTTGCCAGGACTTTGGCTCTCAACCTCAACGGCACCTACACGCGCTTGATTGAGCAGACTCACTCACAGCGACAGGCGACCACGCAAACCATCGCCGTTGAAAAGACAGCGGGTGAGTTAAGTCCAAAGCACCTGAAGGTGTTGGAGCACTACGCCCACCACATGAGGCTTGCGGTGGGGGAACCGCTGTTTGATCCGAAAGACCCAAACAAGGGGTTAGGATTGGTGCTTTCCGGACGGATGCAGGTGCAGTCCGCCAACCCGGAAACCCCTGCGGTTTTGGGAGAACGCGGATCGATGGAGTTTGCAGGAGCCGGGGCATTGCTTCCCTCAGGAATGGCTCCGGTGATGATTTCGGTCGCATCGGAAGAAACGGAAGTGCTGCGGTGCCGTGCAAGTGAGTTTTACAAGCTTGTCAAGGAGCATCCGCACACCGCCGCTCACTTGGCGCAACACATGGTGCAGCAGTTTTCTGACGTGCTGGATGCGGCCAACTCCCGGCTTCAGGCGGGAGGCGGATGACTTTGGGAAGCGAGAGGGGTGGGGTTAGCCGAGTGTGATGCGGTGAAAACGCTTCTTCCCGGCTCGCAGAAGAATCACACCGTTGCGCAAATCATCGAGACCAAGAGTCCTTTCCGGATCACTCATGGACTCGTTGTGGACGTAAAGCCCGCCCTGCCCCAGCATTCTCCGGGCCTCTCCGTTTGACTTGCAGAGGCCGGCCATCCGGAAGCCGTCCAGAAGGCTGATGCCCTCGCGGAGTTTGATTTTGGAAACCACGGTGGTCGGCACATCCTGCAAGGCTTCCCCGCCTCCGAAGAGTGTTTGGGACGCTTGCTGCGTCTTGATTGCCTCGGATTCCCCGTGCGCGAGTTTGGTGGTTTCAAACGCCAGTCTTCGCTTCGCCTCCCGGATTTCCGCACCTTGCAACCGCCCCAGTTTCCGAATTTCCTCCATCGGCAAAAAGGTGAACCGCGCGAGGAAGCGTTCAACATCGGCATCTTCCGAGTTCACCCAGTATTGGTAGTATTCGTAGGGCGAGGTCCGTTCCGGATCGAGCCAAACTGCCCCCTGCTCGGTCTTGCCCATCTTCTTTCCGGAGGCCGTGGTGAGCAACGGGTAAGTCCACCCAAAAGCAGGTTTTTGCTCCACGCGCCGGATGAGGTCCACTCCGGAGATGATGTTCGCCCACTGATCGTCTCCGCCCATTTGCAGCACACAGTCGTGACGGCGGTTCAGTTCCAGGAAATCGTAGGCTTGTAACAGTTGGTAGTTGAACTCAAGGAAGGAGAGCCCGTGTTCCAGCCGAGCCTTGTAGGTCTCAAACGAGAGCATGCGGTTGACTGAAAAATGGCGTCCGATGTCTCGCAGAAAGTCGATGTAGTTGAGCGTCCGCAACCATTCCGCATTGTTGAGCAACAGAGAGTCTCCAGAAAAATCGAAGAAGCGCTCCATCTGCGGCTTGATGCCCTGAATGTTCGTGTCGAGTTGGGCGACCGAGAGCAGCTTGCGCCTCTCGGTCTTGCCACTGGGATCCCCAATCATGGCAGTGCCGCCACCCATGAGCGCGACAATGCGGTGCCCGGCGCGTTGCAGGTGCGCGAGTCCCATCAGCGGAATCAGGTGTCCCACATGCAGAGACGATGCGGTGGGGTCAAAACCGATGTAGGCGCAGAGGCGATGGGTGCTGGTGGCGGTTTGGAGTTCTTCGGGATGAGTAACTTGCTGAAAGAAGCCACGCTCCCGGAAGGTGTCGAAAACGGTCATCTTGTCGGGGCTGGAGTTAAAAGCTGGCGTGTCCGGAACAAACTTGGTCGCAGGAGGTTTCGGCGTGGCCGCAGGGTGCCTCGAACATGGGGCCATCAAGGCATTCGCAGCGTCCGCTGAGGTCCGAGACGATCACGGTGTCGCCCGGAACCGTCTCCATCGGAACGTGCTCCACAGACGGATTGCAAACTTGCATCTGCCGCCAGCGGTTGCCGAGCTGGTATGCGCTGGGAAGGTAGACGCGTGGGGAGCCGTAGAGGGATTCGCCACAGGTTTGCAGGCACTCGTTGTACACCTCGTAGCAGCGCTCCCCCTGAAGAAACGGCCCCACCTGACTGCATCCGGGAAAGCGGAAGTCCGCATGACGGCGGACACAACGTCCGACACAGCCCTCTTCGTCCGCGTTGGGCAGCGTGGGGAGGGCCACAAGCGCGCACAGCATCATGCCGAGTGTGACGAGCCAAGCGCACAGTTTCATGTCAAAACCTCTGTCGTCCGGAAAACGCCTCATAGAGCGTCACATCGTCCACATACTCAAGGTCGCCGCCCGCCGGAAGTCCGCGAGCCAGCCGGGTGAGCGTGGGGACAGTCCCGTTGAATTCACGCTGAAGCAACAGTGCAGTTGCCTCACCGTGAACGGTCGGGTTCGTGGCCAAAATCAATTCCTGCACGGCGTCGTGCCGCACACGCTCCCGTAGCGGCGCGATCTTGAGTTGTTCCGGACCTACACCGTCGAGCGGGGAGATCGTTCCCATCAAAACGTGGTACATGCCTTGGTAAAGCCCGCTTTTCTCAATGGCGAAAATGTTGTTTGGCTGCTCCACCACACAGATCTGTTGGCGATCCCGCGTCGGATCTTCGCAAATGCGGCAGGGATCCCTGTCGGTGAAGCCAAAACAACGGGAGCAGTAGCGCACTTCGGTTTTGACCTCCAAGACGGATTCTGCGAGGTTTTTGGCCTCTTCTTGAGAGTAGCGCAGCACTCCAAAGGCGAGGCGTTGAGCGGTCTTCCTGCCGATTCCAGGAAGCCTCGTGAACTCCTGCACCAAGCGTTCCAGGGCAGCGGGGAGGCTCATGCCGTCTGGTCCGGAGGGGAAAGGTGAAGCTGCGGTTGCCGGGCTTCAGTGAGCATCAATCCGGGCGGCTGAATCACCTCCACTTCCATGCCCGCGGTTTCCGGAGTCCACTCCTCCGGATAGGGGGTCACTTCGTCCGTTCCAGCGATGATGAGCATGCGCCGCTGGTATTCCTCTTCAGCGGCCCGCAGTTGCTCCAGCGAATCCCGCGAGGTTTTCAGAAAACGACCCAGCAGACGCGACGGGGTTTGCGATTCCAGCAGATTGTCGAGGGTTTCCAGATTCCGGAGCGAGATGGTGTACTCTGCCCGCACATCGATGGGCACCTCCTTTTCCTCCACAAGTGTGCCGCATTTGTGGTCGCGACCCTCGGACATGAGGACTTCGGTGTATTCCGTCGTTTCGCACTTGGGGCAGTGCAGCCAGACCAGCCATCCGGGAATGGGGACGTTTGCCGCTTGCCGCTCCCGTTGCGCCCGACGTTCGGCGAGGTTGATGACCTTGGTGGAAGAATCGCTCATTTGTCTTCAAATCCTGTTACCAAATTCTCCCTATTGACCCAAAAAACACAAGGCATTGCGAATAGTTCCGGCTTGCAACAAATCACGGTACGCAGAATGCTAGCCCAGTTTGTTTGAACGAATCCCAAATGACGAGTCTGTCCATGAAAGCATCCGACCTGATGGTGAAATGCCTTGAAGCTGAAGGCGTGGAGTACATCTTCGGTATTCCCGGCGAGGAAAACCTTGACCTGCTCAACTCGCTGCGGGGTTCCTCGATTGAACTGGTCCTCACGCGACACGAGCAAGGGGCCGGGTTCATGGCCGCAACCTACGGACGGCTGACGGGCAAACCCGGCGTGGCGCTGTCCACCCTCGGTCCGGGTGCGACGAACCTCGTCACTCCGGCGGCCTACGGCCAGCTTGCTGGCTTTCCGCTGCTGCTCATCACCGGACAGAAGCCCGTGACCCACAGCAAGCAGGGTAAGTTCCAGATTCTCGACATCGTTGAAATGATGCTGCCCCTCACCAAATTCACACACCAGATTGTGAGCGGTAACAACATTCCCGCCCGCATCCGCGAAGCCTTCCGGATCATGCAGGAGGAACGCCCCGGCGCGGCGCACCTTGAACTTCCGGAAGACATTGCCGCCGAAATGACCGAAATGCCGGTATTGCTTCCAACACAGGCGCGGCGTCCGGTTGCGGAGGAAAAGGCGGTGGCGCAAGCGGTGGAACTGATCCAGCAGGCCAAGCATCCACTGCTCTGCATCGGCGCGGGCGCGAATCGCAAGCTCACCTGCAAGACGCTCCGGCATTTTGTGGACAAGACCCGGATTCCGTTCATCAGCACCCAAATGGGCAAGGGGGTGCTGGACGAGCGCGATCCGCTGTTTCTTGGCAACGCTACGGTCTCCGCTGGGGATTTCGTGCATCGTGCGGTGGCTCACGCGGACTTAATTCTCAACGTTGGGCACGACGACATCGAAAAGCCCCCCTTCTTCATGGAACCCGATGGGGTCACGGTGATTCATGTCAACTTCTATGGCGCGGAGGTTGATCCGGTGTACTTCCCGCAGCTTGAGGTGGTCGGTGACATCGCCAACGCGATCTGGCAGCTTGAAGAGCGTGTGGAGCCACAGTCGCACTGGGACTTCAGCTACTTCCAGAAGGCCAGAGCGGCGATGGATGCGCACCTGCTCGAAGGGGCCGACGATCCCTCCTTCCCGATGAAGCCGCAGCGGGTGGTCGCGGATGTCCGCAAGGTGATGACCTCCAACGGCATCATCTGCCTCGACAACGGGGTTTACAAAATCTGGTTCGCCCGCAACTACCGGGCGCATGAGCAAAACACCGTGCTGCTCGACAACGCCCTTGCGACGATGGGGGCGGGATTGCCCTCGGCGATGGGGGCCCACCTTGTCCATCCGGACCGCCGCGTGATGGCGATCTGCGGCGATGGCGGATTCATGATGAACTCGCAGGAACTCGAAACCGCGGTGCGCCGCAACATGCATGTTGTCGTTCTCATCCTGCGCGACGACTCCTACGGCATGATCCGCTGGAAGCAGGCGAACATGAACTTCCCGGATTTCGGGCTTCAGTTCGGCAATCCGGATTTCGTCAAGTACGCGGAATCCTACGGAGCCAAGGGCCATCGTGTGCAGGGTGCGGAGGAGTTCGCCCCGCTACTGGAGGAATGCCACTCCTCACACGGGGTGCATGTCATCGAACTGCCGGTGGACTACTCCGACAACGACCGCATTCTCAATCACGAGATCAAGGAGCGCAGCAGTCAAATCTGACGGACTGGGTTCCATTCCAACCACCAACCACCAGCAACTCAATGGAACACTACAACCTTTGTGTGATCGGCGGCGGGCCTGCGGGCTACGCTGCGGCCATGCGGGCGGTGGACTTCGACCACTCCGTGCTGTTGTTGGAATCCGACCGCATCGGTGGAGTTGGCCTTTACAACGGGGCGCTGTCCTCCAAGACCTTTTGGGAACTCTCCAAGGAGATTGCGCAAATCCGCACACGATTTGCCGCGTATCACGAGGTGCTTCCGGAAGTCCACTTCGGCAGTGTGCTGAAGGAAACCGACGAGGCGGTGTTCGAGCGTTCCGCGCAAATGGAGGAACACCTCCGGCTGGTTGGGGCCGAACACGGGGATCGCTTCCGGTTCGTGCGGGGTTCCGGATGCTTGCTCAGCCCCACGGAAATTGAGGTGCGCGGCGATTTCGACCCCTTCACGGTGCAGGCAGATCACACGATCATCGCCACGGGAAGCCGCCCCCGCAAGCTGCCCAATGTGCCCATCGACGAGCACATCATCCTCACCAGCGACGGCATCGGCTCACTGCGGGATTTTCCAGACTCGCTGGTGATCATCGGTGCCGGGGTGATTGGCTGTGAGTTCGCAACGATCTTCTCCAATTTCGGCAAGACTCGCGTCCACCTCGTCGCCAAGGACGACCGTATTCTCCCCTTCGAGGATCCAGAACTTTCCACAGTGATCGAGCAGAACATGATCGCCAAGGGCGTCGTCATCCACCGCAACGCCCGTCTTGAGGAAATGGACATCGTGGAAGGGCGGGTGGCGTACAAGCTTTCTCACGCGGACGGCACCACTGAGGAGTTTGAAACCGAGAAGGCACTGATCTCCATTGGCCGGGTGCCCAACATCGAGAACACGGGAATCAGGGAACTCGGGGTGGACTTGGATCGAGGCGGGGCGATTGATGACCAGCAAACGCAGACAAGCATCTCCAACATCTACGCCGTGGGCGACATCACTGCCGACATCGCGCTCGTCAACGTCGGCGAACTGGAGGGACGCTACGCCGTCGAGCGTATCTTTGGGCAGCCGGATCGTCCACTCATCTACGAGAACATCTCCACAATCATGTTCCTCGATCCGGAGGTCGCCGGAGTGGGCATGAACGAGCAGCAGGCCCAAAAAGCCGGAATCGCCTACCGCTCGGCGAGCTTCGATTTCCGCTGTGTGCCCCGCGCCATTGCCATGCGCAAGACGCAGGGCTTCTTCAAGATTCTGGTCAGCGACGATGAGGCAATGCGGATTCTGGGAATGCGGGCCTTGGGGGAACACGCCTCCACTGCAATTCAGGCGGTGTCCCTGCTGATCTCCATGAATCGCGGAATCCAGGAACTCGCAGAACTGATTCACCCCCATCCCTCCATCATCGAGGGCATTCAAGAGTGCGCACGGATGCTCTTGGGCACGTCCATCTACAAACCCCACCTCTTCCCCCAACACCTGCGCTCCCGACACTGGCGGAGTGGGGAATACTGCTCCTCTTGAAAAATCTCGCGGCTCATCCTGCAAAGACCGCTCATCAGGGCGTGAGCACGGGTGCGCCGCCCCGTGCTACCAGATCGCATTTCACCTGTTTCCCGACATGAGCCGACTTTTTGTGGAAAAATCCGCTAGAGTCGTAGGGTCAACCAGTTGGAAACACCATTTTCATGACTGCATTACTGAAAAACGGCTGGGTCGTCGTCGTCAAGCGTGACTGTCCCACCTGCGAACTCGTGCAGCCCGTGCTGCGCAAAATGATGGATTTCGGAACCCCGCTTCAGGTCTTCAGTCAGGACGACCCCGACTTTTCCGATGGGATTGCCAATGTCGTGGACGACCGGGATTTGGAGCAGTCCTTTCGGCTGGACATTGAATCGGTGCCCACGCTCATCCGTCGGGAAAACGGGCGAGAGGCTGAACGCACCGTGGGTTGGCACCGGGACGAGTGGCGGGGATTGACCAGAATCGCGGAACTTGGAGAGGAACTTCCAGAGTTTCAGCCGGGCTGTGGCTCGCTTTCAGTTGAGCCCGGGGCTGTGGAACGACTGCAAGCGCGATTCGGCGTGGTCCCCTTCCAGTCCCGGCAGGTTCCGCTTTTGGAAACCGAAGACCCCATCGAGGTGGCGTATGACCGGGGCTGGAGCGACGGCTTGCCCGTGGTGCCGCCCACGGACGAGCGCATTTTGCGGATGCTCAAGGGCACCTCGCGTTCATGGGACGAGGTGATTGGGAAAATGCCGCCGAATCTGATGGATTGCACGGTCGAGAAAGTTGCGATCAACGCCGTGATGGCAGGCTGTCGTCCGGAATACCTGCCTGTCGTGCTGGGGGCGTTGGAAGCCGCATTGGTCCCGCAGTTCACCCTGCACGGCCTGATGGCGACCACTTGGTTTTCCACGCCCGTGATCATCGTCAACGGACCCATCGCCAAGCGCATCGGCATGAATTTCGGGCTGAACGCATTGGGGCAGGGCAACCGGGCCAACGCCACTATCGGGCGCGCCGTCAACCTCGTGTTGCGCAACGTGGGCGGGGCGGTTCCGGGAGGCATTGACCGCTCCACACTCGGCGCGCCCAGCAAGTACTCCTTCTGCTTTGCAGAGGACGAGTCGGACGAATCATGGACATCGCTCGCGGAGTCACGCGGGGTGTCACGGGGTCAATCTGCAGTCACGCTCTTCCAGGGCGAGGGGGTGCAGGGCTTTGCGGACCAACGTTCCCGCAGGGCCGAGGAACTGGCCCGCTCGCTGGCGCTGGGGCTGCAGGCGGTCGCGCATCCGAAAATCGCCCAAAACGCCAACGCCCTGCTGGTGCTGTCCCCGGAGCATTACGCGATTTTCCAGGAATCCGGCTGGGGCCGTGCCGAAATCCACGAACACCTGATGGATGCCCTCACCCGTCCCGGACACGAACTGGTGCAGGGGGCGCAGGGCGTTGCCGAAGGCATTGACCCCTCACGTGCCAACGAACTTGTGCCCAAGTTCTGGCCCCAAGGACTGCTGATCGTGCGGGCGGGCGGGCCCGCGGGCTTGTTCTCCGCCATCTGTGGGGGATGGGTCGCCGGACGTGACCCAGACGAACTGCAACCCATCACCCGTCCTATTTCTGAATAACCCAAACTGGAGATGCTTATGCCCACCATGGCCACACCCCCTCAGGGATCCCACTGCGGAGTTCACGCCCCTGCTTCGGGAGCGACAAACTTCGCCCGAATCGCTGGACGGCAAGACCATCGCCCTGCTCGACATCGGCAAGGCCCGCAGCCGCGAGTTCCTTGACCGACTCGAACAGCAGTTTCACGGACAAGGCCTGCTCACGCGGCGCTACGCCAAGCCGACCAACACCAAGATCGCACCCTTGGAGGTTGTTCAGTCGATTGCGACCGAGGCCGACGTCGTCATCTCGGCGCTATCGGATTGAGGCTCCTGCACGTCGTGCAGTTTGCACGACATCCTTGAGTTGGACCGGCGCGGACTCCCCGGTGCCGTAATTGCCACCGAAGCCTTTCAGTCCGCCGCAGTCGCGCAGTCGCAAGCCCTTGGATTCAAACCTGCGATGGTGTACGTTCCGCACCCCATCCAGAACCGCACGGCGGAGGAACTGGAACGCCTTGCCGATGAGATTGCGGATTCCGTGCTGGAGCAACTGCGGAGCCAGCCCGAAATTTAGGGGTTGGTGGTTTAGCCTACGAGAGAACGGTGTGCCGTCAAAGCGCTCGCAGGTGGCAATCTGCTCAACAGTTTTGCGCTTGAGCTTCGTCAGTTGCTTCACCGGCTTGCCGAGGGGCACGACGGTGCAGACCACATGGTCTGCGGGAATGGTCAGGAGTGCTTGGATTTTCTGCCACTCAGGAGCACTCCAGTCCAAGCCCCCGTAGTCCCGCCTGCACCTCAGACTGATCCAGCAGAGCCAAGAACGCCTGCACCGACGGGCGTTCCATGCGGGATTCCGGGAGCAGGAAATCGTACTCCTCGTCTTGCAGAAAATGGAACCTCAAACCCTGATCCTCGGCAACCGACTGGATCGCCACGCCCCAATCCGCCCGACCTTGGGAAACGGCGGCGGCAACGGCGGTGTGGGACTGGGCTTCCGAGAAAAATCCGGAGGGGCGATGCTGCTGAAGAAGTTGGTCAAGCAGCACACGTGTTCCACTGCCCCGGTTGCGGTTGACCATGCGCAGTTCGGGGTTTTGCAGCACCTGTTCCAGCACCACCTCCGGGTTTTCCATGAGGCTCACAAAGGCTTCGGAGTCCTGTCGGAACACCAGCCCCTGCCGTCGTCGGTAGCCCTTGACAAGTCGCAGTTCAGGCGTGAGCAGGTGTTCGTTGTAGCGCCCGCTTGCGGCATCCATGAGGTGCGTTCCAGCCAAATCGCACTCGCCCCGTCGTGACGCCAGGACCCCGCCCATGCTGCCCACTGCAAGGCTGCGGCTCAAAAAGCCCTGCTCCCGCAGCACCCCCAACAGGTAATCCAACCCGATGCAGTGACTGCCCACCACCATCAAATCCGGGGGCTGCACCGTCTGTCCAAGCAGTTGCACTTCAACCGGACTTCCGGCCTCGACCAATTCAACCTCGCGGGGGATTTCGATGAAGCCATCGGCGCGGGCGAATCCGGTCACGGAACCAGACCCCTTGCCCGTCGGATAGGCGGTGAAACCGGGGGACTCTGATGGGCTTTTTCTCCCGGCTTGGGCAACGAGGTGGACGAGGTGAAACTCGGTGAGCCCCTTGTCGGAGTTCGTTTGCAGTGGGAGGGTCGCCGGGAATTGGCTGTGCTGTTTCGGAGGCAAGCCCACCAGTGCCCGCAACACCGGAGCGATGAAGCGCGTGAAGGTGAAGATCGCCGAGGTCGGGAATCCGGGCAGGATCGCAGCAGGCGTACCGTCCAACACGGCAAGGCAGAGTGGCTTGCCCGGCTTGAGCGCGATGCCGTGCACAAGGATTCCGGGGTTCCCAAAACGCTGGAATACACGGTAATTTTGATCGCCCTCGCCCTTGGAAGTACCAGCGGAGAGCAGCAGCAAATCCACCTCTGCAAGTGCCTTGCACACCGTTTTCTCAATGGCCTGTTCGTCATCATGGACCACGCCCAGCGGCATCGGCTCACCGCCCAATTCCTCCACGGCGTGGGCCAGCATCGTGCTGTTGCAGTCGTACACCTTGCCCGTGGACATCGCACTTCCGGGTGCGACCAGCTCATCTCCGGTGGAGAGAATCCCGACTCGTGGCTTACGCCACACCCAAACCTCCACCTCGCCAAGTGCCGCGAGGGTTCCGGTCTCCCGGTGTCCCAGCAAATCGCCACGCCGCAGCACCACCTCTCCTGCCCCAATGTCCGAACCTGCGTGGGAGATGCCACTGCCCGGTGCAATCGGCTTGAGGATTTGAATGCGCCCCGCAACCAGGTGCGTGTTTTCGATCAGCACCACCCCGTCGGCCCCGCGTGGCAGAACGCCTCCCGTGGAAATGGGCGTGGTGGTGCCGAGAGCGACCGTGCCTTGCGGAATCACCCCGCAGTGCAAAGATTCCGGATTGAGCGTGAAGTGGATGGGGTGGGTGTCCTCGGCCCCAAAAGTGTCCTCGGCCCGAACCGCAAAGCCATCGAAATTAGAGCGGTCGAAGAAGGGCACGTTGTGACGGGCGAATACATCCCGCGACAACACCCGCCGCAACGCCTGAGTCAACGGCACCACTTCCTCCCCTAGCGGTTGGGGCTGCACCGCGTTCCAGAAGCGCTGTTCGGCCTCCTCGGCGGTGGTGAGGTTGAGAAACTGCTCTTGGCGCATCAGTCGTACCGCCAAACCGAAATCGTTTCGCCCGCCGCAACGCCTTCGGATCCCTCTTCAGTCAAAAAGAAGGCGTCCGCCTGCGTGGTCGAGGAGAGGATGGACGCGCCTCCGGAGGCCAGCACCTCGGCCCCGTTGTCGTCAAGCCGGAGCCGGACGTACTCGATGCGTCCAACCTGCGAGGAGATTTTTGTTTTCAACCGCACGGCTTGGGAAGCGTAGGGCCAGTCCGGATTACGACCGCCCAACAGCCGTAGTGCGCGGGCGCCAAAGCAGTCGTAGGCACAGAAACAGGACACCGGATTGCCCGGAAGCAAGAACACCTTGCGCTCCCCCATGAGGCCAAAGCCCATCGGGGCTGCCGGACGCATCGGGATGCCGTGAACCAGTAACTCGCCAAGTTCGCTGAGTAGCGTTGGACCGTGGTCCTCCAGCCCGACCGAGGTTCCGCCCGTGACGATCACTACTTCTGCGGTTGAATCGAGCATGGCCTGCCGCAACGGTTCCCGGTCGTCCGGAAGGTGCCGGATGCCGAGCAAGTTTCCACCATCGCGCTTGACCAAGCTGTGCAGCATCACCGAATCGCTGTCCACGATTTGCCCTCCCGTTGGCTGCGCTCCCGGAGCGAGCAGTTCGCTCCCTGTGATCAGGAGTTCCACAGTTGGTTTCCGAACCACTGCCACCTCCGGGATCCCGACCGAGGCCAGCATTCCCACATCTTGTGGGCGCAAGCACCGCCCTTCCCGGAAAAGTAAATCGCCCGACCGCACATCCTCGCCGACTTTGCTCACATGCTTTTCCGGAGGCACAGCCCCAGTCACCTGAATGGAGTCTCCCACTTCTTCGGCCAACTCCGCCATCAACACGGCATCCGCGCCTTGCGGCATCGGCACCCCCGTCATGATGCGCACCGCCGTCCCCGCAGAAACTTCCTCCGCAAAGGGCTTGCCCGGCAGTGACTGCCCCACCACCTGCAATGGAATCGGGTTATACGCACTCGCCCCAAAGGTTTCCTCCCCGCGCACGGCATAACCGTCCATCGCCGCTCGGTTGAAATGGGGGACATCCCCCGGTGCGGACACCGTTTTCGCCAGCACCCGCCCACACGCCTCCGTCACCGGAATCGCTTCCGGCGGAAGCCTAGGGCAGTGCTGGTCAATCCGGGACAGCAGGGTGGGAACGGGAGTCCTGCGCAGGAACCCCCGCATGCGCACATCGTTCTTGGACATTAGGCAAACCTCGTTTCAGCAAACAGCGAACCGCTGGACGCCCACGGGCACAAGTCCCTTTTCGCAGAATGCCGGATGATTGCTCATGCTGTCTTCTGTCATTTTGGACACTTCAGCAAA
This sequence comes from Deltaproteobacteria bacterium, assembly GCA_002726945.1. Classification (GTDB taxonomy): domain Bacteria; phylum SAR324; class SAR324; order SAR324; family NAC60-12; genus UBA8110. The sequence goes on along the minus strand of PBTB01000089.1, from coordinate 105 downwards.
TATCACTCACTGATGTTACGCAGTCCCCTTCGTAAGTTATTGATTTTATTGATGGTGATAATTTTGATCGATTTTAAAACCACAATGATTTCAATGAGTTAAAAT
>PBTB01000088.1 GCA_002726945.1 Deltaproteobacteria bacterium | reverse complement strand
TGCTCCCAGGATGAGAGCCAGCAGGGTTGCACTCAATTTTGAGCTGCTTTTCAAATTAAACATCTTTCTCCTTGCGAATGGATGTTCAAGATTAAGGATTGCTTTGAAACCTGCCTTCATTCCCGAAAGCACGTTATCGACGATGCTTCTAATGATTCTTTCCATTTTGACCTTTCCTATTCAGGAGTTAAAAAAGCAACAGTCACCATGACCATTACAATCAAAAACGGTTCACCAGCTCCGAATTGGGTAATGAACCAGCTACTGACTCACTCACCCGGAATTGGGCAATGAACCAGCAACTGACTCACTCACCCGGAATTGGGTTCATGAGTCAGAGTCTCATCCTCCACCTTTTCCTCATAAAATGTCAACACTTTTCAAAATGCCTGGGTTCTAGCCCCCATCCCTTTTCCACTTTTCCAAAGACTTCTGAGTGGGCAAGGGGCTGACGCCCCGGACGATCCCAACGCCCAAAATGCGGGCTGCCCCATTGTGGCGGTGGGTCTGTCCTTCCTTCACAAAGTTGCAGAGAGTCAAATGAGCCAGCAACTGACTCACTCACCCGGAATTGGGTTTACGAGTCAACTCCCGGTCAGGAACTCTCATGCAGGCAGATCGCCATTGCGGACCACTGCAGCCTTGTCAGCCATGCTCACTCAGTTGACGGTAGTAGATGTAAAACACCTTTCCGCTGCGCTGGCTTTTGCGGTAGAATACTCCCGGATATTGAGTTCGGATGTGCTTGTAAGTCTTCGCCATGAGGTCCCCTTTGGCTTTGAGTTCCATAAAGTTTCCAACCACGTCGGTAGAAATCAGGGGTTGCTCTTGGGCAATTCGGAGCCTTATTCTATTCCGTAACATATTGATAATAAATTTGAATATTGCACTTTTTTGCAGTCAGGAGTAATCGGTAAAAACCCCTCTGAAAGCCGTTCGATCCCTGCACCTCAACCATCTTCCAAACCTCCGCTCTCCACTCGCATGGCGGACGAAACTCCCACCATCAAGTTCAGCCAGTGGCGCCCCATCGGGGTCTGTGACAACGGCTCTCCAAACCAGCGCAAGGCACAGCTTTTCTCCAAGCCGGACTTTGCCATCGTCACCGCCCCCGGTGTCACCCGCGAAAACTGGCAGCAGCATCCGGAAGTGTTGAAGGTGATCCGTCGCTACGCCAAGGACGTTGCCAAACTTTCTGCAGAAGCGCAGGCGATGACGCGTCCGGCACTGGACACAATTCACCTCGTCGGCACGATTCTCGGCCACACCCGCACCCCCACGGCGAATGCAGAATCAGTGGAGGGCCGGGTGCAGTTGTTCGAAGTGAAGTTCAAGGACGCCGGAGGGGAAACGCCCCCCCGAAAACGACGCTGGCCGCTTTGGCTGGCGGGAGCAGTGGCTACACTGATTTTGTTGGGGTGGGCAATTTCGCAACTCGACCTGCCGTCAAAGCTGGGATCAAAAACCGATAAACCAGCGATGGGGATACCACAGATTTGCACTCAGGGTCAGGGTGATTCCTTTGCGGAACTGCTGGCACTCCGACGTCCAGTTCTGCGCTTCCTGCAAACCCTGCCGAATTGGAGTTCGCTTTCGCAAACCCGCGAGGTCTGTGATTCCGGATTCCGAAGTTTGCAGGATCAACAACAACGCACAGTGCGCTGCGTGGTGGCAGTGAATCGGGAGGTTCCGGAGTTGAGTCGTTCCGGAAAAGCAGGATTCGCCCAACTGCACAACTGTGCGAGCAACCTCTGTCAATCGGCAAGGTCGGGGCTTGGGCCTTACTGCTCGCAACTCGGGCGGTAATGAACCACTAAGCCGATTCCCGTATAACTGCGGCGGCTTCCGGGATTGCCTTCGCTTGGACTCCAAGGCGTTCAAGGAAATCCGAGAGCGATTCCCGCACCTGCCGCACGTCGTTGCGGTCCTTGAAGACGATGCCGAGTGTTTCCGATACAATCTCCGGGTCAAGGTGGTCCTGGTGCAGCACTACCAGCGCACGTCCCCAGTCGAGGGTTTCGGAAACTCCCGGAACCTTCTCCAGCTTCTGCTGGCGGATCAGTTCCATGAAGCGGCAGATTTGCTCGGCAAGGGCAGGGTCGATGTCCGGAACCTTGCTGCGGACGACAGCAAGTTCCTTCTTGTACTCCGGATAGTCAATCCAGAGGTAGAAGCAGCGGCGGCGCACCGCGTCGGAAAGCTCGCGGGTGCGGTTGCCCGTGAGGATGACGTAGGGGGGCTCCTCGGCCTTGATGCTGCCGATCTCTGGAATCGTGATCTGCCACTCGGAGAGGATCTCGAGCAGGAACGCCTCGAACTCCTCGTCGGCGCGGTCCAGTTCGTCAATCAGCAAAACCGGTGCTTTCGGATGCGTGAGGGCTTGCAGCAAGGGGCGCTTGAGCAGGAACGCCTCGCTGAAAATGGCGGCCTCGCGTTCCTCCAGAGAACGAGTGCTGTGTTCGTCCAGCTTGAGATGCAGCAACTGCCGCTGGTAGTTCCACTCGTAAAGCGCCATGTTCACGTCCAAGCCTTCATAGCACTGCAGCCGAATCAGGTCGGTTTCCAACGCCTGCGCCAGCACCTTGGCAATCTCCGTTTTCCCAACCCCTGCTGGCCCTTCGACCAGCAGGGGCTTGCGCAGGGTCATCGCCAGATAGACCGACATGACGATACTGCGGTCGGCGATGTACTCCTGCTGCTTCAAGAGGCGTTGGATGTTCTCCAGTTCGGTGTTTTGCATTACAAATTGGACTGGATTTTCAGCTTGTGGTTTGGAAGTTTTGGAGGCATTCCTCCAATGCATTCCACGCAAGCAGGGCGCACTTGACACGGCTTTTGTGCTTGCGGACTTCCAGCAGTGGTCGCAGGCTGAAAATATCTTTGGAGGACAACTCTCCAGACGTCATTGCCTCCCGAAACAGAGCGCCATACGTTTCGGCCTGGGACAACGAAACGCCCTGCAGCAATTCCCCCATCAGTGAGGCAGAGGCCACACAAACGGCGCAGCCCCGCACTTGGGTGCGGGCTTCCCGGATGCAATTGCCCTCAAGAGCGAGGGTCAGTTCCAATTCGTCTCCGCAGAGCGGATTGTACGCCGAGGCACTACGGTCGGCAGGCTCGATTTTTCCGGAAAAACGCGGGTGGCGCAGGTGGTCAAGCAGCACGTCTCGATAAAGCGACTTGCTCACAGAAACAGCCTCCGGACTTCAGCAAGCACGTCTACGGCGCGGTGGACTTCACTCGCGGTGTTGTAAACACCAACACTCACGCGCACAGTCGCGTCCACGCCAAGCCGTTCATGCAACACCTGGGCGCAGTGGTGTCCGGCGCGGACGGCAATTCCGGACTCATCCAGCACCTGCGCCACATCGTGCGGGTGGACTCCAGCAAGCGCGAAGGAGACCAGTCCAGTGCGTTCCGCAGGATTACGTGGGCCGAAGACCGTGACTTCCGGTTCTTCCAGCAAACGTCCCAAGGCAAGCTCGGCGAGGTCGCGTTCGTGTTCACGGATTTGTGCAACGCCCAGACGTTCAACGAAATCCAGTGCGGTGTGAAGCCCGATGGCTGCGGCGATGGGCGGGGTTCCAGCCTCGAACTTCGCGGGGGCTTCCCCCCACGTCGAGCGGTCACGTCCGACTTTGGCGATCATCCCGCCGCCGCCCTGCCACGGTTCCATCGCGTCCAAATGTTCGGTCTTCGCGTACAGCACCCCGATTCCGGTGGGACCGTAAACCTTGTGTCCGGAAAAGGCGAGGAAGTCGCAATCGAGTTCCTGCACGTCCACCGCAACCCGTCCCACCGCCTGTGCCGCGTCCACCAACACCAAAACTCCGTGGTCATGTGCTGTGGTGATGATTTTCCGGAGCGGATTGATGGTGCCAAGAACGTTGGAAACGAGGGTGACCGCCAGCAGTTTGGGAGATTTCGCCAGCTGGCTTGCAAGCGAATCGAGGTCGAGATGCCCCTCAGCAGTAACGGCAACGTAATCCAGTTCCGCGCCAGTGGCTTCGGCCACGAGCTGCCAGGGCACCAGATTGGAATGGTGTTCCATTTCGGTGAGCAGCAGGCGGTCTCCGGGCTGCAAGCGGGATCGTCCCCACGAGTACGCCACGAGGTTGATGGCTTCCGTTGTGCCTCGCGTGAAGATGATTTGGTGAGTATCTGGAGCATTGAGGAATTGAGCCACACGCCCCCGTGCTTGCTCGTAAAGCTCCGAAGCTTCTTCCGAAAGCGCATACACGCCCCGGTGGCTGTTGGCGTTGGAGGTTTCGTAAAATCGTGTGATTGCTTCGATCACCGACTGTGGTTTCTGTGTCGTTGCAGCGTTGTCGAGGTAGGCAAGCGGGTGGCGGTTGATGATGCGGGAAAGGACGGGGAAGTCCTGCCGGATCGAGTCTGGAATGCGGGCCATCGGAAGGGAATCAGGCATCAGCAGGTGGGCGCCTGCACCGCTTTGTTGACCATCAGCGATCCCCCGGAGCCGCCTCGGCGACGCTGGACGATTTCACTGATCACACTCAGGGCGATTTCCTCCGGAGTCGTGCCACCCAAGTCCAGCCCGCACGGGGCGTGAACGCGCTGGAGGGCTTCCGCATTCACACCCTCGTCCAGCAAATACTCGAACACCAGCCGTGAGCGCTTCGCACTTGCCACCAAGCCAATGTACGCGCTGTTGCCCTCCAGCGCCTTCTTGATCGAGTGCTGGTCGCCCTTGTGCTGCGTGACGACCACAACATAGGAGTTCGGGCTCACCTCAAGCTGGCTGTAGTCCGGATCGGAGGTCACGAGCCGCTCGGCGTGGGGGAAGCTCTCACGGGTCGCCCCGGCATCGTTGACCGTGACCGAGAAGTGCAGCGTGTGCCCCAACTCCGCCAGCATCTCGGCAATGCGCCCGTGTCCGACGATCAGCAGTTCCGGACGTGGCCGGAACGCTTCGATATAGACCTCCATCGTTCCCCCGCAGGGCATGCCCACGCCCAGCACCTCGTCGTCGAGATCCAGCAGCACGATACGGGTTTGTCCGTCCTTGAGGCATTCCAGCGCCGCCTCGCGTACCGCGCCCTCCGCACAGCCGCCCCCGACCCAGCCAAAGACCGTCTCGCCCTGCGCGTTGAGGATGGACTTCGCCCCCGGCTTCGCTGAGACCGACCCTGTGATCTTGATCACCGTCGCGACTGCAAAGGAGACCTCCTGACGGTTCAACTCGTTCAGCTTCTCAAAGAATTCGGTGGACATGCTAACCTGGGATGGCTGGATGCAACATTTCTTCCCCTGCTTTCAATACAACTCTAGGCACGCCAGCAACGGGTCTTCGGCAAATTCAAGGATTTCCTTTTGATGGTGGCGGATCAGTCCCTCAATCACCCAACTTGGTTGATTTCCACAACGTAGCCAAAGCAATTTCGGAGGTGTCCCATGCAACAAACTCAGGTCATAGAAGTCGGCATCCTAAGTCACGATGTGGTAATCATGGAGGAGAGCATATTCCCAAATTTTGGTATCGCTTGCTTCGTCCATGCCCAGCAGCCGCACTTGACTTGAGTTGGGGAATGTGTCTCGCAACGTATTGCAAAGCCGAAAGTTGAGATTCTGGTCAAACAGCAGCTTCATGTTCGACAAGCACCCTCGCTTTGTGCTCACGATCCGCTGCGTAGGCGAGGCACGCCTGAATGTCCTCTGAGGTCAGTTCCGGAAAATCCTCAAAAATCTGTTCTTGAGTCATACCTGCGGCCATCCAGCCCAGCACATCACCTACCGTGATCCCTCATCCCACGCACACAGGGTTTTCCTCCTCGCTTTCCCGGCTCCAACGTGATTCGGCCTGTCAGGTTTTCCATGCGGCTCCTTTTTTCAGCAAACTGTTCCGTACTGCTCCGGCGTGTCAAGGTCCTGCAGCACATGATCGGTGGTCATTTCCACCTCCCGGACGTGTGCGGGGTGCTGCTGCATGAGTCCTCGGCAGCCCTCCAGTTTTTCGTGGGCAAGCAGCAACGGCCGATACTCCGACGAGAAGAGCACCGGATTCCCCGGACGCCCCTGATGCACCGGACGCACGATGGCGTGGTCATCCTCAACTCGTGCTGTCCGGAAGGCGTTGAGCAAATCATTGTAGTCGCTTGGCTCCACAAAGGGCAAATCGGAAAGGCAGATCATCAAGCCCTCCGCTTGCGGGGAAGCCGCCCGGATTCCTGCCCGAATGGAGGTCGTCATGCCCTGGGCGAAGTCCGGGTTTTCCACGACCCGAAATCGCCCCTCCGGCAGGGCGGTCCGCACCTGCTCGGCTTCGTGTCCCAGTACCACGATCACTTCGTCCGCGTCCGAATTGCAGAGGGACGTGACGGCGTTTCCAAGAAGGGTGGTGTTCCGGAAGGGCAGGAGCAGCTTGTTCTGTGCCCCCATGCGCCGGGATTCCCCGGCAGCGAGCAGGATGGCCGCGATCACGAAAGTTGGGCTTGGAGTTGCACAATTTCTGCGAGGACACTAACCGCAATCTCTCCAGGAGATTTGGCCTGAAGGTCAAGTCCGGCAGGGGCGTACAAGGCATCCAGACGCTTTCCCGGAATGCCCTCTTGTTGCAAATACTCCTTGAGAGCCCTTGCCTGCTTCTTGCTTCCGATAAATGCGACATAACTCACATGGGTTTGCAGCACGGCTTGCAGGGTGGGTTCAGCATCCTCGTCCCAGCTCACTTGCGCCGCACCCGCCGCACCCGCGTCATCACCCACCTTGCACTCGATCTTGAGGTACGCACCGCCGCTGTTGGGAGGTGGAGCAGGAATCTGGATTTCAGTGAGGATTTCTCCGTGGTCAAGCACGGTTGTGAAAAAATCGGGAAAGAATTCGTCAATTGGCACGATGCGCTTTCCGCCTTGTCCCGTGATTTCCACTTGCCCGCAAGGCGGGCATGGTGGCGGGATGGTCATTGGCAGGATCACCGTGCGCGAGGTTGCCCCCACGGGCGCTAGGTTCCGGACCTGTGGATCAGCAATCATTTTGGCAGTGTCGAGCAGAATGGGGTAACCCGTTTGAACGATTTCAGAGTCTTCCAAATCAGCCTCGCGGGTCATGGCACCGATTCGCAGCAAGCCATCGGCTTCACGAATGCAGTTGAGGTCCTCAAGTCCGCTAATGTCAATGAGATGACAGGGTTCGGCAAAACGCAAACGCATTGCCGGAATCAGGCTGTGCCCTCCGGCCAGCACCTTGGCATCCGGGCCGTGCTGATGGAGCAGGCCAATCACCTCACTCAGGGATTGCGGAGTGAGGTAGTCAAAGGCTGGTGGAATCATGTCCCTCCTCGTCTGTTTGGAAGGGGAATCACTCCACAGGCACGTGGAGTGCGGTGTGCTGGTGAGCAGAAGTCTGGGGCTGCCCCCTGGCGAACCTCAGACACTCTGTGCCAAGCAAGTCTAGCGGACTTGAGGGGAAAAGCCAAAAACGCTTCTCCTTAATCCTTCTTGCCGGTGATCATGCCCATGAACGCGGAACCTGCGAGTTGGAGACCGTCCACGGGAGCGGCCTCGGTTCCGGCTGCGGCTTCTCCAGTTTCCACCATTTGGGTGAAGCTCTGGGTGAACTGGTTGAAGAGCTTGTTGTTGACGGCAACAATCATGCGGGCGCCGAACTGCGCGAGCTTTCCGGTGACCGAGAGCTTCATGCTGCTCTTGACGAGAGTCCCGCCCTCAAACTCGCTGAGCGCAAGGCTCATGGTCATCGAGGCACTGCCCTTGCCGCCTGTGTCCGTTCCGGCTCCACTGAGGACCATCTCGCGGGCATCGGCGTCAAGTTTGTCGAACTTGGCCTCGCCGTTGAACTTGCTCGTCACCGGGCCGATTTTGACGCTGATCTTGCCCTTGAAGTTCACCTCGTCCACCACCTCGGTGAGCTGTGCCCCCGGAACACAAACCACCACTTTGGCAGGATCGGAGAGCAGTTTCCACATGGACTCAACGTCGGACTTGACCTGAAATTCCTTGTCTGCTGTGACTTCCATTCTTAACCGTCTCCCTTTCACTTGCTGTTGAGAGTTGATGGTCTCCCTCTTGAGCGTTGTTCCTCTGAAAATCGGACTCGACAGCCAGCAGCTCTTGCAACACCTGCTGCGAGCAGGTGCGGACGTTGTTTTCATGTTGGTGCCAAGTGGGAGAATGACGTGCTGATGGTGAAAAGGCAAGTGCAACCCGTGTGGCGAGACGCAGTTCCGTCGAGCGATACGGCGGGGGCGACATTCTGGTGAACAACGCCGGCGGTGGTGCCCTCGGCGGCAAGGCAGGAGAAGCGATGTGCTTGGAAGACAATCAGACTTGGAACCGCATTCTCAGCGGCAGTTCCTTGTCAAAGACCTCCCACCGTCTGTTTGAAAACCTGTGCAGGGCTGCACTGAAAATCACCAGTGCAAAACCCGTCTGCATCCAAGTCAGACAAAAAACTGTGTCTGGCGTTTGGGGGTGCTCCAGTCATAGGCACTGCGCTCGTAAGCGATGGTCTCGACAGTGTCTTTCGTGAGTTCCTTGACAAAACGTGAGCGGGCGTGGCGTTCGCTCCCGGCGTAGGAATTGGAAATCACAGGCGCCGAGAGCAGCAGGTGCCGTTTGGCTCGGGTGAGCGCGACATAAAACAGGCGCCGCTCCTCCTCCAGTTGCTCCGGGTTATCAAGACAGCGCTGGTGAGGAAACAGGCCTTCGGTGAGTCCGATAACGAAAACCGCTTCCCACTCCAGTCCCTTTGCTTGGTGGATGGTCGTGAGTGTCAGCACTTCCTCGTCAATTTGTTCTGATTCGTATTCTGTAACAACGCTTGCCCCTACAAGCGAGAGTTCATTGAGGAAGGATTCGAGGCTGCGGTAGTTCCCGGAAAACTCCCGGAGGTAATTCACATCGTGTTCGCGCTGTGCGGCGTTTTCGAAGCTGTTGAACAGCACCTCCCGGTAAAAGCGCTGGTAGAGCATTCCCAGCATGGAGGCCGGAGTCGCGTTGTCCTTGAGCATGTCCTGAAAGCATTCGAGCAACACGATCCAAGCGGCCCTTGCCTTGGCCGGCACCAGTTTTTGGAGTTCAGTGTTGTGCTGGGTGAGCCGTACCGCCTGCTGTGTCTGGAAGACGTTGAAGATGCGATGCGCGGTGGTATTGCCCACCCCTGGAAGCAGCTTGAGGATGCGCATCCACGCGATTTCGTCGAGCGGATTGAAAACCACCTTCAGAAATGCCGTCAGATCCTTGATGTGTGCCTGCTCGAAAAACTTGACCCCGGAGTGGATCACGAAGGGAATCCCCGCACGGGTCAGTTCAACCTGAAGCGTGGCCGACTGCACATGGTTTCGGTACAGCACCGCCATTTGGTTGAGCGAGAGTTCATGATCGCGCAGTTCCTGAATCGTGTCCAGCAGCAAGTCCGCCTCCTCCTGCGGATCCCAAAGTTCGTGGATGGTGGGGAGTTCCCCGGGCGTGAGTTCGGTGAAGAGGTGTTTCTCGAACTGCTGCTGGTTATGGTTGATGCTGCCGTTGGCGGTGTTGAGGATTTGCGGGGTGCTGCGGTAGTTTTGCTCCATGCGGAAGAGCGTGGCATTGAAGTGCTCCGGGAACTCAAGGATGTTGCGGAACTCCGCCCCGCGCCAACTGTAAATCGACTGCGCATCGTCGCCCACAACCATCAAATTGCGGTGTCCCAGCGAGAGGCGGTCGAGAATGTTGGCTTGTACATGGTTGGTATCCTGATATTCATCAACTAGGACATATTGAATCTGTTTCACCATCGGCAAGGACGTGCCGTCCCGCAACAGCAACTCCAGCCAGTTCTCCAGCAGATCGTCAAAATCCATCACCTGGTTGCGCCGTTTCTTGAGTCGGTAGGTCTGGAGGATTTTCAGCATCGCGTCCAGATGATCCTTCAGGTGCGGGTAATGAGCCGTAACAGATTGTTCGAGGTGGAAGTTCCGTTCCGGGTACGGACACTCCAACAACTGCTTGCAAGTGGCGTTGCGGTTGAATGCGAGGGAGAAGAGGTCCTGCAACAGCGCGGCTTTCGGAAACTGCTTGCCGGGTTTGCCGACCACCTCCGCAAGGGAGGCTTTGAGAAGCTCCCGGGAATCAGAGGCATCCAGGATGCTGAACCGGTTTTCGTAGCGCAGTAGCTTGGCATAGTGGCGCAGGAAGCGGCTGGCGACGCTGTGGAAGGTGCCGTGAATGAGTTTCTGCTGCTCCTTTCGGAGCTTTGCGGCACGGTTCACTCGGGCAGCCATTTCGTTCGCTGCCTTGTTTGTAAAAGTAAGCAGCAGGATTGCGGACGCAGGTACTCCGGACTGAATCAGCCGTGCCACCCGGTGCGTGATCACACGGGTTTTGCCGCTGCCCGCCCCGGCGATCACCAGAGCTGGACCGTCCTGATGCAAAACGATGTGTTGCTGATCCGGATTGAGGGATTCCATCAATTCAAGTGTGCTGAAATAAAACGACCCTGGCGGTTGCCGGGGAGAGCAAAAAATCGTAGTTCATCCCTGACAAGTCGCAAAACCTTTCCAACCCCTAACCAATCAACTCATGGAAGAAATCAGTTCGTGGTGGGCCAGTCTGCAAACCCTTGCCCAGCACTACTGGGAGCAACTTTACACGATTTTTGGCAACGCCACCCCGTTCGTGGTCGGGGGAGTGGTCGCTGTTTTGTTGGTCACGCCCGTTCTGGTGTTTCGCAAACGAAGCGGACCCGCAGTCTCGGACAACCGGACGCTTTCGGAAACGGAACGGGACGCGAAACTGGCGAAACTGGAAAAGGAACAGCGCAAGGAGTCCGAACGCCGTGCCAAGGAGGAGGAGCAACTCCAGAAGCAGCGGCAGGCCGCCAAACTCACCAAAGCCGAAGAACGCGAAAAGGCACTCCAGGCGGAACTCGCCCGCAGGGAAGAGGAACTGCGTAGTCGGCAAACGCTCATACAGGACTTGGCGACGGCCCCGGAAGTTGAACCGAACGCCGAGTCTGAAACCGAACCGGAAGTTGAAGCTGCACCGGAAGCACCGGAATCACTGCTGGAGCGTTTTCGCAAGAGTGTCCAGAAAACCCGCACTCAACTTTTTGAGAGTCTCAACGAGGTCGTTCGAGGGAGCAAGGGGATTGACGAGGGTGTTCTGGATGAGCTTGAAGAGGTGTTGCTGAGTGCGGATATTGGTCCAGAAACCACGCAGCGTATTCTTGATGGAATCACCAAAAAGGTGGAGCGCGAGGAGTTGCAGGATCCGGAGGCGCTGCTTGCCGTGATTCAGGACGAAATCCGCAGCATCCTCAGCAAGCACTCCGCCGCACCCGATCCCACCAGCCGCAAGCCGTGGGTGACACTGATGGTTGGTGTTAACGGAGTCGGCAAGACGACCACCATCGGCAAGCTTGCCGCACAACACGTCAGCGCAGGCCGCAAGGTACTGCTTGGGGCGGGAGACACCTTTCGGGCCGCCGCCATCGAACAGCTTGGCGAGTGGAGTCAGCGCTCCGGATGCGATCTTGTGGCCAAGGATGCCGGAAGCGACCCCTCCGCAGTGATGTTTGAGACGGTTGAAAAGGCGATTAAGGAGCAATACGACATTGTGATCTGTGACACTGCTGGACGGCTTCACACCAAGAAGAACCTGATGGAGGAACTCAAGAAGATGGTGCGCGTGATCCGCAAGCAAATTCCGGACGCGCCCCATGAGGTGTTGCTGGTGCTGGACGCAACGACGGGGCAAAACGCGATTTTTCAGGCGCGGGCCTTCCGGGAGGCGGCGGACCTCACGGGCCTTGTCGTCACCAAGCTCGACGGCACCGCCAAGGGCGGAGTGGTGATTGGAATTGTCAACGAATTCGACATTCCGGTGCGCTACATCGGCATCGGCGAACGCCTTGATGACCTGCGGCCTTTTGACCCCGAGCAGTTTGCCGAATCGCTGCTCCACTGAGCGTCAAGCGCGGTAGCGCACCAGCAAGCTGAGTCCCAGAAGCAGAAACAGCAGGTTGCTCGTCCATGCAGCCAGTGCCGGATGTGCCATCCCGGCATTGCCCAGTGCCAGAAAAATCTGGTTCAGAATCCAGAAGAGGATGCCGAGCAGCACACTCAGTGCAAGTGACTCCACCGCTATTCCACGACGGCTGTGGGTGGCTGAGAGTGCAAAGCCGATCAGTGCCATGATCCACAGCGTCACAGGATAAGCGAGTTTCTGGTAGAACGCCACCCAGTGTCTGGTCACGTCCTGCCCCTCGCCTTGTAGCCGCAGGATGTCTGCAAACAGCGGAACCACATGACGGTGGTGGGGGGAGATGGGTGTTAGAAACGGAACCGATGGGAGTTCCATCTGCGGTATTTCCCACGTTTCCTGTGTGCTGCGGATGAGATGGTTGGAAGTGAAGGCGACCCGCACCACATCCCGGAAGATCCATGAGTTTTTGGATTGTTCTCCCTGAGCAATCGCAGTACGCTCCACAAGACGGTGCGGATCTGGTTGCCAGCGGAACACGCTAACGGACTCCATGCGTCCGTCCGGACGTCGTGTCCCAAAATAGTAGATGTTGCGCTCACCGTCCACTTTCCAGAGCGGTGGAAGCAGCACTTGGGTTTCCGGCTGCACCCAGCGTTTGTGCATCCACGGATAAATCTGGTGCTGGGTGAAATAAACTCCAGTGGCAACGAGGATGATCACGCCCAACACCGGCAGCAGCATGCGCCAGCCCCCCAGCCCGGAGGCCCGCATGGCAAGAAGTTCGGACGTGCGCCCCAGCGAACTGAAGGCGGCAATCGTCGCCAGCAGGATGGTGAGCGGGGTCATCAGTTCCAGTGCTTGGGGCAGCAGCAGGGCGATTTCCCGGAGCAGTTCCAGCACGGCGGCCCAGTCCTCCAGTTCACTGAGGTTGCCGAAGAGGTGCATGACCACCGACATCAGCAGGAAGGCACTGAGGATCAGCAGGAAAAACCGCAGATACTCGTGGGCAATGTAGCGTGACAGGCGGGCAAGCATGAGAATTCCAAGATCGTTATGATTCAGAATAAGCCATTGCAGGTCACGGGTGCAAAGCGAAACTCGCAGGCAGCGACTTCCTCAACTGGACCCCGGCTTGCATTCCTTTTGCCGCATCAAGCACAGGCAGGCAGGACAAAGCAACCGAACGCGAACCGCAACCCATAGACACCGATGTCCAAATCCGTACTGGTCCTTGAGGAAAACCTCGCAATTCAGGGATTGATCGCCTCCTCCTTGCCGCCTGATTTGCTCTCCTTGCATCAGGAGAGCGATCCGGAATCCTTCCTCCAGCAGGCGCGCGCGCTCAAGCCCGACCTCATCTTCGTCAGCAACGAGGACCGTAGCCGGGGCTATCAAACCCTGCGGCAAATCCGGGAAGACCAAGAACTCAGCAGCACCCCGCTCATCCTGCTCGTCAACGCCCGGGACCGTCTGGATCAGGAGATGATGACCGAATTGGGCGTGGAGGATCAGGTTCGCAAGCCCTTTGAGGCCGACAACCTGCGCGCGCAGATTCGCAAGCACCTTTTGGAGAACCTGCCCAGTGCCTTGGACCCTGACGAGGAAGAGGCCTTGACTAGCGTTGAGGAAGCCCCGCTTTTTGACGAGGAAATGATGTCCCTCATCAGTCAGGCTCCAGGGGTTGCTGAGGACGAGGCGGAGGTGCCGGAGATCGACTTTGCCACCGCTTTGGACGAGTCTCCTGGAGGACAAGACGACGATGCAGCACTTGACGATCTCTCGCTGTCCGACCTCCCGGAACTGGCCGCCGAGGCCAAGGCGCTTATGCAGGGACTTGCGCCCGCCGTAGAGCCTGCTTACGATGATGCGCTGGAAGCGGAGGGGTTTGGTGCCAACGACACGTTTTTTGAAGACCTGCCCGAATCCTCACAGATCATGGAAAAATCTCCTACGCCAACGCCTCCAAAAGCAACTGAGGACTCCAAAGGATCTCGCATGACCGATAAAACTTCTGCCTCTGCCAACGATGAAGCGGATTTGCAACTCGATGAGGAGATTTCCGCAACCGATGGGGCGTTTCAGAATGACGAGGACTTCATTCTGGATGAAGACCTGGAGTTGGATGATGAGGTTGAAGCCGAGGGAGAGGCGGCCACGTCCGCGCCTGCCGAACCTGCATCCGCGCCTGCCGAACTTGACGCTTTGGATCGATTGAAGGAATCCGGACTGGAGGACCAAATGGCCCGGGGTCAAGGAGCTGAAGGCGCAGGTTCGTTTGTGGGGTCCGGATCGTCATGGGGGGATGCGTCCATGAACGGCACCGAGGGTTCGTTCTTTGAGAGCAATCTGGAGGAAACGGACGAGGACATCGAGAACGGGGGGACTGCTGCTGCCGAGCCAGAGTCGCTGGAGATGGACCTTGATGCGGGTGAGGCGTTTTCGGTGTCGGAGGTGGAGTTTCTTGAGAACGCCGAAACCGAAATTGAGGCCGAGAAAGTCGCTCTGATCGAAAAAGCAGAAGTCCTTGAGGACGTCGAGGAGCAACTGGACGCCGAAAAGGAGGTGCTGGTCGAGAAGGCGATTCTCCTTGAGAAAGCCGAAGTGGAGTTGGAGGCTGCAAAAAGCGTTTTGAGCAAGGAGCAGGCGGAGGTCATCGAAGCCGAGCTTGAGGCTGAGGAAGCGGCTTTCGCTGAGGAAGTCGAACGGCTTGGAGAAGCCGAGGAAGAATTGAAGACTGAGGAACTGGAACTGCTTGACGAGGCGGTCCTCCTTGAGGAAACCGAGGAGGAACTGAACGCCGAAGCAGCAGCGTTGGTTGAGGACGTGGAGTTGCTGGAAGAGGTCGAGGGGGTCTTGGATGCCGAGGAAGAGGTTTTTGCGGAGGATGCCGAGGCGTTTGACGAACTGGAACCGGATTTGGAGGCTGCTGAGATTGAAGACTTTGAGCAGAATCTTGACGAGTTGGATGTCTATGCCACTGCGCCTGCTGCTGCGGAATCAGGAGGTTCTGGCGGTGGTGGCAGTGGTTCCGAATCGTCGGCCAGTGCTGCTGAGATGGACACGGAACTGCTCGACCTGACCCCGGAAGACAAGGCGCATCCTCCGCAGGATCCGAGAGATCAGGTGATTCTCGCCGAAACGGTTGAGCATGTAGTGGAAGGCCCGCTGACCACTACGGACGACCTCGATTTCTTCATGGAGGCCAGTTCGCTGGAAGAGATGGAGTCGGAGGAATCCCTTGAGGAAATCGGTGCGGAAGAGGGTCGCTTGGTTGCTGAGGATGAAGTCGTTGGAACGCCTGGCGAGGAGGAAATGCTGGGCGACGACGATTTGGCCGAGCTCCAGTCGCTCGACAAGGAAATGGCCGCTCTTGAAGAACAGGAGGTCGAGGCTCTGTCCGAGCTTGAAACACCAGAGGAGGAGGAAGCGGTTCCGACAACCTTTGTCGAAACGCCAGATGCAGATCTGGCGACTTGGGAGCAGGCCGAAGAGCATGTCCACGAGTATGCCCTTGAAACCTTTCAAGAGATTCTGGATGAGGAACCGCCCACTGCTGAAGAGTCAGCAGATGAAGTGGCGCGGGAAGCTGCAAAGGTTCTGGAGGAATCGGCCCACCAAATTGCCGATGAAATTTCCCAAGAGGAGCAAACGTTTGTCAACTGGGAGGAAGCGGAAGCGGAGTTCATGCAGCATGAGCGCTATGCAGAATCTCCCGAACTGCAACTCGCTGGCTTTGGAGAGAAAACCCAAACCGAAAACACCGCCACGGTGCCCAGAGGCGATCTTGAAGAAATCATCACCCGTCTGGTCGGCGAGTCGGTGGAAAAAACCCTGCAAGCCAACATGCCTCGCGGGGCCCTGGAAGCCGCTGTGGAGTCCCTGGTGCAGCGCTCGGTTGCACAAGCACTCGACGAGGCAGCCCCAAAAATCATTGGGCAGATCATCCAGGGTGTCCGGGATCAGTCGAACTGACCACCACCCCTTTCGAGCAGGTCCTCCAAGCGCTGGTGGCGGACCTGCGCCAGCTTCAGCACCCATCCTGACAACCTCTGCCTTGTATCATCTGCCTCCGGATTGGGAAGCGTTTCGCCCAGTTTGAACGGCCCGGAGGTACGCAAGAGCGTCTTCAGGCTGTTCCAGCCCCATCCTGCCAGCCACCCCTTCCGGAGCAGCACGGGTGTGAAATGCTTGGATTCCCAGTCGTCATCCAGATTTTCGGTGTCCGTCAAGTAGAGCAGAACGTCCAGCCGCAGGCTCTGCGGATTGCTCAAGCACAACTCGGCGTGCGGGTTGCGCAGCACGATGTTCGTGAAATAGCCGCTGCTGCCCGTGCGCACTTGCTGCCCCAGTTCTGCAAACACCGCCTCCCGATCCATTCCGGAGTGGAGGCGTTCCAGCGCAGCACGATTGGCGGAAGCGTGAACCAGCCGTGCGAGACGTCGGGACGTCGCCACAAACTGAGGAATCAGTGCAGCGGACATTTAGGTGATTTGACGAAAATAATTGGTAAGCGTTCAGAGCGCGCGGTAAGAATTCCGTTGAATGACCGTGACAAAACGGGAGGGTCTGTTCAGATGAGAAGTGGGGCATCGTCCTTGACGACAAGATGAGCCCCCTCAAAGGAAGTCGGCGAGCGTCTTGCCAGTGGGGGTGTCCGTGCGGGCATCCGGAGCAGGCTCGTGTGCCGTTCCATGGCCCTGAGCAAGTGCGAACAGCTTGGGGCGACCCCGCCAGATGAAGACCATCAGGTAGTACCCAAACAGCCCACTCATCAACAGCAATCCTGCGGCCACGATTTGCGAACCCACCCCCAAGTCCATCACCACCAGTCCGGCAGGAAGGAGTCCTAGAAATGGATGCTCATCCGCCTTGTCCGCCGTGAAGAGAATCATGCCAAGCACGCCCAGCACGAGGCCGGTGCCCATGCCAACCAGCAGAGTATTGAGAATTTCCATGCGCCCCTGAAGGAGGTTGAAGCCAAAGTCGCCATGCTACGAATCCAGCAGGGCAAAGCCAAGTTAAAACACAAACCCTAAACCAAAGGAGTGTCCCTAGCAAGCTGATGGCCGCATCCGGAATGGACACTGCGCTCTTCACGTCCTTCCACAACATCAACGACTACAACCCCTTTGTCTATTGTACTTTTGGCCGTCCGTATGGACTGGTGGTGACGCAGGAGCCGTGACCTCGATTGTCGCCAACATTGACGGCGGACAGCCGTGGCGTCGTGGCTACGGAGAAGCCCTGACCTTCACGGACTGGACCCGCAACAATTTCTTTGTCGGAGTGCAGGAACTTGTTACTGTGAAAGGCTGCATCGGTGTGGAGTTTGACCACATAAGCCAATCTGGAAATGCACCAAAAGCTGCAAGCCGCGCTTCCGGGTATTGGGATGCCGAGCATGAAGCAGTGCATGCTTAGATGATTTCTTGGTAGTGGCTTGTGATTAAATGAAATGGTATGCTCTGGAGGTGATGTCTTAACCTACCAAAGGAGATTA
>PBTB01000087.1 GCA_002726945.1 Deltaproteobacteria bacterium | reverse complement strand
GTTCCCGGTTGTTGCGGGAGGTTCAACGGCCTGGGGATTTCTGAACCGGCGAGGAGGCACTCAAGCGGATCGAGATGTTTCTCAACGATCGACCCCGAAAGTGCCTGGGGTGGATGACGTCGAGGGAGCAGCTGGCCGCCTTCCTTGGTTGCACTGCGTCTCGCCACAGCGGTTTCGCTTGCCTGTTCACCATCAGTACTCCATTCTCCCACTTAGCACCAACATGAAGGCAACGTCCGCACCTGCTGGCGGCAGGTGTTGCAAGAGCGACTGGCTATCGGGGGGACAAAGGCCGACGTGGAACGGGCAAAGGGATAGAGAGATTTTGCTTCGTCTAAATGACTGAAGGATTGGAAAATGAAATTGCCAGAAGATACCTCAATTTCACCTGAAAAACTAAGTCAATATTGATTGGTTTTTAAGAAACGCAATGATAAATCTCAATGGCTGAACAAGGCAGGGTATGCTTCCGAGAATTGGCAAATGTTGGAAAATGATTTGAGAAAGCAGATCTTGCCAATTGAAGCACTGTTGATAGAAAAAAAGAATTTGGCAAACTCTATGAAATTCGAGGAAAACTAACAGGACCTAATGGCATCCAGCTTTCTGTTTACACAATATGGATCATAGAAGCCGAAACAGGTGTGAGCAAATTTGTTACTATGTATCCCAACAAGAAGGCATCTACAATGGATCTGAAGCCCACACCCTGGTCCACGCTGAGCTGCCGCGCCTCCACGCCTGCTGCCTGTAGCTTGCCCAAGTCAAAGCACAGGTTCAGTTTCTGGATTCCGGAGCGAGGCTGACTTCGGTGACAGTGGGAGGCAGACGGTTTTCTGACCGTCATCCGATCAGCAATGCCTGGTCTTCTTACAGGGAATCGAATGTCTCAAACATGGGGTTTTCTCCGCTACAGGTTTTCCTGACACAGTTTTTGGCCTTGCGTGTCCAGTCCGTTTTGTGGTATTTCAGCCACCAGTGAACGTTGCTTCGCAAAGCCCCACAGAACACTACCAACCTTTGAGAAGAGCCATGCCCCTAGACAACACTGAAAGTTTGGATTCTAGGGTCAGGCATCACAAAAATCAATCAACCCTACAGAAGCGGCGTCCCTCCAAGGAAGAGGATGAGGAATTTCTCGCGGAGGTGTCCACCAGCCTTCATGCAGCCAAGCTGCGGAGTCAGGTTCCGGAAGACAAGCTACTCACCTACCACACCCCCGTCGAGTTCTCGTGGAAGCAGTTCTGGGCCACCCTGGTTTATGAAAACCTCCCTCCGGTGCTGCTTTCCCCCATTGCGGTTCTGCTGATTGAGCGTTCATTTTCCAGAGCGTGGCATGTGATGAACCATCGAAGCCTGTTGGCGCTTTCCCGCGAGCACAACTCTGTTGGTAGTATTATTGGTTTCTGGGTTGTGCTCTATCCTATAATGTGGGTGATCCCTGCTGCTCTTTTGCTGAAGCTCTTTGGTCCGGAGCATCTTGTGCAAAACGTGGATCTGTTTCAGATCATCCTCGCCTACCTTTTTTTGTTTGTGCGCAATCTGATCATTTCGGTCAAGTACGGCTACTTCCGTCCGGAGGACTACGAGCAACTGAGCCGTCCCGTGCCCCACTGGGATGAAGATCGGACGAACCGACGCTTGGTTGGAGTGGGGTGGAGCAACCCCGGAAAGTTTCCCGGTTTGATCGAGGATGAACTGACATGCGCAATGGACGAGAACGATGTCGCCTTGCAGGGGATTTCCTTCAAAATGAAGGAGGAGGTCAGTGAACGGCTCCGGAGTCACCCAACTGATGAACTATTCACGGCAGAAACCTCTCACAATGCCAAGGATGAAGTCACCACGGGGTTCGTACTGCATCAAATCGTGTCGAAGGTTTACAATTTAAAACAGCCGACGATTTACATGATCATCATACTGTTAGCCACCCTTGCCGTCATGTCAAGCACCTTCATTCTCCGCAAGGTTTATGGCCTCTCCGCTTTTGGTGAAACCACTTGGGAGACCTTAATTTTCATCGGATGCTTCTTGGGTTTCTTAGCAAGCTTGCCAAATTTTTTCTTTGGTTTTATCTGTGCCTTTGATTTTCAGAGAAGAACCATGACACTGAAAAAACTGGGAGAGTTGATCCTACATCCAGGGGTGCGCTTGAGTGAGTTTTTGCACCAAAAACCGCTTCTGGAGGATGAGAACACGCCTGAGCAAGACGACCCAAAAATCAAGACGAACGACTCCGCTCAGTCCGGTTCGGATAATCCGCAGGTGTTCATTGACCTGAGACAGTCGGACAATGTCTTTGCGTGGATGATCTGCCGGATGACGCTGCGCTCATTCGGCGAAGCCTTTTACCTGCGCATCCAAGCTTACACGTCTATTTTCCTGTTTTACGCGATTTGTTGTGTTCTGTTGCTCAACATGATCGGTTGGATGCAGTTGCGGCATCACGTTTCCACGCTTTGGCTGCTGATGCTCATCGTGGTGGCGATTTCCTCAATCTGCATCTTTGCCATTTCCAAGGCGAGCAAGCTGCAGGCGCTCAGTTCGGTCCAACTCGATCAGGTCAAGAAGGAACTGTTTTTTCTGGAAAAGGAACTTGCGGACACGGTTCCGGACCACGTGAATGCGGAACGTCAGGAGATCCTCCGCGCCAAGGCGCTCTTGACGGAGGTGGACGAGTTCATCAACTTTCATGAACTGATCCACAAACCCACGCGGGTGATGGGTTATCCCGCCACGCACAACGTGATCGGCTCGTCGCTGGGCATCATCCTCACGGGATTTGTGCTGGCGGTGGAGGGCTTTGCCGGGTCCGGCATCGCCTACGATGCCAACGGGTGGTTCAATTATTGAGGGAGTTTTTCGTTCGTTCTGAGCTTGTCTGAAGGGAGGGTTCCCTGCAGGGGTGTTGGACTAAAAGCGTCCACTGATTCTCGCAGGCGGTGGTGCCGTGGAGGCGCAGCCCGAGAGCACTGGACTTGCGGAACGGTTCAACGCGGTAGTCATCACCACCTGCGCAGGCAAGGGCGTGGTGCCCGAATCCTATCCACTGAACCTCGGGGGCAGCCTCGTGCGCCCGGGAGTGCAGCAGTTCCTGCCCTCGGCGGACGTCATGTTGGCGGTCGGCACTGAACTCGTTGAAACCATCGGTCCCCATGAACACGGGAGTTTCCCGACCCAGCGCGAACCCTGCCACTCCGGACAGCATCACGGAAGGCGTATGGACGACGCCAATCGTGCGGCACACCACTGATGTCCGCAAGGAACTTGATGATCAGTTGGCAGTGGAGGAACCGTTGGAGATGCGGATTTTGGCGGATGGCTTTCAGTTTCGTGCGGCGGTGACGATGCGCACTCCGGGGCATGATTTTGAACTGGCGGCAGGGTTTCTGCTCAGCGAGGGTTTGGTGCCGGATGCGGGAACCGTGGCGCGGATGTTTCGCCCGGAAGATCCGCATGAGCCGCAGCCAGAGAACGTGATCATCGTGGAACTCAAGCCCGGTACCCCATTCCATCCCAAACGCTTGAGCCGCAACGTCTTCACCTCCTCCAGTTGCGGGATCTGTGGAAAAAACTCGCTCGATTCCGTGTGGGAGGTGTGTCCCTCGCGTCCGCAGGGCTTGGACGGCGTTTCGCCGGAGTTGCTGTGCAGCCTCCCGGATCGGCTTCGCGAAGTGCAGGCGGTTTTCACGCAAACCGGAGGCCTGCACGCGGCGGCGCTCTTTGATGAATTTGGCAAGCTCCTGTTGCTCCGTGAGGACGTGGGACGGCACAACGCCGTGGACAAAATCAACGGTCGACTGTTGCTGGACGATCAACTCCCCGCCTCCGGACGGCTCCTGCTCGTGAGTGGACGTGCCAGCTTTGAACTCGTGCAGAAAGCCGTGATCGGTGGCATTCCGGCCTTGGCGGCGGTGGGTGCTCCGAGCAGCCTTGCCGTGTTGACCGCCCGCGAGTTTGACATGACGCTCGTGGGCTTCCTCAGCTCCAAGCGGTTCAATGTTTATTCCGGGGCAGAACGCATTCGCAAAGCTTGAGTTGTGTGCAAGCAATCGCATCACTCCGCCCAGAGGCTGGAGAGCGGGAAAATGATCGCGTCAAACGGGGCGACGCGGATTTCATCGTCCCCTCCATAGTGACCCAGCGTAGGTCGCCTGAGGTTCGATGACTGCGGCCCTACTCATGGAGCCTCCCGTGTCGTTGGTGGGCGAGGAGTGAAACTTTCACATTTACCCGACTTTACAGGGAATGCCAGTCGAAGAGGAACGCGGCGTGGTCCAGCAGCTACGGGAGAGGGCAAGAGACAGGGGAACCCGCAAGCTGTTGCGGGTTCTACTTTCAAGCTGGAGGTCTTGTGGAAAGGGAATGTCTCGGGTGCTACAGCAGTACAAACCCGAGGATGAGCATGGCCCCCAGCGAGAAGATGAGGGCGTAGCTCTGCAAAACGCCGTTCTGGGCAAGGCGCAGTCCACTGCCCACGCCACGAGCGACGTTTCCGGGCAGCAACACCAGTCGGTCAATGATGTTCTGGTCAATGAGCTTCCAGAGGACGAACGTGGAGAACAGTTTTCCAGGCTGGACGATGACGGCGTTGTAGAGTTCATCCACATACCACTTGTTGAGCGAAAGCCGATACGTGGTTTGCAGGCGGTTGCGGAGTGCGGTGACGGCGTCGAGGCTGGTCGAGTAGTAGCGATGGGCCAGTGACCACGCGATGACCGCGAGCAGAACGGAGGCAACCATCAGCCCAATTTCGGCGGCAGCAGAACCAGGGGTGGTTTCCGGAACTTGCGCGAAGAAACCCTTGAAGTAAAGCTCCATGCCGTTGGGGAGGAAGTTCAGGACGTGTGGAACTCCGAAGAAACCCCCGAACACGGACAACACCGCGAGGATCACCAGCGGCACGGTCATCACGGCTGGAGATTCGTGCAAATGTTCAGCAGTGTGGGAATCCACCCGTGATTCCCCGTGGAAGGTGAGGTAGATGAGCCGGAACATGTAGAACGAGGTCATCCCTGCTGTGACAAAGGCGATCAGCCAGAAGCCTCCGCCCCCCAAGGGTGAACTGAATGCTTTCCAGAGGATTTCGTCCTTGCTGAAGAATCCGGAGAAGAAGGGGATGCCTGCAATCGCCAACGTGCCCATCAGCATCGTGAGGTAGGTCACGGGCAGTTTTTTGCGGAGAGCCCCCATGCGCAGCATGTCCTGCTCGTGGTGCATCGCGTGGATCACCGATCCGGAGCCAAGGAAGAGCAGCGCCTTGAAGAAGGCATGGGTCATGACGTGGAAGATGCCTGCTGTGAACGCTCCCACCCCCAGCGCGAGGAACATGTAGCCCAACTGACTGACGGTGGAGTACGCCAACACGCGCTTGATGTCCGTCTGCGTGAGTGCAATGCTCGCCGCCAACAAGGCTGTGGCTGCACCGATGACCGCGATCATGTTCATCGTGAAAGGCGCCAGTACGAAAAGGTGGCTGAGCCGGGCGACCATGTAGAGTCCCGCTGTTACCATCGTCGCGGCGTGGATGAGCGCGGAA
Source organism: Deltaproteobacteria bacterium (assembly GCA_002726945.1). Taxonomy (GTDB): domain Bacteria; phylum SAR324; class SAR324; order SAR324; family NAC60-12; genus UBA8110. Next base: position 11,238 of record PBTB01000087.1, on the reverse strand, counting down.
ACCGGAGTCGGCCCCTCCATTGCGTCCGGAAGCCAGACATAGAGCGGAATCTGCGCGGATTTCCCGGTGGCTCCAAGGAAGAGGAAAAGTGTGATCACCGTCACCAAAATGCCTCCGGATTCCAACTGCGTGGCGGCTTCGGCGTTGACGATGTTGAAGTTGAGAGTGCCGAAGGTGACGAAAATCAGCATCACGGCAGAAAGCACCCCGAAGTCGCCCACGCGGTTGAAGAGAAACGCCTTCTTGCACGCCTCGGCAGCCGAGTGTTTCTCGAAGTAGTAACCGATCAGCAGGTACGAGCAGAGGCCCACGCCCTCCCAGCCGACGAACATCAGCAGGAAGCTGTCACCCAGCACCAGGACGAGCATGAAGAAGATGAAGAGGTTGAGGAAGGCGAAGTAGCGATAGTAGCCGGCTTCGGCTCCCATGTAACCGATCGAATAGACGTGGATGAGGAAGCCCACGCCCGTGATGATCAGGAGATAGAGTCCGGAAAGCTGATCGACCTGAAACGCAACATCAACTTGGAAAGAACCCGTTGCCATCCAAGTATAGAGCGTTTCGACCAAGCGGTGTCCGTCTGCCGCCCGCATCTCGAAGAAGAGGACGAGGGACTGCAAGAATGCAAAGCCCACCGCCGCCGGGGCGATGATCGTGACGAAACGCTTGCCAAAGAACTTCCCGAAAAAACCGTTGAGGAGGAAGCCCAGCAGCGGAAAGGCCGGGACCAGCCAGATTTGGGACATGGCTACCACTTGAGCAGATTGAACTCGTCGATGTTGAGCGTCTTGCGGGTCCGGTAGATGGAGAGGATGATTGAGAGTCCGACCACCGCTTCGGCTGCCGCCACCACGATAATGAAGAAGATGAAGATCACACCCGTCATGTCGTCCATCGTGCGGGCAAAGCCGACGAAGGAGAGGTTGACCGCGTTGAGCATCAACTCGATGCTCATGAAGACGACAATGACGTTGCGGCGCAGCATGACCCCCAGCACCCCAATGCTGAAGAGCAGGGCGCTGAGGACGAGGACGTGGGAGATGGGAATCATCGGACTCTCAGGGAACACGGCGTTTGGCGATGATGACCGCCCCAATCACGGCGACCAGCAGCAGGATGGAGATGACCTCGAAGGGCAGCACGAACTCTGTGAAGAGCAACTGCCCAATGAGGGCGATGGAACCGATTTCCTGTATGCGCTCCACGGGATAGGCTCCAGGCTCGCCAAAGCGGAGGGTCGGGTCCATGAACGCCGTCAACACTTGGATCATCAGCACCCCCGTGATGGCGACCGCCAGACCCCTCGACACGTTGAGTTTGAGGGCGTATTGATCGTTGTCCTTCGTGGAAAGCAGCATGAGCACGAAAAGGAACAGCACCATGATCGCGCCTGCGTACACCAACACCTGAATCACCGCGACAAACTCGGCGTTGAGCATGACATAGATTGCAGCGAGGCAGAAGAAGGTGCCCACAAGGCTGAGGGCGCTGTGGATGGGGTTCTTGAACACCAACACCCCCAAGGCCAAGATCAGACTGATCAGGGCAAAAAGGTAGAAGAAGACGATCATCCTGCTTTATCGACTGTTAGGGGTTTAGGCTGTAGGAATTTAGGCGGCAGCGGTGCGGGTGTCCACGACCGAGCGCCCGGGGTCGTTTGCCTCGCCGGGAAGCAAGACTCCGGCTTCGGAAAATCTGCTCAACGACAAACCTTCAAACGTGGGGACTGCCTGTCCGAGCGCCTGCAAGACGGCGTCTGCGCTGTCCAGTCCAGCATCCTTGTCCAGCGCAAGCAGCAGCTCGGCAAGAATCTGCCATTCCGGACGGGTCTGCCGGGGGGCTTGAACCGCAATGTGGGTGCGCTGCACACGCCGTTGCTTGTTCGTGTAGGTCGCGTCCTGCTCAGAGTGCAGTTGTCCGGGAAGCACGACATCGGCAAGCTCGGTCCAGCCGTTGAAGAGGGGGCTGATTGCCACGATCAGTTGGGTCTTGCTGATCTTCTCCCGGAGTTCTGTTGCGTGCTCAAACGGATTCCCGAGGACGATGACCACCCTGGGGTTGGTCTCAAGTGTGGTTTTGAGTTCTGCCGTGTCAGCCACTCCGGTGAGTCCGAGTTCACGGGCACCCGCACGGTTGGAGGTTTTGTCGGTGGTGATGAGCGAATCAATGAAGAAATCGGAGTCCGGTTGCTGCCAGTCGGGCATGGGGCAGAACACCTGCTCTGCGCCCAAACCGTCCTGTGCCAGCTTCCGGAGCATGAACAGCGCCTCATTGCTGGCGTTCGTGTCGGTCAGCACCAGTGCACCTCCCACTCCCGGATTGAGGGCGGCAATACGTTCGGCCAGTGCCTGATACGCCTGCTCAAAGGAAATCGGCTGCAGCTCACCCTGCACACGGCCCCGCGGCTTCATGATGCGGTTTTCGCGCTCGTTCATCACATGGTAGCTGAGGCGTCCCTCGTCACACATCCACCAGCGGTTGACGGCTGGATTCTCACGCGGCTTGAGCCGGAAGACCTCGTTCTTGTCGTACTCAATGGTGACGTTGCAGCCCGTGGAGCATCCCGTGCAGATGGACGGGGTTTTCTTGAGACGCCAGACGCGGCGCTTGAAGCGGAACTCCTTGTCCGTGATCGCTCCAACCGGGCAGATGTCCGCCATGTTGCCCTGAAACTTGTTGGTCATCGGTCGGTCGGCGTAGGTGTCCACCGTCAGTTCGTGCCCCCGGTTGTACATGCCGAATTCGTTGGTGCCCGTGACCTCGCGGGTGAAGCGGTCGCAGCGCGTGCAGTGAATGCAGCGGTTGCGCTCCAGTGCGACGAAGGTGCCAACGTCCCGCCAGCCGTACACGCGCTTGGCGTACTCCATCTCGGACTTCCCCGTGCCGTGTTCGAAGGAATAATCCTGTAACACGCACTCGCCGGACTGATCGCAGATCGGGCAATCGAGCGGATGGTTGATGAGCAGGAACTCCATCACGTCCTCGCGGGCCTCTAGGGTCTTTGTGTTCTTCGTCTCCACCTTCATGCCCTCCACCGCGTCCATCGAACAGGAGGTCTGGAGCTTCGGCATCGGACGTCCGTTGCCCATGTCCACCACGTCCACAAGGCACATGCGACAGGTTGCCACCACCGAGAGTCCGGGATGAAAGCAGTAGTGCGGAACCTCGACCCCGGCACGGAGCGCGGCGGACAACACCTTCTCTCCCGGTTCAAACTCAACGGGCTGTCCATCCAAGTGAAAAACAGGCATTGCTGGTTGCTAGTGGTCGGTTACTGGTTGCTGGTGTCACGGGCATAGCCCGCTCCTACGACTTCTGGTTGCTGGGTTTTGAGAATCACAACGAGACGGGGCTGCGAGACTCGCTGCTCTCCTCCCTTCGTTTTGAACTCATCTGTCCCTTTGGAACTTTGCCCCTCATCCGCCTTTTACCTTCTGACTTATTCAATTCAAGCGGCAAGTGCCTGAACGTCGCGGAACTCGTCTGCGAACTTGGTAGTGAAGGACTGAATCGGCATGCCACAGGCATCGCCCAACGCACAAACCGTGGTGCCCATCATGTTGCCCCCCACGCGATGCAGGCGCTTGAGCTTGTGCTCGTTGCCGTTGCCGTTGAGGAAATCCCGGATGATCATGCGTGCCCAGTGGGTGCCTTCGCGACAGGGAGTGCATTGTCCACAGGATTCGTGGCTGAAGAAACGAACGATACGGTGCAGCAGCTTGACGACATCCGTGTCCTCGTCGAACACCATGATCGCCGCCGATCCCATCATTGTTCCGGCTTGGGCGAGGGCGTCAAAGGAGTAGGTGACATCAATCTCGTCTGCGGTCAGCACAGAAGAGGACGCCCCTCCCGGAATCACGCCTTTGAGTTGCTTGCCGTTGGGAATACCCCCTCCGAAGTCATAAATGATGTCCTTGAGATTCGCGTCCAACCGCACCTCGTACACTCCAGGTTTGTTGACATGCCCGCTCAGGCTGATGAGGTGGGGGCCCGCGTTGTTTTCCGGACCAAACGCTTTGAACGCCTCCGCCCCTTCGTTGACGATGAAGGGCAGGCAGGTGAGCGTTTCAACGTTGTTCACCGTCGTCGGGCAGGCGTTGAATCCGGACACTGCCGGGAAGGGCGGTTTCACTCGCGGGTGGCCGCGCTTGCCCTCAATCGAGTCGAGCAGAGCGGTTTCCTCTCCGCAGATGTACGCACCGGCTCCGGGGTGGACGGTCAGGTCGAGCTTCGGTCCCTTGCCGAGTAGTTTTTTACCAAGGATGCCGTCATCGTACAACTCCTGTAGTGCGGCATTGAGCGACTTGATGGAAGGCCAGTATTCGCCCCGGACATAGATATAACCGTGTCGGCAGCCAATTGCGAGGCAACTGATCATCATGCCCTCCAGAAATTGATGCGGGTCGTGGAGCATCAGTTCACGGTCCTTGCAGGTTCCGGGTTCGGATTCATCGGCGTTGCAGACGAGGTAGGTCGGCTTGCCCGTATCCTTTGCCATGAAACTCCACTTGAGTCCAGTCGGGAAGCCTGCACCACCGCGTCCCCGCAGCCCGGAGTCTTTCGTGAGTTGTACGATTTCGTCGGGCTGCATCTCCAGCGCCTGCTTCAGCGCCTTTAAACCGCCTGCCTTTTTGTAGCCCTTGAGGGATTTGTCGTAGTCGGGGTTCCGGATGTTCCGGAAGAGTATCAGCGTTTCCTCAAGCATGGGCCTGTCCTTGCGTGCGCAGTTCGTCCATCAGCCGGTCCAACTTCTCCGGATTCATCTGCTCGTGGTAGTCCTCGTTGATGATCACAGCGGGGGCGTAGCTGCAGGCACCGAGGCACTCGACCTCTTCCACACTGAACACGCCATCATCTGCTGTGTGCCCCGCGTGCGTGTCCAACTGCTGCTCCACATGCTCCAAAAGCTCCTCGCCGCCAACCAGGCAGCAGGGCACACAGGTGCAAACCTGAAGATGGAACTTTCCGGGTTTCTCCAGCTTGTACATCGTGTAGAAGCTGATGACCCCTTCAACGTGGGTTTGGGAAACCTCGCAGATGCCCGCCACCTCCTCAAGCAGTTCCGGGGTCAGGTAGCCTTCGTTGCCCTTTTGCACCACATGCAGGATGGGAAGCAGGGCATTGCGCTTGATGGGGTAGCGGCTGAGGAGTTGGGCGATTTCCTTCTGAGTGTCCAGAGCAAGCAAGCGAGTGTTTGGGGCTGAGGTTGGTAAAACAAATTTTCAATCAAGCAACCACGTTTTAGCCAATACACTCCGAACAAGCAAATGGTTTCTCGAAATTCCCGTCAGAAATGACGGATTTTCTCTGATTCTCATGAAATCGGAATATTTATTTGCTACTGGACATCTGCTTGCAAATTACCCTGAGGGAATAAGTGAATTTTCCTGTTGATTTGCACAATCTTCTTGAACCTTCCTGAGAAACGTGCCAATATCCCTGAAATGTTGACACCCTTGGATTGCTACAGCAGGAGAAAGTGACATGAACGGCGCACAAGTTGTGGTCGCAGCATTTGAGCGCGAGGACGTTGATTTTGTGTTTGGGTATCCCGGCGGAGCGTGCATGCCCATTTTTGACGCCTTGGTGGACGCCTCGAAACTCAAGCTCGTCCTCGTCCGGCACGAACAGGGCGGCACCCACATGGCAGACGGTTATGCCCGCGCCACTGGCAAGCCCGGCGTGGTCCTTGTCACTTCAGGCCCCGGCGCAACCAACACCGTCACCGGATTGCTCACCGCGCAGATGGATTCGGTCCCGCTGGTCGTGGTCACGGGCCAGACGATGACGGTGAACCTCGGCAAGGACGCCTTTCAGGAGGCCGATGTCTTTGGAGTCACCATGCCGGTGGTCAAGCACAGCTACCTTGTCAAGGACGTCAATGACCTGCCTCGCGTGATGAAAGAGGCGTTTCACCTCGCCAGTTCCGGACGCCCGGGGCCGGTGTTGGTGGACATTCCCAAGGATGTGCAGACCGCCGGATGCACTGCCGACTTTCCGGACGAGGTGGACATGCCCGGCTATCAGGTACAGACTCGTTGTGCCCCGGACGACTTGCAACGCACGGCGGATTTGATCATGAACTCCAAGCGCCCTCTGCTTTATGTTGGTGCAGGTGCGGTGATCTCCCAGGCCGGAAAGCAGGTGCGGGCCTTGGCCGAAAAGCTGGGGGCTCCGGTCACCACCACTCTGCTCGGCAAAGGGGCGTTTCCGGAAACCCATGAGTTGTCCGTGGGAATGCTTGGCATGCACGGCACCGCCTACGCGAACAAGACGGTGGTGGACTGCGATTTGATCATGGCCATCGGTGCCCGCTGGGACGACCGCATCACCGGCAAGGTCAGTGCCTTCTGTCCGGATGCCGTCAAGATTCACATTGACATCGACCCTGCCGAGTTTGGCAAGATCATTCAACCCGATGTCTCACTTCAGGGTGATGCGAGCCTTGTGCTCGCAGACTTGCTTCCGCTCGTGAAGTCCCTCAAGACCAAGCCATGGCTCACGCAAATTGCGAAGTGGAAACAACGTCATCCACTCAAGTACCCCAAGCGTGGCGGCTTGCGGGCCCAGCATATCCTTGACGAACTGGACCGCCTCACAGAATCGCGGGGTGTGATCGCCACCGACGTGGGACAGCATCAGATGTGGGCGGCACAGTTCTGCAAATCCTGCCGCGAACGCCAGTGGCTCTCCAGCGGCGGGGCTGGGACGATGGGCTACGGCCTCCCGGCTGCCTTGGGTGCCCAGTTCGGCTGTCCGGACGATCTGGTGATTGCCGTGGTTGGCGATGGCGGCTTTCAGATGACGCAGTTCGAACTGGCCACGGCGGCGATCCACAAGCTTCCGGTCAAGATTCTTGTCATCAACAATAGCTACCTCGGCATGGTCCGGCAGTGGCAGCAGTTGTTCTTCGACAACCGTGAGAGCGGCGTGGGCATGGAGGGCAATCCGGATTTCGTCAAACTCGCCGAGGCGTATGGCATCAAGAGCTTCCGCATCCGACGTGCTGGAGACATCACCCGTGTCCTCAAGAAGGCCCTGGATTACAACGCTGGCCCGGTGTTGATCGACGCCGTGGTGGTCAAGGCCGATAACGTGTTCCCAATGATCCCTTCAGGCGCTCCGGTCTCAGACATGCTGATCGAGGAGCCCCCTCCAACCACCAAGCTCGAAAAACCCGTTGGCAGCACCTGAGTCACTTGCTGGGAGTCAAATTCAAATGTTCTGTTCGCCCTGAGCTTGTTGAAGTGTGAACCTGTTCCTGCCTCGACAGGCTCAGCACGAAGGGTGAAACTTTGCGCAAGTCCTGAACCAAACTTCAGAATCTAATGGAAGAGCAATTCACAATCAGCATCTTTGTCAACAACAAGCCCGGCGTCCTCGTCCGGATCGCTCAGACCTTCGCACGGCGCGGTTACAACGTGGCGTCCCTCGTCGTTTCCGCTGCACACGATCCGCAATTTTCGCGGATGACGATTGTTGTGCAGGGGAGTCCGGCGGATTTCGACCAGATCCTCCGGCAGCTCAACAAGCTCGTGGATGTCGTCCATGCCTCGCACCACGAATCGTCCGATTCGGTGGACCGCGAGATGGCGCTCTTCAAGGTGGAGGTGTCTGCCGAGCGGCGCTCAGAGGTGTTTCAGGTGGTGGAGGTCTTCCGGGCAAAGACGGTGGACATCACCGAGAGGTCGCTCATCATCGAGACCACCGGGAATTCCTCGAAGATTGATGCGCTGGAGCGGTTGCTGGGGACGATGGGGCTGGTGGAGATGATACGCACCGGCAAGCTCATCATGGCCCGGGGTGCCGCAGAAACCTGAGTTCAGAGAAACCGGGAGACGAGGTACTTCTTGATGGTTTCGGATTCCTTCATCGTCTTGCCCTCCACCACCAAGCACGGCACGGTCTTGTTACCTGTGCGCTCAATCAACTCTGCCTCAAAGTCCGGATGCTCCCGGATATCCTTCAGTTCCGTCTGGTCCAGAATCTTGAGGTTCCTGAGCGTGTTCAGCACCACCTGCGAAAAGCCACACGCCTCGTAGTAGTACAGTTCCATTTGGAGTTTGGGGAATGCGGATTCCATAGCGTCCGCGAGAGGGATTAGCCGTTAGGGAACTTGCCCAGTTGGCATGGCTGTGTTTGCTGTCCACACTGACACCCAGAACCTGGGAGTCTGCGACCTTGAAGCTGGCGATGCTCTGCTCCAAATCCGGAATCTCCTTGCTTCAGGTGGACATCCTGTCAAGAGGGTAGCAGACGAGCATGACGTGCTTTTGTCTCTGGAACTGACTCAGGGAGAACGTCCCCGGTTGGCTATCCAACGTGCAGTCCGGAGCCTGTGATCCAACCTTGATCATAAGGCACTCCTTTGCTTGATGTTAGAAATTGAGGGTGAGTGCCACAAGTGGTGCAGTGTCTCTATTGGAGCGGTTTCTGCAACTTTGGCAAGGCGTTTCCACAACCATCGGGAGGGCGCCCCCCGCATGCAACCCGGAGATAAAAAAACGATTGGCGATTTCACAGTTTTTGTCTAGAATACTGGGACTGCCTAAACTGCAGTTTTACCGTTCATCCCCTAACGCTCCTGCGGGAGCTTTCCACATAAGAAGGAGAATCATGCCAAATCTGGACGGAACCCAAACCCACGACAACCTCAAAGCCGCCTTCGCAGGTGAGTCCCAAGCCAACCGCCGCTACCTCTGGATGGCCAAGGTCGCCGATGTTGAGGGCTTTCCGGAAATCGCCGGAAACTTCCGGCAGACCGCCGAGGGCGAAACCGGGCACGCCCACGGCCATCTCGACTACCTCAAGCAGGTGGGGGATCCCGCCACGGGCCTGCCGATTGGGGAAACCGCGGAAAACCTGAAGGCTTCCATCGCCGGGGAAACCCACGAGTACACCGACATGTATCCGGGTATGGCAAAATCCGCCCGCGACGAAGGCTTCGGTGAAATCGCCGACTGGTTCGAGACCCTCGCCAAGGCCGAGAAGTCGCACGCCGGACGCTTCCAGCAAATGCTCGACAGCGTCTCCTGATTGCATCGTTGGGAACCCAAGCGTTCGCGCTGCGTCATTGTGGTGCGGGCGCTCCTCCCCTTTTAGTTTTCCCTGCACCCTTGCCTGCCAGCTTTCTCCGGTGATAACAGGTTTCTGATATGAGTGCCGAATCCGGGAACATCTCCTATCTGCCAACGGACGGTCTCTGCTACGATCCGAGCGAGCCCAAGTACTGGGATGAGTCTGTCTTCCAAAAGGAACTCACCCGCGCCTACGAAATCTGCCACGGATGCCGCAGGTGCTTCAAGTACTGCGGCTCCTTCCCCACACTCTTCGATCTGCTCGACCAGCAGTACGACGGGGAGGTCCGGAAGGTGAATGCACAGGACACCGAGCGCATCATGGACGCTTGTTTCCAGTGCAAACTCTGCGAGGTGCAGTGTCCCTACACACCCCGGGAGGACCACGAATTCCAGCTCGATTTTCCGAAGCTTGTCCACCGCTACAAGGCGCTTGAGGCAAAGCAACGACCACCCTCGCTACGAGATCGGGTGCTACGTGATCCGGACGCATCCGCCAAGGCGGCGCGGGCCAGCTTCGGTCTCACCAACGTGATGAACCGTGTCAGGGCGCACCGCTGGCTGCTGGAAAAGGCGCTCGGTATTCACCGCGACAAGGAGCTTCCGGACTTTGCCCCACGGACCTTTGAGCAAATTGCCGGGGATCGCGGGAAAATTCAATCGGCGACCGAGGGTGTCGAGGCGGTGCTGTTTCAGACGTGTTACGTCCAGAACAACGAGCCGCAGATTGGGCAGGACACTTTGGAGGTGTTGGAGCGGAGTCAGGTCAACTGCGCCTGTGCCAAGGGACTCCAGTGCTGCGGGATGCCTGCGTGGGAACAGGGTAATCTGGCACTCGTCCGCAAGCAAGCCCAGCACAACCTCGATGTGCTGCTGCCTTATGTCGCGTCCGGAGCAAAGGTGCTGGCGATCAACCCAACCTGTTCGATGATGATGTCCCGCGAATATCCGGAACTGCTTGCAGACAAGGATCGGGAGCGGGCGCAGCAGCTTGCGGAAGCCGTGCAGAATCCTGCGGATTTTCTCTGGAAGATCCGTAAGGAGGAGCGCTTCAACAAGGATTTCAAAAGCACTCCGGGAGACAAGGTCGCCTACCACGCCCCGTGCCACTTGCGCACACAGGGAGTCGGCTTCAAGGGGCGTGACCTGCTCCGGCAGATTCCGGGGGTGAAGCCCGTGACCACGATGGAATGCTGTGGACACGACGGCACCTATGCCATGAAGGTCGAGTCCTTCGAGGATTCCGGACGCATCGGCAAGAAGGCGTTTGAGGGCATGAAGGACGCCCGTGCAGAAGTCTGGGCGACCGACTGCCCACTGGCCGCGATTCAGTTCGGGCAATTCGCGGGAGTCCGCGCCATGCACCCCATGTCCATCCTCGCCCGTGCCTACCGCGAGGACGGATTTTCCCAAAAAATCATTCCATCCGAAGAGCAGTAATGCGCCCTGTCGAACGTTGCGAAATTGTCGATTACGTCACCTACGAAGAACAGCGCAGCGCGATCCGCGAGCAAGTTCTCAGGGTCAAGGAATCCCGCCGCATCCACGTTGGCGATCACCTCACCTTTCTCTTTGAGAACGCCGAGACGGTGTGCTATCAGGTGCAGGAGATGATGCGGGCGGAAAAGATTGTCAAGGAATCCGACATCCAGCACGAGATCAACACCTACAACGAACTGCTGGGTTCGGAAGGTGAACTGGGGTGCGTCCTGCTCATCGAGTACGCCAGCCCGGAAGAGCGCGACGTGCAACTCCGCAAGTTGCTGGGCCTGCCGGAAAAACTCTATACGCTCTTGGAGGACGGACGGCGGATTCCAGCGAAACTCGATGCGCGGCAGATTGGCGATGATCGTCTTTCCTCCGTGCAGTACCTCAAGTTCGACACTGGGGGCGCAACTCCGGTCGCACTGGGCAGTGACCATCCTCACCTCACGCTCGAAGCCCACCTTTCGCCCGAACAACGACAGGCCCTCACGGAGGATTTGACGACCGCGTAGGAAGTCAAATTTATGCGGAACCAATTGCCGGTAGTCACCCGATTAAGTGTTGTTTAGGTACAACAGCAAAGCGGAGCGACCTGACCGTGTATGGCTGCCGTGCCAGGTTAGCGGCCAGCGCCGGAGTTTGTTGAATCCACTGGGTTTTTCCGGCTTGCCGG
>PBTB01000086.1 GCA_002726945.1 Deltaproteobacteria bacterium | reverse complement strand
TTGAAAATCGCATATGACAATCTTGAAAAGATGAGTGGAACTCAAAATCGGCTGGCTTTAGTTTAGCCTGATATCCCTCTGCGTAACATCAGTCAATAACTTACGAAGGGGACTGCGTAACATCAGTAACTCATATCGTCCTCCAGGTGTTCGATCACACGAAGAACATAACTTACTGCGGGGCCTTTTCAGACACAGGTGTTGCAATAGCCGGTGGAATGCGGGTGCTCAGTTCCGATTGAACTTCTCCATCAGCGCGGCCAGGTCGGTCTGGAAATCACCCGTCGCCTTGGAAGGTTCCGGGCGATTTTCGGAAGTGGCTTTTCCTGATTTGGGGTGTGCTTTCTTGTCAGGTTTACGAGGTTTTCCAGAATACGTTTTTTGCCCGGAACGCTCCGGACTCCCGCTACGCTGATCAGATGCTTCCGATCTTGTTTTTTTCTGCTCCGCCTGTTTGGGTTGCCCGGATTTCTTGGGTGGACGCTTCGGAGTGCTGGGGTCACTGCGCAGGGAGAGTGCAATGCGACGGCGATCCTGGTCCACTTCCAGCACCCACGCCTTCACCTGCTGCCCCAGTGCAATCGCCTCCAGCGGATCCTTTACAAAGCGGTCGGACAGTTCGGAGACGTGAACCAGCCCGTCCTGATGCACCCCGATGTCCACAAACGCACCGAAGTGGGTGACGTTGGTGACGACTCCGTTGAGTTGCATTCCAGGTTTGAGATCGGTAAGTTCCTGCACCGATTCGTCAAACTCGACCGTGCTGTGTTCGGCACGGGGGTCGCGTCCGGGCTTGCGGAGTTCCGCGAGGATATCCTGCAAGGTGAACGCGCCCACCTCGTCGGATTCGTACTTCGCCAAGTCGATACGGGCGACCACAGATTCGTTGCCCAGCAGTTCGGGAACAGAAACCTCGTGATCGGTGGCCATGCGCTGGACGAGTGTGTAGCGTTCCGGATGCACCGCTGAGGCGTCCAGCGGCTCGCTGCTGTCCGGAATTCGCAGAAAACCCGCCGCCTGCTCAAAGGTCTTCACCCCCATTCCGGAAACCTCCAGCAGTCCCTGCCGTGTGGCGAACGGCCCCTGCGCGTCGCGGTGTTCCACGATGCGCTGGGCAAGGGCGGGCGTGATCCCGGAGACGTAGCGCAGCAGTGGCCCGGAAGCGCGGTTGAGGTCCACCCCAACAAAGTTCACGCAGGACTCCACGGTGCGGTCCAGCGACTGCTTGAGTCGGGTTTGGTTGACATCGTGCTGGTACTGTCCCACTCCAATGGATTTCGGTTCGATTTTCACAAATTCCGCCAACGGGTCTTGATAACGCCGGGCGATGGAGATCGCACTGCGTCGGGTGAGGTCGAGGTCCGGAAATTCCTTGCGGGCGAGTTCGGACGCGGAATAGACAGATGCTCCGGACTCGTTGACGACGAGGTGTTGCACGGTAAGCCCTGCTTCCTTGAGCCAGTTGCGCACAAACTGATGCACCTCCCGCGAGGCGGTGCCGTTGCCAACCGCGACAATCTCCACGCCGTGATCATCAATCAGCTTGTGGAGCGTTTGCTTGGCCTCGTCCTCCTTTGCCTTGGGCGGAATGGGGTGGATCACGCCATGTGCGAGCAGGCGTCCGGTGTCATCAATCACCGCCCATTTGGTCCCGGTGCGAAACGCAGGGTCGAGTCCCAACACCACCCGTCCGCCACCAGGAGATTGGAGCAACAACTGCCGGAAGTTCTGTGCGAAAAGCTCGATTGAGGTGTCGTCCGCCTGCTGCTTGAGCGTGACGCGCACATCGGTTGCCAGCGAAGGCAGGAGCAGCCGCACCCACGCATCTCGCCAAACCGGTTCCCACTGCTCCTTGAGCGCTGGAGCCAGTTTCGGCTCCCAACGCTTGCGGAGCCACGCAAGCGCTGTGTCCTCGGACGCCTGCACCGACATGCGCAGCACCTTTTCCTTCTCGCCCCGGCGGATGGCCAAGAAGCGATGCGGGGCAATCCGCGAGGCGCGTTCCTCAAAGTCGTAGTAATCCTGAAACTTGCCGGGCTTCTCCTTGTGTTCCGGAGTCACCTGCGCAGTCACTTTCCCCTCCTTGAACAGCCAAGCCCGTAGCCGTTCACGCAGTTCCGCATCTTCTGCAACGGTTTCAGCGAGGATGTCCCGCGCTCCTTGCCACACTTCCTCCGCAGGAATCGCAGTCTCCTGCGATGTGTTGAACTCGGCAAGCCACGCCTCAGCCTGCTCGATGGTGGCGTCCGGGGTCTGGAGCAGCAGCACGAGTGGTTCCAGCCCCTGCTCCTTGGCAAGCATCGCCCGGGTGCGGCGCTTGGGCTTGTAGGGCAGGTAGAGGTCTTCAAGTCGCTGCTTGGTGTCGGCGGCGCGGATCGCTTTTTCCAGTTCCGGGGTTAGTTTCTCCTGCTCCTGAATGCTCGCCAGAATCTGCGCACGCCGTGCCTCCAGTGCCGAAAGGTACTGAAAGCGGTCGTGCAATGTGCCAACTTGAAGCTCATCCAAGTTGCCTGTCACCTCCTTGCGGTAGCGGGCGATGAAGGGGATGGTGTTGTCCTCAGTCAGCAGTTTGAGAGCATTGCGGACCTGATCAGGACGGTGCTTGAGTTCACGGGCAAGCAGGGGAACAAAAAGCTCCACCGCCTCAAGGGCTTCAGTTGTCATGGGAAATGGGAGTGCTGCAAAACGTGAGGATTCTTGGACAAAAGAATTATCATAGAAAATTGCTGAGGTAGAGGCAATGCAAAATCCTGAGCTGACCAACGAAGCTTCCGGTTGGCTGGCCTGTCCGGAGTGTGGAAGCACCAACCTGCGTGCCACACCGCTGGAGGGTCCGGACGGCGAGCGCTTTGTGCGAGTCTGGTGCCGGGACTGCGACGAGCAAGGTTTTTTTGAAATTCCGGAGTTTCCGGAGGATGCGGTTCTGGAGGACTGGCCTGCGGAAACCGTTGGCACCCTCCAACACGAATGGCGGGAGTGGCATCAGTGGAAAAACCGCCACCTCCACCCCCGCTGGCCCGGACCCGTCGAACGCTGGGTGGGACGCTTGTTGATTACCGGGATTCTCGGAGTCGCGCTGCTGCTCGTGGTGGACCAGATTCAACTGTTTGGGGTGATTCTGGAGGATGGGGCGATTCGTCAGCAACACATTGAGAATTACCGTCAGCAGTTGCGGCGTTCGCCCTGCCTCTCTCCGGCGATGCTCCACACACTCAGCAACGTCCCGATTCGCTACACCCGCGAACGGGCGGTTCACGGCAACTTCATCCAGTACGGAGAAGCGGGGGTGTACTGGGGCGAGGAGCAGATCAAGATTCACCGCTCCAACTTCTGGTTTTTCGGAACCCCCAAGACCGGACAATTGGTGAACACGCTCATCCACGAGGCACGGCACCGCACGAGTCCTGCGTTGGGACACTCGGCGCAGTTTCACCTGCTGGTGAACCGCGATACCGAATGTGTGCTGAATCAGTGGGATTGAGCGGTGCCCGGATCAGCGGACACCGCTTGCAACAAGGATGGATGCTGCTCCGTGAGTTAGACCCTGGTGCCGCCGCCCTCAAGCAACCGGACGACGTTCCTCGGGAGTTGGTTGGCCTGCGCCAGCATGGACTGGCTGGCTTGCAGCATGATCTGGTTGCCGGTCAGGGCAGACATCTCCGCCGCCATGTCAGCGTCCCGGATGGTTGATTCGCCTGCAACCGTGTTCTCCTCCAACACCTTGAGGGTGTCGAGGCTACGCGAGATCGTATGCTTCTGGAAGGCGCCAAGCTTTCCGCGCAGGGTTGTGACTTCGTCAATCGCCCGCTCCACGAGTTGGTTGGAGTCCCGTGCGCCCTGAAGCGAGGTCAGGTCAAGGTCGGACAGTGATTTGAAGCCGCTGTCGTTGCGCACGTCCTGCCCCAGCTTATCAATCCGGACGTTGCCGAAATCAATCAACGCCTCCTCCCCCTGGGGACCGAGCGTGAAGTGCTTGGACTGTTGTGCGATGTGGACGTAACCTTCCAAGCCTTCCGTCACCTCCTCCTGCGACTCTTCAACGAACTCCGTGCCCGCCTGCTCACGAACGGTTCGGGAGCCGATCACGTTGCCCTTGGCGTCATGCTCCGGAACCTCGCGTTCCTGAAAGACCGGAACCTCCTTGAGTCCAATCTCGCGGCTGTACTGCACGGTCACGCCACGAGCGCCGGAGCCGGAATGTGCCGTGAGGTACTGCCCTTTTCCAAACGCCGGCTCGCCGTTGATCGTTCCGGCAACATCCAGTCCGGAAGCCGAAAACTCGGCGACGTTCGCAGCTTTCGTGAAAATGCCCTCCAGCTCGGAAGTCACCGAGAAGGACGGCTCCTCCCCGAAGTCACGGTGTCGCAGCGTGAAGCTTTGGTCCGGACCTTCAAAGACATCAATGTTGACTCCGTAGTCATCCATGGCGTTTTGCAGGTGGAAAAGCACCAAGGTGCGGATGTCCTGCGACATCTGCTCCTTCGGGAAACGCTTGGGATCGGACTGGTAGCTGCTGACGATTTTGTCAATCTCCTCCTTGACCTTCCCTTTGGTTTCAAACTCCGCGTTCCGTCCCCCTTCGTTGATGACCACCTTGAAGCCGCCACCGATGTTCTTGACGGTGAGCGGCTCCAAACCCTTCTTCTTCGCCTGTGTGGCGACCTGGGTGATGTCCACTCCATAGCCATCCTTGGGAGAAGGTGGGGTTTCCGGAGAGGCTGAATCAAAACGCAGGTCGTTGCCCACCGTGGTTCCGCTCACGCCCATGTCCCCATTGAGGAGTTTCTGGTGCCCAAAGCGGGTGTTCTGCGCAATGCGGTGGAGCGATTTCAACAGGTTATCGACCTCAATCTGATCCGCCTGCAGCATTGCATCGTCGTTGACCGCCTCGTTTGCGGCGTGGACCGTGAGTTGCTTGAGCCGGATGAGGATCTCGCTGACCTCGTTCAGAGAGCTTTCTGCCGTTTGCACCATGGAGAGCGAGTTCTCGGTGTTGCTGTGCGCTTGCTGCAACCCCACAATCGCGCCACGCAACCGCTCCGAGGCGATCAGTCCTGCCGGACCATCTTGAGCGCGGTTGATCTTCATTCCAGAACTGAGCTTCTCGATTGAGCCTTTGACGTCCTGAAGATTTTGATTTGTATACCTCAGCGCGTTCAGCGAGGCGACGTTGTTGCGAATCCTCATGATCTTTTCACTTGGTTTGCAATCTCAATTTGCAGGGGCCCCATCCATAGAGTTCGGGGGCACTTTCCCCTCTTTTCGGCATCTCCACAAAAAACTTTAACGCGCCGCCCCTTGATTTTCCGCAAGCTCTCCCCAATGATGGGTTTCCCTGTTTTTCACGGACTCCCATGCCCCAAAGACGCAGTCACTTGCTTGAGTACATGGACGCACTCCGCGCCACCAGCCCGCTCTTCTTTTCCCAGATTGACCGAAATGTCTGGGAAACCAACATTGAGTACTACGGGGATTTCCGGGTGTGCATGCGCTTTGAGGTGCATCCGGAGGAAAACACAGCGATCCTCAGCGCCGGGCATTTTCTCGACGAACCCGAGCGCAATCAGGACGCCCTTTCTTACACCTACCACCTCGACACCCCTCCGAATGAGCAGACGGGGTTCGGATTCATTCAGGTGATCCCCCGCTTGCACGAGGCGTATTGCACAAAGCTCAAACAGCTTCGCAATGCAGAAAACACCACGCAGGAAGCCTCATAACTCCCCGCAAACCAACGAGGGTGACGCGGTTCCGGAATCGGTTCTGGAAGAAAGAGAGGGGAAAAGGGGAAGCGCTTGTGTGATGTCCTCAACACGAGCGCGACTTGGGGGATGAGCCGTCAGGGCCTCTTGGGTTCCGCCGCCTGCTGAAGCTGGTTGAGCGGGAGGAAGGGCAGCATGTTCTTGCCCATTTCGGGGTCCGCGATGACTTTGTTGACCTTCGGCAGAATCTCCTCCATCGTGTCCAAAAGAATGCGCTCCCGTGTCACTGCCTTCGCCAGCTTGTATTCCTCGTACACGGAAATAAAGCGGTCGGAGCGTCCACGGGCGAGGTTGATGACTTCCTCGGCGTAAGCCTTCGCCTGATTGACAACCTGCACCGCTTCCCCCCGTGCGCGCGGGATGAGGTTGTTACGGTAGCCATCGGCCTCCTTGATCATTTTCTCCTTGTCCTCGCGGGCGCTCACGACATCCTTGAACGCCCCCCGGACCTGTTCCGGAGGATGCACGTCCTGAAGCTTGATGTTCTCGATGCGGATTCCAGAGCGATAGCTGTTGAGTGTTTCCTGCAAGAGCATTGCGGTGTGGGACTCAATCACCCCCTTGCCCTCGGTCAAGGCGTCCATCACACCGGTGTCTCCAATCACCTCACGCATCGCAGATTCTGCTGCCGCCTTCACCGTGATGTCCGGGTTGGTGATGTTGAAGAGAAAATCCTCAAGGTTGGCAACGCGGTATTGCACGGTGAACTGGACATCAATGATGTTCTCATCGCCCGTGAGCATCAAGGCCTCTTTCCTGACCAGACGGTATTTCGCAGGCTGCTCCCCGGGCGGAGAGATCGTCCGGAAGCCCACCTCAATGCGGCGGACTTTCGTCACCGGCTCGACTTGAACCGTCTCGATGGGTGAGGGCAGGTGGTAGTGGGGGCCGGGGCCAACCACGGTCTGGACCACACCAAAGCGTCGGATCACCCCTTCTTCTTCCGGATCAACGATGAAAAAACCCGTTGCCAGCCACATGCCGAGCGCGACCACGGCCAGTAGCGTCCCGAAACGCTTCCGTCCGCCCCCGCCCTTGAACTTGAACTTGTTCTGGAGGTTCGTGAGCAGTTCTTCAATATCCGGGGCCGACTGATTCTTGTTGTCGCCCCAAGGGGATTTCTTCGGATTGTTGTTCCAGGGATCCATAAAGGTTGGTTTCGGTGGTGTTCTATTATAAGCAGGTTAAGAGTCGCCCCTCCAAAGCACAAGCGCAATCCCGGCACTCATGCACTCAGCACCTCTACTCCGGAGGGAGTGACACGCACGGTGTGTTCCCATTGTGCAGAAAGGGAGCCGTCCACAGTGACCGCGGTCCACTTGTCCGCGAGGATGTGGCTTTCAGCGCGTCCAGCGTTGATCATCGGCTCGATGGTGAAGACCATGTTGGGCTGGAGGCTGGTGCCTGTGCGCGGTTCGCCGTAGTGCAGAATCTGCGGGGCTTCATGAAACTCGATGCCCACGCCGTGTCCTGCGAAATCCCGGACCACCGAATAGCCGTGCCCCTCCGCATGCTGCTGAATAACGTGCCCGAGGTCACCGACGGTGTTGAAGGGCTTGACCGTCTGGATGCCGAGGTCTAGGCATTCCTTGGTGACCTCCACAAGTTTTCGGGCCTCGTCCGAAACCTCCCCGATGAGGTACATCCGGCTCGCGTCCCCGTAGTAGCCGTCCAAGACGCAGGTGACGTCGATGTTAATGATGTCACCGTTGCGCAGGGCGTAGTTGTCCGGAATGCCGTGGCAGATGACGTGGTTGACGGAGGTGCAGACGCTCTTTGGGAAACCCCGGTAGCCCAGCGGTGCGGGCGTTGCTCCGTGGGCAAGCGTTTCGGCGTGAACCCACTCGTCAATCTCGATGGTCCGGACCCCCTCGCACACCCGGCCCTCCAGCATATCGAGCAGTTTCTTGGTGAGCTGGCAACTACATCGGATGCCTTCGACCTGCGCTTCGGTCTTGAGGATGATCTTGCGGTTCTTCCGGGGGGTGCCCCACTTGGAGGGACTGGGCGGAGCCGTGCGGTCTTGGCTCCAGTGGCATTTCTTGTACTTCTTGCCGCTACCACACCAGCACGGGTCGTTGCGGGAGAGCGACTTGGGGTCAGGGTCGGTTCGCATCGCAGGGTCCGAACTACTGAAGTGTCCCAAAGACGCGGTCCAGCTGGTAACCACTGAACAGGCTTTCTCGCGGATCGTGGTGCCAGTAGATGAAGCGTCCCTTCCCCATCACCTGCTGGGCATCAAGAAACCCCCAAAAGCGGCTGTCCGCGCTGTTGTAGCGGTTGTCTCCCATCACAAAGAGCCGGTCTTCAGGAATGGTGATCGGCCCGAAGTTGCTGATGCGGTCCCCGCCGAGGGCGAGCCGTTGCTTGCCCTCAAAGTAGGCGTAGGGTTCGTCCAGCGGCTCTCCGTTGATGAACACCTGATCCTCGCGGATTTCCAGCGTCTCCCCCGGAAGCCCGACGGTCCGCTTGATGTAATCAATCGAGGGGTCGCGGGGATACGGGAAGATCACGATGTCGCCGCGCTTGACGGGCTGGGCGAGGAGCTTGTCGTCCGTGAACGGGAGCCACGCGCCGTAGGAGTACATTGACGCAAAGATGTGATCGCCGATCTGGATGGTTGGAATCATTGATCCCGACGGAATCTTGAAGGGCGCGATGACGTAAGTCCGGACAATCCCGGCGACGATGAGCGCAAACAACAGCGCCTCGACCCACTCGCGAACCGTGCGGTTGGGGATCATCCGGTCCAGCCGGAAGTAGCCCTTTGCCTGCCGCAGGATCAGCGATTCCTTCTGCCGGAACTCGCCTGCGAGGGGCAGTGCGTACACACGTTCAAGAAAGGTGTCCGCCGAATCAAAGACGCGCTCCTCCAAGGATTCGAGGCTGCGGATTGCATCCTCGCTGAGACCGTGCTTGCGGAGGCTGTTGAGAGATTTGTGCGAGAGTTTGTAGGTGGTGATCATGAAGCTGCATCAAAACAAGATAAACCCGCATTTTGGATTGATGGACGAAAATAGTCAAAGCTAGACTTGATTCCACATAAAGTCAACAGGCGAGGGCTTGCCGAATGAGCCGCAGGCACTTTTCCTTGCCAAAGATGCCCACCACCAAATGCAAGTCCGGTCCTTGCAATTCGTGCGTGATGGCCCCGCGCAGGGGCAGCCAAAGCTGACGGCCCTTGAGTCCGGTTTCCTGCTGCACCACCTTGGCGATTTGCGGAAGGGTCTCCCCATTTAAATCGGTGCTCGATTCGGCATGGCGGAGCAAGGTTTCCAGCACGGTTCGGGAGTTCTCCTGCTGGAGCAGTCCGATCACCTCCGGGTTTTGGAGTTCCGGATTTTCCTCAAGGAAGAGCGGGAGTCGAGTGCCGATGTCCTGAAGCGTCACCAGTCGGTTTTGCACCGCCAAGGTGATTTTACGCAGCAAGTCCTCATCCGCACCTGCGTAGGGCGTTTGTGCGACAAAGGGGCGCAGCCGCTCAAAGCAATCATCCGGAGCCAGCGACTGGAGGAACTGCTGGTTCATCCAGTTGAGTTTGTCGCGGTCAAACACCGCTCCGGCACGGTTGACGCGCTCAAAATCAAACTGCTCCACCAACTCCGAGAGCGAGAAGAGTTCCCGGTCATGCGCCGGACTCCAGCCCAGCAGGGCGATGAAATTTACCAGTGCCTCGGGCAAATAACCCTGATCCCGGAAATCCTCAACCGCCACATCCCCCTGCCGTTTGCTGAGCTTGGTGCGATCCGGATTGAGGATGAGCGGGAGATGCGCAAACTGCGGCGGCTTCCAACCTAAATAGCGATAGAGCAGCAGGTGCTTTGGAAACGACGGCAGCCACTCCTCCCCCCGCACACAGTGGCTGATCGCCATGTGGTGATCGTCCACGACGACGGCAAGGTGATAGGTCGGAAAGCCATCGCTTTTGATAATCACCTGATCTTCAGTCTGAGTGGTTTCAATCGCGACTCGTCCCCGTACAAGATCGTCCAGCACCAGTGTTTCCGGGGTTTCCAGCACCTTCATGCGGATGACATGGGCCTCGCCTGTGGCAACTCGCTCGCTCGCTGCGGATGCCACAAGCTTGCGGCAATGTCCATCATAGCACGGGGTTTCGCCTTTGGCCTGTTGCTCCGCACGAAGTTGTGCGAGTCGTTCCGGTGTGCAGAAGCACGGATAAGCGTCGCCCTGCTCAACCAGTTGCCGGGCGTGTTGCTGGTAGAGTTCGAGCCGTTCGGATTGGCGGTAGGGGCCATGGCCTCCCCCCTTGTCCGGGCCTTCGTCGTGATCGATCCCCGCCCAGACCAACGTGCGGATCAGGTTTGCTTCCGCCCCGGAAACGAGCCGATTTTGGTCGGTGTCCTCCAACCGGAAAATGAACTGCCCCCCGTGCCGGCGGGCGTAGAGCCACGCGAAGAGGGCCGTGCGTAGCCCTCCAACGTGGAGATAACCGGTGGGACTGGGAGCAAAACGGAGACGAACAGACATGATTTGGGGGTTGAGGCGGTAGGTGATGAGGCGGTAGCGGGTGGTCGGGCTCAGGGGCGTAGGCGCTTCATCAGGTGGTTTCAAAACGACGCATACGGATGTTGAGCAGCAGACCCACCCCGAACATCATGGTGAGGGTCGATGAGCCGCCGTAGCTGAAGAAGGGCAGGGGAACGCCAACGACTGGCATCAACCCCAAGGTCATGCCAATGTTGATGAGGACGTGGGAGGTGATCATGGCGACCACCCCAACGCTCAACACAGCGCTGACGTGATCACGGCTCCGGAAGATGCCCGCAAGCGACCAGAGGGTGAGCAACAGGAAGAGCAATAGCACGAACATCGACCCGAAAAAACCCCACTCCTCGGAGAAGACGGCGAAGATGAAATCGGTGTGGCTGGCGGGGAGGAAGTTCAGTTGGCCCTGTGTGCCCTCGCCCAAGCCCGTGCCCCAAAACTGGCCGCTACCGATGGCGATTTTTGACTGGATGATGTGATAACCCGCCCCCAGTGGGTCACGCTCCGGATTGAGAAAGGTGAGGATGCGCTCCTTCTGGTAGGGCTTGAGGTAGGAGAGCCACGCAATGGGCAGGGACACGGCTCCCAGGGCCCCCAGCCCCAGCAGGGGCCAGGTGCTCAGTCCCATCAGAAAAACGATGGGGAAGTAGATGATCAGCAGCAGCAGTGCGGTGCCAAGGTCGGGTTGCCGGACGATGAGGGTGACCGGGACGAGAATCAGCAGCGCCGACCACGTCATGCGCAGGAGTTTCATGAGGCGATGGTTGTCGCTCCCGGAATCCCGAAAGTGATAGGCCAAGGTGAGGACGAGGGTGATTTTACAGAACTCCGAGGGCTGCATGAAAATTGGCCCCATCTTGAGCCAGCGTTGCACGGAAGTTCCCGGCCCGCCTGTGCCGTAGAGCAGCACCAGCACCAGCAGTCCGACTACAGCGAGGTGCAGGAAGATGCCCAGCCGTGCCCAGGTGCGGTAGTGGACAAACTGAGTGGCGAGAACCACCCCAAATCCGGTGAGCATCCAGTAGGTCTGCCGAGTGAAGTAGCTCTGTTTCTCCGGAGAACCCAAGGTGGCGGAGTACATGGCGAGCATGCCCACGCTGCACAGGACCACCACCAACCCAAGCAGAATCCAGTCGAAGTTGGACAACAGCCTGCGGTCAAACATTGGGTGAAGGTATGGGTGAAGGAAAGACCCATTCAGAATCACGGCTATGCCTGGACAAGGCAAGCCAAAAGCCTTGAGGACACCAAGGAAAACCGCGAGGGCGAGGTGAACGAACCCCTTGGCAAACGCATCGTGGGGATACTCACGGCAGACCCTGCGCTTGGGCAGAACGCCGAGGCGAGGCTTCCGGGAAGCGTCGAGCGCCGCTCTCCGGAGTATCCCTTCACACAAACCCGCTACTACGAAGCGGAGATGGGGAGCAACCTCCGGCGCTGGTTCGTGAGCCTGTCCGGACTGCTGCCCCTCTCGCAAGCTGCCGTGTGGAAACAGGAATTGCAGGCACTGGAAGAACGCTGGCGCGTGGAGGGTCGCCGCCCAGTTAATCTGGATGCAGGCTATCTTGACCTGCACCGGGTGGTTTTGCTCTCACACAAAGCAGGCGCACAAAAGCTTTACCTCAGCGGGGGAGTCTGGGCTGATCTGGTTTTGCAAAAAAGCAGAGGTGGCTATACCCCGTTTCCATGGACCTTTCCGGATTTGAAAACGGGGCAGTACAACGATTTTCTGCTGGGAGTCCGTGCGGATTACAAACGACAACTCCGGGAGTTTCATGCCGAGTGCAACGGTTTCTGCCCAGCGCCCTAAGCTCGTGGTCATCGCAGGGACAACCGCGAGCGGCAAGAGTTCGCTGGCCCTAGAGGTGGCCGAAGCCAGCGGAGGTGAAATTATCAGCACAGATTCGATGCAGGTGTACCGGGGCATGGACCTCGGCACCGCCAAGCCCACTCCGGAGGAACAGCAGCGAGTGCGGCATCACCAGATTGACCTCGTTGATCCGGATGGCTACTATTCGGCAGGACAGTACGTCCGGGACACGGAGCGGGTGCTGGTTGATGTGGTATCCCGAAGACGAGTACCCCTGCTGGTGGGTGGCACCGGACTCTACTACCGCTCGCTGGTGTACGGACTCAGCGAGATTCCGGAAATCCCGGAAACTGTGCGGCAAGCGGTGCTGGCGCTTCAGGAAACGCAAGGCACTCCGGCCTGCTGGGAAGCGTTGCGGGAACTCGACTCCGAGGGGGCCACTGCTCTGCATCCAAACGACACTGCTCGTGTGCTGCGAGCGTTGGAGGTGGTGCGGGCGCATGGCCGCCCAATTGCGGATTTCCGGAAGCAGCGACCGTTCGGCTCGCCATTGTTTCCGGTGTGGATTGGCGGAATCAAGTATCCCCGCGAAACGCTCATGACCCGTATCAACGAGCGTACCCATGCGATGCTCGCCTCCGGATGGATTGAGGAAGTCGAAGGCTTGCTGAAACGCTGCCCGCCAGATCTCAAGCCCTTCCAATCCATCGGCTATCTGGAAATCATCCAGCACCTGCGTGGTGAACTGGACCATGAGGCGATGACCCTCAGGATTCAGCAGCGTACCCGACAGTACGCGAAGCGTCAAATGACGTGGTTCCGCAAGGAGCCGGGCTTCCGCTGGTTTGCTCCGGAAAACCTCAGCGCAGCACAGCAGTCGATTCGGAAATTTCTGGAAAGTTGATCCCGGTGTCCTATCCTCTGAGTTAGTCCGGATATTTCAAGAGGCAGTCAAAGGACCAAATCTCAATTTGCTCGGCACGCGCGAACCTGAGATATCTGGCACTGACACGCTGGCCGACATTGCCGCGCGTTGCGAAGCCGTTGCGAGTGAGAATGGGCATGAGATTCGCGTTGGTCCGGAAATGCCATGCCCCATTCCTCGCGCAAGCTCACCCCAGCGGGCTTGACAGTCGCTCGGAATGCGCTTAAACTAAAAACAGGTGTCGGAGCGTAGCGCAGCCTGGTAGCGCACACGCCTGGGGGGCGTGCGGTCGCTGGTTCAAATCCAGTCGCTCCGACCACCACTTTGACCCAACAGCCTCCACCCGCACACTCCAAGTCCCATTTCCATGCAGCAAACGAACAACCTCAACGTCGTGGACATGTGCCCCCTGACGCCACCGAGCGGACTCAAGGAACACCTGCCGATGAGCGAGGCCGCGAACGCAACGGTGATTGCCGGACGCCATCAAGTCCATCGCGTCCTCGACCGCGAAGACCGACGGTTGCTGGTGGTGGTCGGCCCCTGCTCCATCCACGAACCCCGCATTGCCTTGGATTACGCCGCACGGCTCAAGGATTTGTCCGAGGAGGTCAAGGACACGCTGCTGCTGGTGATGCGGGTCTATTTTGAGAAGCCGCGCACCACGGTGGGGTGGAAGGGCTTGATCAACGATCCGGATTTGGACGGCTCCCACAAGGTTGAAAAGGGCCTCCGACTGGCGCGGCAGATTCTGGTGGAGGTCAACGAACTCGGCGTTCCCGCCGCCACAGAAACCCTTGACCCCATCTCTCCGCAGTACCTCGCGGAACTGCTCTCCTGGAGCGCGATCGGTGCCCGCACGACGGAATCGCAAACGCACCGCGAGATGGCGAGCGGGCTATCCATGCCGGTCGGTTTCAAGAACGGCACGGACGGCAGCCTCGACACTGCGATCAACGCGATGCAGGCTGCACTGGAGCCGCACCATTTCCTCGGCATTAATCTGGACGGGCAGACCTCCGTGATCCAAACGCGGGGAAATCACTATGGGCACCTCGTCCTGCGTGGCGGCAAGCACGGCCCGAACTTCAATGCCCTTGCCGTCAAGAAAGCCGAGGACGGCCTGGAAAAAGTGGGGCTGCGCCGGGAGATCATGGTCGATTGCAACCACGCCAATTCCGGGAAAGACCCGGCGCGGCAGGAAATCGTGTTGCGCGACATCGTGCGTCAAATCAAGGACGGCAACCAGTCGCTGATCGGCGTGATGATCGAGAGCAACCTCAAGGGCGGCAACCAGAAGGTGGGCCCGGACATGGAGTACGGCGTCTCGATCACCGATGCCTGCCTTGACTGGGAGAACCCCCGCCGCATCCTGCTGGACACGCATCAGGACTTGCAAAACGCCATGCATTAGCCTCTTCATCGGCACCAGAAAATGCAGGGGGATGGAGTGCTTTTTCCCTCGGCATTTGTGGAGGGCAGCACGTTGGAGAAAAACCGAGTTGCAAAGTAACCGCTGCAAAATCGATTTCTTTTTCGGCAAGCTGCTCGTGAATCGTCTGTTCGCAGCCCGCCTTGTCCGGAAAATCCTTGGCAGCAAACACGAAAATCGGCAGGTTGCGTTCCAGCACTTTTGAAACCACCGGAGCTCCCGGGCGGTCGCAGACGACAAGGGCGAGTTCGACTTCCGGAAGGCGCCCGTCCTGCACCTCGTCGTGGAGTGCGAGCAGGTTGCTTCCGCGTCCAGAAGCAAACAGGCGATGCGCAGGGTCATGCCAACCGAACTGGCTCAGGCGTGGCTTCGATCCAGCCGACACGGAAGGCTTGCTCGCCACTGTATCCGAGGATTTCCAGCGTGGATTTCACGTCCGCGTCGGCCACACAAATGACAAAGCCCAGCCCTTGGTTGAAGACAGGATCGAGGTCTTGCGGCGCAAAGCCACCGACGTTTTGAAGGAAACTCAACACTGGTGGCATGGGCCAAGCCTTGCGTTGCAGCACTGCCCCCACACCGTCAGGAAGCATGCGGGGCACGTTCCCCGGCAAGCCGCCGCCCGTGATGTGGGCCATGCCATGCACCTCAATCGATTCCAGCAGTTTCAGAATCGGTTGGGCATAAATCCGTGTGGGTGCAAGCAGGGCGGTGCCAAGGTTGGTTTCCGTTCCCGGAAGTGGGGAGTCCAGCGCAAGCTGGCAGTCGGCGAGCAGCTTGCGGACCAGCGAGAAGCCGTTGGCGTGAACACCGCTGGAGGCAAGGCCGATCAACGCATCGCCAGGGGTGATCTTTTGTCCGTCGATGAGCCGATCCCGATCCACCGCGCCCACGACGAATCCGGCAAGGTCATAGTCGTCCCCGGCGTACATTCCGGGCATCTCTGCGGTTTCACCACCAAGCAGGGCGCATCCGGCCTGAACACAGCCCTCGCTGATTCCGCGGACCACCGCCTCAAGCTGGTCGGGCGAAAGCTTGCCGCAGGCGAAATAATCCAGGAAAAACAGGGGCTCGGCCCCCTGCACCAGAATGTCGTTGACGCACATCGCCACGAGGTCGATGCCGAGGGTGTCGTGACGACCCAACTCATGTGCGATCTTGAGCTTAGTGCCCACGCCGTCCGTTCCGGATACCAGCACGGGCTGCCGAAAGCGTGCGAGATCAAGCTGGAACAGCCCCCCAAATCCGCCGATTCCGCCCAACACTTCCGGACGCAGTGTCTTGTGGACAAGGGGTTTGAGCCGTGCCACGCTCTCGTCGGCGGCTTCAAGGCTCACTCCTGCTGCGCCGTAGGCATCGTTCATGAAATCGGGGTGGGGTAGTCACCGTTGAAGCAGGCGAGGCAGTGTCCGCGATTCGGCGAGGAATCGGCGCGTCCGGTGGCCTCGACCATGCCCTCGGCAGAGAGGAAGTAAAGCGAATCGGCTCCGATCTTCTCCTGAATCGCAGGCACGTCATACTCAGCAGCAATGAGTTCCTTGCGGCGGGCGGTGTCGATTCCGTAAAGGCAGGGATGCGTGATCGGCGGGGAGGGGATGCGCAGGTGGATTTCCTTGGCCCCCGAATCCTTGAGCATTCGCACAATGCGTCCGCTGGTGGTGCCGCGCACAATCGAGTCGTCCACCAACACGAGCCGCTTTCCGGCGATGGCGCTGCGCACCGGACTGAGTTTCATGCGCACCCCCTGCTGTCGCAGTTCCTGACTGGGCTGGATGAAGGTGCGCCCAACGTAGCGGTTCTTCATCATCCCTAACTCGTAGGGCAGTCCGGACGCCTCCGCATAGCCAATCGCCGAGGCGATTCCGGAATCAGGCACCCCGACCACGACATCCGCTTCAACGGGGGACTCCTCGAAAATCCGCCGCCCCAACGACTTGCGGGCGTCATGGACGCTGACCCCGTTGATCTCGGAATCCGGACGGGCGAAGTAGATGTACTCGAAGGAGCAGATCGCCCGTGGGTTCGGGGCGAGACAGGGCGTCGATTCCAGACCGTTGGCAGAGATGGTCAGCAACTCTCCGGGCCGGAGGTCGCGCACGAACTCCGCCCCCACGATGTCCAAGGCGCAGGTTTCCGAAGCAACCACCCAGCCCTCACCCAGCTTGCCGAGCGAGAGGGGGCGGAATCCGCGAGAATCCTGCGCGGTGATCAGTCCGGATTCGGTCAGGAAAAGCAGGGCGAACGCTCCTTCGATCACGCGCAAGGCATCCTGGACCGCGTTGAGGATGGGAGGGCCAGTGCGGGCGATCAGGTGGGGAATCACCTCGGTGTCGGTGGTCGTCTGGAAAATCGAACCCTGCCGCTCCAGTTGCGTCCGGAGCCGCTGGGCGTTGACAAGGTTGCCGTTGTGCGCAACTGCAACCTGACCGCCGCTGTAACGGAACACGAGCGGCTGGGCGTTGAGGTGGTCGGATTCCCCGGCGGTGGTGTAGCGGACGTGTCCGATGGCCATGTTTCCGGGAAGCTGGTGCTGCTGGGCCTGCGAAAACACTTCTGTCACCAAACCGGTGCTGCGGTGGACGTGCAGCCGTTCGCCGTCACTGGAGCAGATGCCCGCGCTCTCCTGCCCCCGGTGTTGGAGGGCGTGGATGCCGAGATACGTCAACTCCGCTGCGTTGGGGTGGTTGAAGATGCCAAAAACTCCGCACATGGATTCAGACCGTCAATGCCTGCTCAAGCGAGGATTGCCAAGCTTTTCGAATTGCTTCCAAGGGCAGATTGATGACTGGTTTTCCATCAAGGTTGACTCGAAATCGCTGGGGGGCGACTTGACCAATGATCGTTGGTTGCAGGTCGTGTTCAGCAAAAAATGCCAGCAACGCTGACGACGTATCCTGATCAACACTGATCAGGATACGAGACTGGCTTTCGCTGAACAAGGCGAGATCGGGGCGCAAGTCCGGGTTCCAGTCCACTTCCATACCCAAATCCTCGGTGCAACTGGTCACAAGTGCGAGCGCCAGTCCTCCGTGCGAAAGATCATGGGCGGAGGACACAAGGCCGCTCCGAGTCGCCTCCAAGACCACCTGCTGCACCTTGGCTTCCTGCGTCAAATCAAGTTGCGGCGCTTTTCCGGAAAGCCGACCTGCCTTGTGGTGCTGGTAGAGGCTGCCGCCGAGTTCCGGACGGGTTTCGCCCACAAGCAGGAGAATGTCCCCGGCCTGCTGGAAGAATTGCGTGGTGACGTGTTCCGGACGCTCCACCAGCCCAATCACGCCGACCATCGGGGTCGGCAAAATCGGGATGCCCTCGGTTTCGTTGTAGAGGCTGACGTTGCCTCCGGTGACAGGCAGGCCGAGGTGGCGACAGGCGTCGGCGATTCCAGTGACGGCTTGGTCAAGGTGCCAGAACACTTCCGTTTTTTCCGGGCTGCCGAAGTTGAGACCGTTTGTGATCGCCAGCGGCTGGCCCCCCGCGCAGGCAACGTTGCGGGCAGCTTCGGCGACCGCGATTCTCCCACCCATGCGGGGATCGAGTTGCACATAGCGGGCGTTGCCGTCAATGCTGAGGGCGAGGCTCATGTCGGAACCCTCCACCGCAACCACGGCGGCATCCGATCCGGAGCGCACCCGTGTGCAAGTCCGCACCATCGAGTCGTACTGCCGATGCACCCACTGCTTCGATCCGGCGTTGGGTGTGGACAGCAGCGCCAGCAATTCCGCTCCCAAGTTTTCTGGTTCTGGCCAACTCACCTCCGGCTCTGCTTGCTGCCTCGTGAGCGCGTCCGGCTTTACGGATTTTCGGTGATAAACCGGGGGATTGCCGCAGACCTGCTCCAGCGGCAGTTCGGCCACGCAGTTGCCCTTTTGCAGCAAGCGCAATACCGGCTCCTCGATGACTTCGCCAATCACAGCGGCTTCCACGCCCCACTTCTCGCAGATCGCCAGCAACTCCCCCTCGCGTCCGGGATGTGTGACAAAGAGCATCCGTTCCTGTGATTCGGAAAGCATGATCTCGTAGGCGGACATGTCCTCGGCCCGTTGGGGCACCCGGTCAAGGTCCAGCACCATGCCCACACCGCCCTTGTCCGCCATCTCGGTGCTGGAACAGGTGAGGCCCGCCGCGCCCATGTCCTGCACCGCAAGCAAGGCGCCGGACTCGTAACACTCCAGACACGCCTCCAGCAGCAGCTTGCCCATGAACGGATCGCCCACCTGCACCGCCGGACGCTTGGCCTCGGATGCCGCGCTCAGTTCCTCGGACGCGAAGGTCGCCCCGTGGATGCCGTCCCGTCCGGTGGCGCTGCCGACGTACACCACCGCGTTGCCGATGCCCCCGGCGCGTCCGTGCTGAAGTCGGTCGTGACGCACCAAGCCGACTCCCATCGCGTTCACCAGCGGGTTTCCGGAATAGGCGGGATCAAAATCAACCTCGCCCCCGACAGTGGGCACCCCGATGCAGTTGCCGTAACCAGCAATGCCTGCAACCACCTCCTTGAACAGGTAACGAGTCCGGGGGGCACGGGGATCGTCCTGAAGCGGGCCGAAACGCAGGGAGTTGAGGATTGCCACTGGACGCGCCCCCATCGAGAAGATGTCTCGGAGGATGCCGCCAACGCCCGTTGCCGCGCCTTGATAGGGCTCGATTGCAGAGGGGTGGTTGTGGCTCTCGACCTTGAAAACCGCCGCCCAGCCTTCACCGAGGTCCACCACGCCCGCGCCCTCTCCCGGACCTTGCAGGATGCGCTTGCCCTCCGTGGGATAGCGTCCGAGCAGGGGTTTCGAGTTCTTGTAGGAGCAGTGTTCCGACCACATCACTCCGAAAATACCCGCCTCCGTGAGGTTTGGTAAGCGTCCTAAACGGCGCACGACTTCTTTGTATTCAGATGCATTCAGGCCCATTTCCAGAAAAACCTGCTCGTCTTGGATCTGTTCCGGGGTGGGTTCGTCAAGTGGCATTGGTTTGTTGAAAATGAAAAAGAGTAATGACTGATGAGAGGAAATTATGCTCGTGCGCTCATGCGCCGTTGCCAATCCTTTTGTGCGGTCTCAAAAAGTCCGATAAAGGCTCCCATCCTCTCTATCAGCAGGTTCAGGGTGTCCACTGTTTGGGACACCCCTTCAGGATAATCGTGGGCCAAGTTGTTTCTCAAGTTTCGGAAAAGCTGCCACGCTGCCACGCTGGTCAGCACCCCCAATTTTTCCAAACGGTGCAAAATGTCCAGAAATGCAACGGGATCGGAGCTTTCCTCCAGCAAGCCATGGATCGAGGGAAACAGACGCTTGCCCATCGCATCCTGCATCTTGGTGAAGCGATAGATCAACTGATCCAGATGCTCCACGTCCTCTTCTGAGAGTTGCTCGAAAACCGTGACTGTGAGCGGGAAGAGCGGCTGAAGCAGGAGTTGCGCACGCTGGATTTTTTGGCGATGGGTTTCACACTCCCGGAACGCGGACTCCAGAGTTTGCTTGAGGTGCGGATTCACAGCAAGACCCCTGTGCGGCGGGCTTCGACGACGATGGCGGGCACGGATTCCGTCTGACCATCGCTAGTGACCACATCGATCTTCTGGTCGCCAAGCTGCAGTTGGAGTTGGGTCATCAAGTCCAGTCGTGCTTGCTGCAAGGTCATCCCTTGCAAGGCGGTTTCTACATAGAGGTCGATGTCCCCACCACGTTGCGCATCGTCGGTGCGGGAGCCAAACAGAAAGACTTTCGCCTGTCGGCCAAAACACAAGGCCACCGCATGGTGAATCAGTTTCTGGTCTTCAGCACTCAGGCGCATGGCAAGGGGAGGTTGTCCTTTGAGCGTTAACTGGCGTGATTAACGAATAGCGGCGAAAGGGATCAGTTTCAAGGACTTTCCCATCCACAGGCACTCTGCGAGAGTAGTGCTTGGACTAAAATTAGGCAACTACATGATATTTAATGGTATTCACCTATTTTCAAGAAAGAAGATTTTGGGATAGTCACCCTCTTGAGTGTTGGTGCCTGTCCTCAGCAAAATCCGCCCTGTCAAGTGTTGGGATTTTGCAAAGAGACGGCGTTTTCCGGTACGTTTCCCCCGGTTTACAGTGATTGTTCCCGATTTTCAGAGGAACAACACTCAAG
>PBTB01000085.1 GCA_002726945.1 Deltaproteobacteria bacterium | reverse complement strand
CGTCACATTCGCCGTGGGCTCGCTTCTGAGACGAACCAAGAAGCTCGCAGAACCTCCGCCCTCAGAGGTGTCTCCGGAGACCGCGCTCACAAAGAAGCCCGCGACATCGTTATCCAGGTTGATGAGCTGGACATCGGCGGGGTCACGGTTGCGGTAGCGAAAATCGCTGGTGATCATGTCGGCGGTTAACTGTACTATGTAGGCCTGATCTCCATCTGAGACATTATCATCCTGTCCGGTGATGAGAATGGACTTGTAGGAATTCCAATCGGAAGTGGTAAAGCTAACGTTGTCGGTGCCACCACTGCTGATACTGGTGATCTTGCCTTCACTCGGCTTGCTGCTCGCAACGCCAATCGTGACACCGGCCGTGGGCTGGCTGTTGAGCTTGAGCTTGATGGTCGAGATGACTCCGGATTCGGAGGTGTAGCTGTTGATGGTCATGGTGAACCCAGCAGATTCGTCATCCACGTTCGATACCATCACATCCGGAGGATCAAGATGGCGGTAGTTAAGATCCGCCGTCACATTGTCGGGACTGAGCAAAATACGATAGCCCTGGTCGCCATCCGAGACATTATCGTCCACTCCCAGAAGTGTGACTAACTGCTCGGCGTTCCAGTTCGTGCTTGTGAAGGTAAGGGTTTTTGTATTGCTGACTGCTCCTGAAATCTTGCCCTCACTGGTATTGCTGCTTTTCAAACCCACTGCGACATTGGCCGTGGGCTTGCTGGACAGACTTACCGAGAAAACTGCAGAACCACCCACTTCACTTGTGGGTCCACTGACGGTACTAACAAAGAAGCCTGCCCCTGCATCACGATTTCGCAAGGAAACATCAGGAGGCTCAAGGTTGCGGTATCTCAGGTCCGCAGTCGTGTTGTCCGAGCCAATCCTGATCGCGTAACTCTGGTCACCGTCTGAAACATTGTCCGCAGTTCCCTTGATTACCACACTCACTGCGGAGGACCAGTTCACAGTCGTGAAGGTCACTTTGTCCGTGTTCGAGGTCGAGCCGTTCACACTCTTGATCGTCCCCTCTCCAAGATCCGTGCTTGCAAGCGTCAGGGTCACGCTCGCCGTCGGTGCACTCCTGAGACGCACCGTGAAGTTCGCCTCGCCCCCATTCTCGTCCGTGTTCCCGGATATTGCGCTCAAGACATAACCCCCCGAGGCGAGATCGAGATTCCTGAGTGTAACATCGGGAGGATCCAGCAAGTGATAGCCAACATCACTACTGGTGTTGTCCGGAAGCAGGCGCACCGCATAGGTCTGATCGCCGTCCGAGAGGTTGTCCGGCTGGCCTGTAACGGTGACGGTCTTCCACGAGTTCCAGTTCCCTGTCGTGAACGCGAGGCTCGTGGGGGTGGCCTTGCCCTCGGTCGGATCGGTAGATTCCGTGTAGAGCGTCACACCACTGGCTGGCTGGCTGCGCAGACGCACCATGAAGCTCGCCGGTGTTCCGTCCTCGTCCGTATCCCCGGAGACTGCACTCACAAAGAAACCGGCAGTGTCGTCGTCCGCGTTCACCAGAGCAACATCAGGTGGATTGAGGCTTCGATAATTCGTGTCCTGCGTGGCGTTGTCTTCGGCTAGGATGACCCGGAAGCCCTGATCGCCGTCCGAGACATTGTCGTTCACACCCGTCACCGTTATGACCTGATCGGCATTCCAGTTCGCATTCGTGAAGGTCAGGTTGTCCGGGCTGACCTTGCCTTCGGTCGTTTTCTCACTGGAGAGTGCAATCGTCACGTTGCCCGTGGGCTGGCTGCGAAGGCGCACGAGAAAAGTGGCGGTTCCTCCAGATTCACTGGTCGGACCGCTGGGGGCACTCACCACAAATCCTGCCGTTTCGTCATCCTTGTTGGTGACCAACACATCCGGGGGATCAAGCTCCTTGTACCCCAAGGCCTTGGTCGCGTTGTCCATCGTGACTTTGATGGTGTAGGCCTGATCGCCATCACTGGCGTTGTCGTTCACGCCTGTGACCGTGATCGTGCGCTCGGCGTTCCAGTTGCTAGGATTGAAGCTAAGGTTGTCCAAACTGACCTTGCCCTCGGTCAGCTTGCTGGAAACGAAATGCAGCAGCACCGTATCCGGACTGGTATTGTTGTCTCCGTCATCAGGCTGGCTGGTGAGCCGGATGGTGAAGAGCGCCGTCCCTCCGGATTCGCTGGTCGGTCCGCTGATCGTACTGACCAGCACTCCTGCCGAATCGTCATCCACGTTGGTGACGTAAACATCGCTGGGGTTTTGGGTGTGGTAAGCGGTGTCGCTGGAAACGGTGGATCCCAGCACTACGCGGAAGGGCTGGTTGCCATCGGAGAGATTGTCGTTGACTCCGGTGACGCGAATCTCCTGTACCGCATTCCAGTTGGTCGCGGAGAAGGTCAGGTTGTCGCGGTTGGTGTAGCCGCCCACCGAGTAGAGCTTGCCTTCAGTGGCATCGTCCACTGACACCGGAATGGTGACGTCCGCCGTGGGTTTTTTGACCAAGGCGACCGTGATCACGGCTTGGCCCCCGCCGGATTCGGACACGGTTCCCGTTGCCTCCGAAATGGTGAATCCCGCATAACGCGCCTGCTCGTTGTCCAGGTTCTTCAGGCTGATCGCGGCAAGCGCCTTGTTGTTGTAATTCGGATCACTGGAGGTGGAATTGTCAAAGCGAATCTGGTAGCTGATGTCGCCATCCGCGCTGGCATCGTCCTGTCCCGTGACGACCACCGTCTGGCTGAGGTTCCAGTTGGTGTTGCTGAAGCTCAGGTTGTCCGGAGTAACTCTTCCCTCGGTGGTGTTGTCACTGCGCAGGGAAAGCGTCACCGCACCTTCGGGCTGGCTGCTGAGGCGCACGGTGAACTGGGCGGTGCCCCCCGCTTCCGTGGTGTTGTCGCTGATCGCGCTGACCACAAACCCGGAGGTTTCGTCGTCGGAGTTGACGATGGTAAACTCACGTGGTGTGACGGTATTGTAGTTCGTCTCCGTCGTCCACTGCTCCACCAGACTGCTTGCATCTGAACTCCGGAATACCTGTACGGTAACGAGGACGCTCTTGTCTCCATCGTCCAGATCATCATTAAGCCCCGTGAGGGTAACGGTCGCATTGTCTGACCAGAAGGTGCGTCCGGATTCCCCCTGTTTTCCAGAAAAGACCAAACGTTCCGGGCTGAAGCTCACCTCCTTGCGGGTGTTGCCGTAACGGTCCATCACCTGAGCGGTTGTAACGTGTAAAACCACAATCTGCCCAGTCACGTTGTCCGGCTGCGTGTCCAGCCGCACCTTGACGCTGCCCGTGCCTCCGGCCTCGGTGGTGGTGTTGTCCACTACCGTGATTTTAAAGCCAGCTACGTCATCATCCGTGTTGTAAACTGTGGTGGAAGCGGAGAGCGGGTGATACTCCGTTTGCGTTGTGCTGGCGTTATCAACCGTGACCTTGAGGCGCACCGACTGGGTCCCGTCGATCATAAAGTCATTTTGACCCGTGACCGTGAGGGTCTGCGGAGTCGTGCCATTGTCCGTGCCCAGCACCAGCCTTGTTGGCGAAACCGTGCCCTCGTCGAGATCGAGCGAGGCGAGGTTCAGCACCACCAGCTTGTTCGTTGTGGTGTTGTCCGGACGGCTGGCGAGGCGCACGGTGATCGTCGCGTTGTCACCTGCTTCCGACGAGGCATTGTCTGTGATCGCAACAAGAATGCCCGCCGTGTCGTTGTCCAGATTCTGAGTCGTGTGGTTAATCGCAGGAAGCGCGCTGTATTTCGTATCGGTCGTAGACTGCACCGCAACGGTAAGCTGGACGGACTGAGTGCCGTCGAGCAGTTCGTCATTTTTCCCCGGCACCATCACCGTTTGTGCGGTCGCCCAAGTGGTGTTGTCAAAGGTCAGCGTTGCCGGAGAGCGTGTCACTTCCGTGGAATCGTTGTCCGTGATCGCCAAAGTGACGTTGTCCAGCGGCTGGGTGTTGAGCTTGACGGTGAGGGTCGCATTGTCTCCATTCTCCCCGGAAGTGTTGTCGGTTCCGGTCACGGTCAGTCCGGCGGTGTCGTCATCCGTGAAGGTGGCGGTGACGTTGTCCGGGACAAAGGCACTGTATTTGGCATCTGCCGAGTTGATTGGCGAGAGCCGGATTTTGGTGGTGGGGTTGGTGGGATGGTCAATGAAATTGTTGATGCCCCGGACGGTGACGGTCTGTGAGGTTTTCCAGTTCACGGAGTTGAAGAGCAGGTAGCTTGGGGAAACCGCGCCAAGTGTAGCGTTGTCAATTCCCAAGGGCAGCACCACACTTGCCGTGGGTTCGGTGGTAAGCCTGACGGTGAAGGTGGCGGTGCCGTTGTCCTCGTTGAGCGTCAAAGCCGTCCCGGACAACGTCACCCCCTCTGCGCTCTCGTTGTCAATACTGAGGAAACTGCGATTGTCCGTAAATCCGTCATACCCCGTTCCGGTTCCAGAAATGCTGACATCAATGCGATACGTCACATTGTCGTCCCGGATTGCATCGTCCACCCCAGCGACCATGACGGTTTGCGGTGTGCTGAAATTTGCAGCGGTGAAGGTCAAGGAGGTTGGCACCGGCATGCCCTCGCTGGGATCCGAACTGGTCAGCTTGACGGCGATCGAGCGATTGTCACGGTGTGCGGCAGAACCGAGCTTGACCGTGAAGGTCGCGTTGTCGCTACCGTTTTCTGCGGTGATGTTGTCCGGAGACGCTGCCGTGATGACGACCGATACCGTGTCGTTGTCCGTGTTTGAGAGCGACACTGAGCCAAGGATGAGATTATCGTAAGGCGTGCTGGTGCTGCTGGTCTTGCTGAGTTGAACCTTGTAACTTTGGGTGCCGTCCACATACACATCATCAATGCCTTTCACTCTAACCGTCTGCACCGTGCTCCAGTTGTCGGAACCAAAGGCAAGGCTGAGGTTGTCCGTCGTCGTGTTGTCCGGATTCAGTAGCTTGCCCTCGTTGGTGTTGCTGCTCATCAGCGAGAAGCTGACAGCGGCGAGCGGCATGGCATTGAGCTTGACCGTGAAGCTGGAGATGCTGCCGTTTTCCGAAGTCGGGGTGGGGGTGGCTGGAGTGATCAGCACCCCTGCGGTTTCGTTGTCGCGGTTGATCAGTGCGAGTGGGGTGATCGTGAGGGCGGCGTATTTGAGGTCATCGGAAGTGACCGCGAAGTTGATCTTGTAGTTCTGAGCACCATCAGTGACGTTGTCGTCCACTCCGGTGGCGGTGACGGTTTGGTAGGTCTGCCACAAACTGGGGGCAAAGCTGAGGTTGGCTGGGCTGACCGTGCCTTCGGAGGTGTTGTCGGAAGTGAGGGAGATCGCAACGTTGGCAAGCGGCTCGCTGATGAGCCGGACCTTGAAGGTCGCGGTGGTGCCGCCCTCGCCGGTTTCGCTGGCAGGAGAAGGCTTCGTGACCTCTACTCCTGTCTTGCCTGTCTTGCTGACCGTACTGTCCGGCGCGATGGTGAAGGTCGAGGTCTCCTCTTCCTTGCCGGAGTCGCACCCCACCATGGCGAGGGCGGCGCACAACAGCAATGTCAGAAGTCGAAGGACCACACCAAGACCCCGGTGGGAGTGATTCCACATCTCAAACCCGCCTCCAAATGGCAAGTTTCGCTGCGGAATTGGGCGTGAATTGACCTGATCCCATCACAGCCCAAGATAAGTTACAAGCCCAAGTTGGACAAAAAGACTCTCTTGATTTTTACTGATCTGACCACATTCGAATAAAAAAAACAAGCCCTGAAAGGAAAAAAAATTATGCGGGATATGTGCCGCCTCCAGATTTCCGCTTGAACCCGTCTGGCGGCTGCCGTAGCCTTCCGTAGTCCCTGAATCCGAACTTCTAATTCTTGGAGCGATCATGAGCGATGCGATGCGGGCCGTTGAGCGGCTTTCCGCACCTGTGGGAACCACCCTTTCTCGCTTCATTGTGCAGGAGCAAAAGCACTTCCCGGAAGCACTGGGGGAGCTTTCGCAACTGCTTGCGGACCTTTCCTTTGCCGCCAAGATCATCAACCGCGACGTCAACCGGGCTGGGCTGATCAACTCCGACGGCGGGGTCGGCGGGCAGAATGTGCAGGGGGAGGAGCAGATGAAGCTCGATGTCGTTGCAGACATCCGCTTCGCACGTGCCCTGCAACGCGGGGGGCAGGCGTGCGCGATCGCCTCCGAAGAAATGGAAAACTTCATTGATGCTGGCAACCACGAATCGCGCTACATCGTCGCGCTCGACCCTCTGGATGGATCCAGCAACATTGACGTCAATGTTGCAATCGGCACTATTTTCTCCATTTATCCCAGAAAAAGCCCAATCGGCACTCCTCCCCAACTTGACGACGTGCTGCAACCCGGAACGGAGCAGGTCGCCTCAGGCTACGTCCTCTACGGCTCCTCCACCGTTTTGGTGTACACCACCGGACGCGGGGTCAACGGCTTCACCTACGAGCCTTCACTGGGAGAGTTCTTCCTCTCGCATCCGCACATGCGCACCCCGGAGAACGGCAGGATTTACTCGATCAACGAGGGCAACTGGAACGATTTTCCCGCAGGCATCCGGGCCTATCTCGACGGCGCACGGCAGCGCAAGCTCACCGCCCGCTACATCGGCTCCCTTGTTGCGGATTTCCATCGCAACCTGCTCAAGGGCGGTATCTATCTTTATCCGCCCACCGTGAAAGCCCCCTCCGGAAAACTTCGGTTGTTATACGAATGCAACCCGCTCGCGTTCATTGTGGAGCAGGCCGGAGGCACCGCCACCGACGGCACCCGCCGTATTCTGGAAATTTCTCCCGGCGAGTTGCACCAGCGTTGTCCGCTATACATCGGCTCCAAGCAGATGGTCGAACAAGTACAGAACGCGCTCAAGGACACTCCGGAGCCTCCCTCCCAGCCCTAGAGCCTGTTATGCACTTCACAAAAGACAGGCGCTGGTTTAGAAGAAATTCGGGAGCATCAGGATGGGAGAGTCACCCCCCTAAGTGTTGTTCCTCTGAAAAATTTTCACTTCACCAAAAGCGAAGAGAAAAATACATTGGAAATCAGATAGTTGATGGCCTGGGGATTCCCGCAGCGTTCAAAAACCTTGCACTTTGACTGCCTTGAGTAGGCGAACTCAACGAATTATCATAAATTATATCAGTTACTTGTATCAGTGCAAATGTTTTTCAGCAGGCCCTACGTGAGAGCAAGGTTGTCGAAAGTTCCTTTGGACTCCAGTACTGTGACGAGTGCCTGAAAATCCTCCGGAGGTTCCGTGCGGAACATCAGGGATTCTCCGCTTTCAGGATGGATAAACCCTAGCCGTTCGGCGTGCAGGGCTTGGCGCTGGAATCCGGAGAGGGCCGTGCGGGCGTGGGAGGAGAGTTTTCCGAGCCGTCGCAGGGGCGAACGTCCGTATTGGGGATCGCCCACGACCGACAAGCCGAGGCTGGCGAGGTGGGCGCGGATTTGGTGGGTGCGTCCGGTTTCCAGCCGACATGCGAGCAGCGTGATCCCCGCAAAACGCTTCAACACCTTCCAGTGGGTGACGGCACGGCGTCCGCCTTCAATGACCACCATGTCCTTGCGGCGCGTCGGATGCCGACCGAGGGGCGCGTCCACTGTGCCCTGCTCCGCTTTCGGTTTTCCCCAGACTAGCGTCTGATACTGTCGCTTCACCGAATGCTCCTGAAACTGCCGGGCAAGGTGCTGATGCGCCGGATCGGTTTTGGCGACCACCAGCACTCCGGAGGTGTCTTTGTCGAGCCGATGCACAATGCCCGGTCGCCGCACTCCGCCGATTCCGGAGAGGTTCGGGCAGTAGTATAAGAGCCGATGGACGAGGGTGCCGATGGCATGTCCTGGAGCCGGATGCACGACCAGTCCGGGGGGCTTGTTGAGGACGATCAGGTGTGCGTCTTCGTGGAGGATTTCCAGTGGGCCGGGTTCAGGAATGAGTTCCAGCGGTTCCGGAGGGTGCGGGGTCCAGTCCAACTGATCCCCCGCGTGCAGACGGCGGGAGGCACTGCCGAGGACGGAGCCGTTGAGGCGGACGTGCCCGTCGGCAATCAGTCGCTGGGCGGTGACGCGAGAGGGAACTTCCGGATGTGTGGCCAACACCTGATCAGTACGTGCCCCCGCCGTTTCCGGAACGATTTGCAGAAAGCAGGTGGGACGGGGACCGGACTCGGCCACAGGGGCTCAGAACGCAGACATGCAGATGACGTTGATCATCACCTGAGTGTCGCTCTTGCGGATGATGGTGGCCACCTCGTACTGCCGCTGGCCGTGTTCGAAGAGTTTGCCAACGTAGAGGTCGTCGGTGGGGAATTGGAGTTCCTTGGACCTGGAGAAGCCGACCAGCCCATAGACTGCAACGGTGATGGGTTGTTCGTTTTGGGGCATGCCGTGTAACCGTATTGAAGATAGCGGCAGTGTAGGGCGAGCCGCAGATCTGTGCAAGCGTTTTTCCATGCCTTGTCTAATTTGGGCGTCCCCGTTAGCGTGGGGGCATGTGGAGAATCGTCTTGTCCCGGATGCTGCCTGTCCTGCTACTGGCCTTGAGTGGCGAAGACGCCCTTGCTGGAACCCAAGCCTTGCCGGACGGTTGGGATGCGCTGCTGCTTTCCGGACGCAAATTTCGGGTGATCGACGGCGACACCTTCGACGCCGACCTCAACGGGGATGGCCGACTGACGAAGTCGCGGGAGCGCATCCGGCTCTTGTATGTGGACACGCCGGAACTCTCGAAATCCCACAAGGGAAGGGATGTGCGCTTGGGCCAGTCCGCGAAGGCGTTTCTTGCGGAAGTGTTGGAGAGGCGGCAGATCCGGCTTTGGGTCAATCCGGACTACCCCAAGGGCAACCACGGTCGGCTGCTTGGAGTGTTGGAATCCGAAGGACGCAACGTCAACCTCGGACTCATCACGCAGGGACACAGCTACTTCGACACGCGCTTTGCGTTTCCGGAAGACTATGTCACCTACGCCCGTGCGGAGGTCGCGGCGTTTGAGCGCCAGCGCGGCATCTGGAGCAGCCGCACCTCCCGCAAGCGCTACCTCCAGCGGCTTAGGCGTGAGGGCAAGACCGTCTATTCCGCGAAGAATCCGTGGTTCCGGATCAAGAAAGTAGCAGCGCGGCGCATTCACCTCCCGGAGTTGCAGGACCGGTTTATTCGGGTGGTCGGCACGATTCAGAAAATCCGGAAGCTGCGCAAGGGCGCAAAACTCGTTTACCTTGAACACGATCAAATCCGTTCCGGAGTGCCCGTGATCACGTTTGAGAACCAGCGGCGCTGGCAAAAGCTGGAGGGTTTGAAACGCGGAGAAACCGTCTTGATCGAGGGGTTTGTGAGCCAGTACAAGCAGGAGTGGCAAATCCGCCTGCACCGTGGGGTGCGGCTTGATGCAGAATGAGCCGGGGTGCGGGTGTCGCCACCCGCAAGCGAGGAGGTCGCTGGTTAACGCATCTGCTCCAGCATCGCGGATTGGGATTCCGCGAAGTAATTAACCTGAGTAAACCACTCGCTATGCGAGTGAGACTAGAATAGGCTATGCCGATGCGTGGTATGTACCTCCCTTGGAAAGCCCTTGG
>PBTB01000084.1 GCA_002726945.1 Deltaproteobacteria bacterium | reverse complement strand
TACTGTTTTTAGTAAGTTATTTCAATATGTTAGATGAATTTCGTAACATCAGTATCTTAAATCATTTTTTACAGAATGTCACCTGCTCAATGTGGGTTTCTGTGCTACAATTAGGGAATTGAAACCCAAGCCCCAGCGCCCCATGCAGGTTCAACACGCCATCGAAAGCAAACTCCAAGACGCCTTCCAACCCGAATTTCTGGAAGTGGAGAATGAAAGTCAGCGCCACAACGTTCCTCCGGGTTCAGAGTCGCATTTCAAGGTCACGGTCGTTTCCGAGAAATTTTCCGGAGCCAAGCTGCGGGAGCGGCACCAGATGGTGTACGGCATCCTGCACGACGAGGTTTCCGGACCCGTCCACGCGCTCTCGATCCGCGCCCAAACTCCGGAGCAGTGGCAGGCGGCGGGTGCGACTCCGCACCAGACACCCGACTGCCGGGGCGGTGACGGCGGGCAGCGGCTGGGGCTTTCCTGATCCGTGCCTGCGAGTTTTCACGCACTTTGCGGGCTTGCACTGCTCGCGTCCGTCGGCTACCTTGCCCTGCTGTTTCGGAAGCGGCATCCCTTCCGCAAAACGAGCCTATTTCTGCGAATCAGCCTGCTCCTGCTGTTGCTCATACTCGCGCAGGTCACGAGCACGCAGCAACTTCGGGACGCACGATCGCTGCATGTGCTGGTGGACTCCAGCGCCAGCATGGCCAAGTGGCTCGATCTTCCGGAGGGTGGTCACACTGGAAATTCACCCGACGAGTGGCTCCCCACCAAATTGGTTTCCACCATCAAGCAGGATTTTCCGGATCACGACCTCCACTTCATTGATCTCTTTGCGGGCGCAGCAGGTCCAGCGGGTTGGCCCTCGCAATCGCCGCTGATCGCCGCACTCCAGCGTTTTCACGACGACGCACGATTGCCTGCGGGCAGTGAAGTGCTGCTCGTCAGCGACGGATTGGACACCGAGCAACCGCAAGCTTGGGAAGCGCTTGCACAGCAGTGGCAGGACTCCAAGCTCGTGATCCACACGCTGGTTCCACCGATTCGTCCGCAACCCGGAGCCGGACTGCGCATCGACACGGCGCTACGGGTGGCCTTTGTCAACCAGCCGCTCACGATGCAGGTGACGGTTCACGCCTCGCTCCCGGAACGGCAGCACACCGATGTGGTGCTGATGGACGGGCGTTCCGTGCTTGCCCGCAAGTCCGTCGAGCTTCCTGCCGGAGACTCCAAAACACCACTCGAACTTGCGTGGATGCCCATGCTGCGGAGCGAAACCCTGCTCACCCTGAAACTGCTGCCGGTGGCTCCTGACAGCAATCCTCACGACAATCTCGCCTACCTGCCGATCACGGTTCGCACTCCAAAGCTCAAGGTGCTGCACATTGCCGGACGACCAAGCTGGGACGTGCTGCAACTGCGCCAGCAACTCAAGTCGCTTCCGGAGATGGACCTCATCGCCTTCTTCATCCTGCGAAACCCCTTTGAGGACTCCCAGAATATCCCGGAATCCGAACTCGCCCTCATCCAGTTTCCAGTTCAGGAGTTGTTTCTGCGCGAACTCTTCAAGTTCGACACGGTGCTGTTTCACAATTTCGATATCCAGACCTACCTCCGCAAGCTCGAATTCCGCCAGAGCTTCCAGCGCTACCTCGCCGAGGGCGGCAGGATCATCGTCATCGGTGGAGAGGACGCCAAACACTTCGAGGGCTATCAGGAACTATTTCTTACGGAAGGCACCGGACTCGGTTCCATTCGTTTTCAGCATCAACCACAGTGGCGTTTCCGCGAACAGGATTTGCTCTCGCCAGTCCAGCTTCAGCAGCAGGCGGGTTTTCAAACGCTCCTTGTGAAATTCAGTACCGCTCCGTCCCCACTGCTGATCCGCACCCCCTATCGCTACGGTCGGGTGGATTGGATTCTGGAACCGGCGTCCTGGCAGTGGCGTCGTCCGCCGGATTCCGGAAACCGCCTGAGCCACAACCTGCACTTTTCGCTGCTCTGGCAAGCCCTGCTCCAGCAACCCCGGCATGAGCGGCAGGCGATTTTCCAAGGATTTCGGACACGCCCCTACCACGTTTCCGAGCCGATTCACGGTATGATTGAACCTCCAACGAAGGCAACTCGCGTCTGGCTGGAGGTGCTGGATCCCCAGTTTGATGCGACCGTGCATGAAGAAGCACTCGATCTTTCTGGACAAAACCCCTATATTCAACTTCCAGCACTGTCGTCAGGCATGTACACGCTCCAAGTCTCCTGTCGCTGTACCGACATGCGGGACGCCACCTTCCCCCTCACGGTGGTGGATGAGTGGTTGGAACAGCACGAAATCGCCCCCAATCTTCCAGCCCTGCACCTGCTTGCGGAACGAACGGGAGGACAAATCCTGACGACAGTGCCTTGAACCCTGTCCAGATTTTTTTATGACGGCTTCACTATTCCGCTTGGGGCTGCTGCTCAGCTTGGGAGGCTTGACCGCTTGTGCGACCTCGTCCGTCCTGCTTTCCCCCAAGGGGCAGGAGGTTGTGGTCGTGGGCAATCGCACTCAACTTCCCGGATGCTCCCTGCGAAGCGAGGTGCGCGCCCTTGGGCTGGTTGGCACGGCCAACAGTCGGCATCAGGCACTGATCAAAGCTCGGAACCAAGCTGCCGAAGCGGGGGCAACGCATTTGCAATTGGAACACGCGGAATCCAATCGTGTTTCCACCACCCTTGTGGGCAAGGCGCTCTTCTGTGTGGAGGATATTGCCCTTGAAGACCAAGACTTCAACCTCGACAACCTCTACATTCTCGATTAACCCATGACCGACGGTCTGCTGGTCCTGAGCAACGGCCTCTATTTTCGGGGACACCTGCTCGGAGCGCCGATGGAGGCGACGGGCGAAGTCATCTTCAACACCTCCCTGACGGGTTACCAAGAAATCCTCTCCGATCCCTCCTATGCGGGTCAGATCGTCACAATGACCTGCCCGCAGATTGGCAATTACGGGGTGAATCCGGAGGACATGGAATCCGGGACGATCCATGCA
This sequence comes from Deltaproteobacteria bacterium, assembly GCA_002726945.1. Taxonomy (GTDB): domain Bacteria; phylum SAR324; class SAR324; order SAR324; family NAC60-12; genus UBA8110. The sequence continues at coordinate 9,073 of PBTB01000084.1, read as the reverse complement.
GCGGCGCTGGTGATCCGGGAATTGAGTCTGGTGGCCAGCAACTGGCGCTCCACGCAAACGCTGGATGACTGGCTCACGGAGCAGCGCATCCCGATTCTGGAAGGCGTGGACACACGTGCACTCGTCCGCACCCTCCGGGAAACCGGGGAGTGCAGTGGCCTGATCGTGCCTGTCGACTCGCAGCACACGCTGGACATGCTCCGGGAGGAAGCCCTCGCGCTACCGTTAATGGTGGGGCAAAATCTGGCCCGCCGGGTCTCCACCCGAGAACTGTACGCCTGGCCCACTGAGGGTGAGGTGCGCTTCCGGATCGTGGCCTACGACTTTGGGATCAAGCACAACATCCTGCGACTGATGGCCCAGCAGGGCATGCACGTCACGGTGGTGCCGTGGAACACTCCGGCCTCGGAAGTGCTGGAAATGCAGCCCGATGGGGTCTTCCTCTCCAACGGTCCCGGAGACCCGGCAGTGGTCACAGAAGCCGTTGAGGCCGTGTCGCAGCTCCTCGGTCAGGTTCCCATTTTCGGCATTTGCCTGGGGCACCAGATTTTCTCCCTTGCACTGGGGTGCCAGACCTACAAGCTCAAGTGCGGGCACCACGGGGGCAACCATCCGGTCATGGATTACGCCACCGAGAAGATCGAGATCACCAGCCACAACCACGGATTCGCCGTGGAGGAAACCTCCCTTCCCAATGATGTGCGCGTCACGCACCGCAACCTCAACGACCAGACCGTTGAGGGCCTTGAATCCCTCACCCACCCGGCATACTCCGTGCAGTATCACCCCGAGGCTGCGCCGGGTCCCCATGATGCCCAATACCTCTTCAACCGCTTCGTGACCCTCATGCAGGCCCAAGGCCGGGCCTGAGCGCGTGCGGGACCGCAGGGTCCGCCAGTTCTTCCTGCACCGGACAGCCCATAGCGACAGCGACCGCATGAGAAGGGAAGCTCATGAGTGTTGGAAAACTCACCGGCCCGAAGAAGGCCGCCATCCTGCTGCTCGCCCTCGGCGAGGACGGCGCAGCGGAAGTGATGAAGAATCTGGACGAATCGGAAATCCAGCAGGTGGGCTACTACATGACCCGCTTCACCGATGTCGCACCGGAAGAGCTTGACATCGTGCTGGAGGAGTTCTACCGCAACTCCGTCACTCAGGATGAGGGGGTCAACATCAACGCCTCTCCGGATTTCGTCAAGAACGCCCTCAGCAAGGCACTGGGTGCGGAGAAGGCAAAGGAACTGGAGGGCAGCCTGCACTCCGGACAGGAGGAAGGCGGGCTGGACTCCATTCGTTACGCCGACCCTGTGATGATTTCCAACTACCTGCGGAGCGAGCATCCACAAACCATCGCGCTGGTGCTTTCCTACATCCGCAACACCGACCAATCCTCCATCGTCCTCCGGAACCTCCCCGAAAACCTGCAAGCCGATGTCTTGTACCGCATGGCGGTGCTTGAAAGTATCCCCCCCGGAGTGGTTTCGGAACTCAACGATGTGCTTTACGAGGAGATGAAGAGCGCGAGCAGCATGGTCACCAAGGTGGGCGGGGTTGGCCCTGTCTCCGAAATCCTCAACGCCGTGGACAAGGCCACTGAGACGCGCATCCTTTCGAGCATTGAGGAGGCTAATCCGGATCTCGCCGAGCAGATCCGCGAACTCATGTTCACCTTTGAGGACCTCTCGGCCATTGACGCCAAGCAGATGCAGACGGTCCTCAAGGATGTTGATATTCCAGACCTCACCATGGCACTCAAGACCGCCAGCGATGCCGTGAAGGAGCTGATTTTCTCCTCCATGTCCTCCAAGCAGGGGGACATGGTGCGGGACGATTTGGAGAACCTCGGGCCGGTGCGGGTTGCGGACGTGGAATCGGCTCAGCAGAAAATCATCAAGGTTGTCAAGACCTTGGAGGAGGAAGGCACGATCGTCATTGCCGGGTCCGGCGGCTCCGAGGTCGTTTAGTCAATCTCGACCTGCAGTTGTGTCCACGCTTCCCGGAGCGTGGTCTCCACCGCTGCGGGAGTTTTTTCCCGCACCAGCACAAATCCCAGATACCTCGCATCGTGCGGCAAGGTACGCACTGCCGTGCCGTTGGGCAGCGATTGCACCGCCGCCTCCACTCCAGAAATTTCACGAACCGTGTCCCAGCCTGCAATGGTGTGCAGGGTTCCGTCTTTTGGAACCGGCAGCATCAGCGCCCCACAAGCATTGCTGATGGTTTGGGCGGTTTGAATGTCCCGGCCCAGCGCGTGGCGCAGGATCAGTGCTTCCAGCGACATCCCTCCGCTGAAGGCCAGCATCCGCGAACACAGCCCCCCAATCGTCCGGGCGGCGCATTCCAGCATCCAGACCTTTCCTTGGTGAACACGAGCTTCTGCGTGAACCGGACCTGTGGTCAACCCCAGTGCCTGTGCGGTTTGTTCCACTGCCTTCCGAACACACTGCTGCACGGTTTCCGGAAGCCGCGACGGCGCGACATAGAGTGTTTCGGCAAAAGTCGGCCCTGTCAGCGGATCGGGCTTGTCGAAAAGGGCCAGCGTCTGCAAGCATCCATCGGTCAGTACTCCTTCCAGCGAGACCTCGAGTCCGGGGAGGTAGTCCTCCACCAGCACCCATTTCGCTCGCTCACCTCCTCGTTTCTGAAGCTCTGGATCAGCGAGCAACTCCTGCAAGCTCCGGAACGCTGTGTTGAACTCACCGGGGGCATCCGCCCGGATCACACCTTGGCTGGCGGCCAGAAAGGTTGGTTTGAGAACGCAGGGATAGCGGATGGAATCCCGCAGGGTTTCCGGATCGGATGCCACCGAAAAACGCTGAAAACCGGGACTGGCAAGGCCCGCCTTGGCGAGGCACTGCCGCATCCCAAACTTGTCACGAGTCAATGAAACCGAGGTCGGTGAGTTGTGCGGAATTCTCAAACGCTGATTCGCCTGTGCGGCCAATTCCACGGATTCGTCATCCACGCCCAGCACCACGCTGAGTGGGTGGCGCGAGTGCAGTTCGGCAATGGCGGCAAGTGCGATTTCTGCTTCGAAAAAATCGAGAACCAGTGTCCGATCCGGAACCACCTCCGCCAGCACTTGGGATTGATCCGTGCCCACCTGCACCTCCAGGTCGAGGGCGTGAGCTGCTTCCAGGAAATCGTGAGTCCGGTAGCTGGAGGCTGGAATAAGCAGCAGAACCGCTGGAGTGGTCATGGTTGCCCTTGGCCGAGCACGCCCTCAAGCCGTGCCTGAAATTCCCGACGGCGCACCCGTTCGCGCTCAGGGGTGTTGGACCGCTCCCAGTCCTCGGCATCAATAGGAAACAATTGTCGCAAGCTGGCCTCGAGCACCTGCTCTTCCGGAAGTGAAGTGTCCCAAAACGGTTGATCCCGTTCCGTGCCGTCCGTTTCTCGAAGCCGCTGCACTTTCCAGCCGAGGAAACGCTGCTGCGAGCCTGCGTTCCAGAACAGGGCACGGAGCAGATAGTCACGCGAAAATTCCGGGATACACACGCCACACTGGAAAACCTGCTCTGGGTTTCGGAGATTGGTGGTTGGTGATCGGAGATTGGTGATCGGGGTTGGTTTTGCCGGAAGAGCGATGAGGGCATCATGTGAACCCGTTGCGGTGGAAACGCTCACGTTGCGGAATTCCAGTGGCAGCCACAGCGGTTTCGAGGGGCCGGAAGTTGTGACGACGGAAAGCGTCAACCGCTTCCAACTACGGGCATCCCACGCTTCCAACTCGACGGGATGGGGATCGTCTTCCAGCAAGCGCACAATCTCGATGCACTCCCGGACACTGCGGGTGGCCGCCTGCAGAACCGGATGCCACGACACTGGAATTCCGCCGGCATCGTCAAGCAGGCGTTTCAGGTTGCCGGAGTCCAGCAGCCACTCCATCACGGTTTGTCGCAGATCCGCCAGCACGAACACCCCTCCTGATCGCCCACCCCTCTTGTGGTTGATCACCTCGAACACCTGTTGGTCACCACAACGCAGGATGGATTTCCAGCCTGGAGGGTGCTGCTTGAGCCAATTTTGGAAAGGCCGCTGCGGCACCCAGCGGTTGAAGTGCGTCTGGGCAAGTTTGGCAAATTTGGGGCGATGGGGTTTCAGTCCGGAGTGGAGGGGTTCCGGCCACGGCAGAAATAAGTCCGGCACCTCAAATCCCACCAGTTGTGCTTGCAGGAAACTCCGAAAACTCTGCTCGTCCGGAAAGCAAACCCCCTCAGCCATGCGCGCAAACGCCACCGGGCGTGCCCCGAATTCCGCATCCTCCACGGGAACCACGACCGCCTGTTCCACGCCGGGAAAGGCCAGCAACTCGCGCTCGATGCGCTCTGGATGCACGTTCTCTCCGCCTGTGATGAACATCGCATCCTTGCGGCCCAACACCTCCAGCCGTTCCCCGTCCCAGCGGCCCAAATCCCCGGTTGCAAACCAGCCTTCGGCATCAAAGGGTTGCTGGAGCCCGGAATTCGTGAGGTACCCGAGGAAGCGCGATTTACCCCGAACGTGAATCACACTGGATTCGTCAATGTGGAGTTCCCGGTTTGGCAGTACGGCGGCGGTGGTTTCCCAACGATCCCCGCGTTTTCGCAAGGGTCCGGTCGCCACCTGCGAGGCCAGTTCCGTGCAGCCGTAACTGGCGAAGACTGCAAGTCCCAACTCGCCCGCCTGCTGAAGCAGTGGTTCCGGAATCCCTGCACCGCCCAGCAGGATGAGCTTGAGCTGTTGCAAGGCCGAACGCCCCACTGCGGTTTGCAGAAGCCGATGGAGTTGCATGGGCACCAGCGAGAGGTGCGTGATGCCCTGAGTTGCAATCGTGCGGGCGAGGTCATGCCGATTCGCAGGGATCACCAGCGCCGCGCCCGCCAGCAATGTGCGAAACACGATTGCCAAACCACCAACGTGATGCAGGGGCAGGGCCAACAACCAGCGGTCTCTAGGTTCCAGCGGCATCACCTGATTCGCCCCCTCCGCACTCCAAAGAAAATTTTCCAGAGAAAGCGCAACCGCCTTGGGTGTTCCCGTACTCCCCGAAGTGAACACAACGAGCGCGGGAGCGCCCAAATCCACGGTGGGGCACGAGCCGGGCGGTGGGGAATCGTCCGTAATCACCTCCCCCAAAACGTCTTGGCAACCGATCTGTTTGAAAAGGGATAGCCTTTGGGATTCAGGCAGAGCGGGGTTGACGGGAACCGTAACCAATCCCTGCATCCAGCAGGCGAAGAGCTTGGGTAAAAGCTGCTCCGGATGGGCGTCGGAAAAGCCGATGCAGGTTCCCGGTTGGTAAGGCAGCAACGTAGCCAGCGTTGCGGACTCCTGCAAAAACTGGCGGAACCCCCACGTTTGCTGTGGGGTGATCAGCAAGGGGGTGTCGCCCCAATGCTCCTTGGCTTGCTGCCACAAACCCGGGGTGATCGAGAGGCTCACCCGTCCCCTTCCTCAAGCAGTTCCAAGACTTCCTCGCACAATCTCGGGGTCTTCGGCAAGCACAGGAATCCCCCCGCAACTTTCGGCGATGGAACCACCAAATCCTGCACCAGCCACTTTCCGGTGTCCAGTCCGCATGGAGTTGGAGTGTGGGACAAGGCGGAGGCCATACGGGCAATCCACGCCAGCCCCAGCCCGGATTCGAAACAACTGGTGAACACCACACGGAGCTGCTGCTTCCGCGCCCAGCGCACCCAGCGCGAGGTCGCTCGCCAGCCCCCCAGCACCCCCGGTTTGAGAACCACGGCACGAACGCCCTGTAGCGACAGGGTGGAGGGTTCCGGATTCGTCCACAAGGATTCGTCCAGTGCAAGCGGCAGACCTGTGCTTTCATGCAGTCTTGGCAAGTCTTCCGGACGCTGCAACGGCTCTTCGCAGTAGGCGATTTTCGCTCCTTGGATTTGCTCCGCAAAGTCTTGCGCCTGCTCCAGCGTCCACGCCCGGTTTGCATCCAGCCGCAGTTCCACCTCCGGTCCCAGCGATTCCCGGACCACCCGGACCTGCTCCACATTGGTTGCAACCGATTCTCGTCCCAGCTTGAGCTTGACCGCCTGAAACCCTGCGGTTCGGAGGCGTTCGCATTCTGCAACCAAATCAGCAGCGCTCCCCATCAGCAATCCATTGACAGGCAGCGGAGCCAGCATCACCAGTGGCCCTGCAGGCGTGGTTTGTCCCTGCTGCTCCCGCAGATTCCATTGTGCCATCTCCAGCCCAAAGCGCAGCGCTGGTGCAAGCTGCGGCCACTTGGATTCGGCAAACCCGGCATGGAGTTGCTGCAAGCACTCCTCCAGCGTTTCGGAATGCACTCCCGGAAGCGGGGCAAGTTCACCCTCCGCTTGATTGCCAGAGTCGTCTTCAAGTTGGAGCAAAAGCCCCACACGCTCATGCAGGGTGCGCCCCAGCATCCGGAGGGGTTGGGTCAGTGGAAGGCGGTAGCGGTAAATGCGCCAGTGGAGTTTGGAGACCATCAGCCGAGCAGCCAGCCGAGGGCAAGGAGGAGGCTGTAGAGCAGCAGGAACTTTCCGGTGAGCGCAAGGGTTTGGTTGAGTTCAATACCTTCCGTGCCACGCAGAATCTGCTGAATCGGCAAACGCCCGATTCCCAACGACAGCAGTGCAAGTAACGCCCCCCAGTGGCTTCCGGATTCCAACACCAACAGCACCGGCAGCAGCAGGGCCACCCCAACCGCCAGCACATACTCGTGGCGGACGAAATCCTTCCCGAAACGCACAGCGAGGGTGCGCTTGTTGGATTGCTCGTCGGTGTCGGCATCCCGAAGGTTGTTGACGGCAAGCAGGGCAGTGGCAATCAACCCTGGTCCCAAACCTGCCAACAGCACGGTGCTGTGGATGTCCTGCGCCTGTACATAATATGTCCCCCCCACTGCCACAGGGCCGAAGAAGATCAGCACGAACACATCTCCCAATCCGTGATAGGCCAGCGGGTAGGGGCCGCCCGTGTAGGCGATGCCTGCCGCAATGGAGCAGAGGCCGATGATCACAATCGGCCAGCCCCCCCGAGTCACAAGGTAGAGGCCCAACAGAAACGCGAGGCCGAAAGTCAGCCCAAAGGCGTGGCGCATCGCCTCCGGAGCCACCAATCCCGCTTGGGTTGCCCGGACTGGTCCGAGCCGTTCTTGTGTGTCTGCGCCTTTCACAAAGTCGAAATAGTCATTCGCAAAGTTGGTTCCGATTTGGATCAGCAAGGCACCCAGCAAGGCCGCGAGTGCGGCGAAGGTGTGCCCCCTGCCATCGGCGAAAGCCATTGCGGTTCCCACCGACACAGGCGCAACTGCCGCACCAAGCGTTTGAGGACGTAAGGCCAGCCACCAGATTTTAAGCGTTTCTGGAATCATGGATTGAGGGATTTCAGGATGGCGGAACGTGCATCGTCAAGGACAGAATTGTGAGTGCTGTTGGAGAGTTCGGTGTAGCGGATTTTTTGCGGATCGAACCCGGCCAGTTCCCGGCCCATACTCACCGGAACGGTTTCATCTTCCGTTCCGTGGAAGAGATGGATTTCTGGAGCAGGATCGCGTTTGAGCAGTTCCCGCAACCGTGCCCGGTTGTCAAAGTTGTGACGCAGAAACGGAGTTCCCCAGCGTCCCACCACCAGCGCGGCCATGTCCTCCATGCTGGTGAACGGTGAAATCAACACCACCTTCCGCACCGGATGTCGCACGGCAAACTGCAAACCCGTCGCCGTGCCCAGCGAATGACCGAACACGCCCAAGCCGGGAGTCTCTCCATTGCCCGCAACTCCAAGCATCGTCCACGTTTCCTGTAACGCCTGCTCGCTCGATTCAAGGATGGTTTGCGGGGAGGCCGCCCCTTCGCAACGTCCGTATCCCGGATAGTCGATGAGCAAAAACCCGACCTCTGAGGCTTCCACCTGCTGGGTCAGCCACGTCCAGTTGAGTGCAAGCGAGGCGTTGCCGCTGAAGAACACCCAGAGGAATTCCGGGGTTTGGGTCCCAGAAGTCGGAGGTCGGTAGAAAGCGACCTGCTCGCCCTCGGAGGTGTGGTAACGGATTTCCTCGAATTCGGAGTCGACAAGATGGGTGTATTCGTTGGAGTCATACGGGCGGGGGTGGTAGATGAGTTTGTGTTGCAGCAGCCCCAACATGAGAACGTATCCGACCGGAAGCAGAAGAATCCACGCAAATGACCAAAGCCCCGGCATCTTGAACTGTAATCGAATCTGGTGTATGAGGGGTTGCAAAGACGGCGTACCTGGTTGGTTTAATGTGCATGAGCATTCAAACAACCCAGCCAGGACACCCCACCATGACGACAATACCGCAGTTGAGTTCAAAGATCGAGAAACGCATGCAAATGCCTTGAGTGAGATGCTGAGAGTCGGGACCCAGCACAGGACGGTGCCGAGACGGTGGATTTTTTGGATTGCCCCCTTATGTCCACTCCTCCACGAGACCGGGGATTGCAAGGGTTTTTGGCGACTAAACTTTGAATAGTTGTTTGGTGTGTGCTCTTGTAAGGTGGTTTCAGGCAGGGTTAGACCGGTTCGGCAAGGAACACCGGTATTTTGCGGCTGGTCTTCTGCTGATAATCTTCATAAGGTGGAAAGGCCGCCACCCCAAGTTTCCACAACCGTGAGCGTTCCGGTTCGTCAGTCACCTCCCTGACTCGCATATGGAATATTTTGGTAGCATCTCGAATTTCCACCTCGGAATATGCACGCAGGTTATAGACCCAAGACGGATTTTTCGGCGCCCCCCCTCGAGTGCCGATGAGTACATAACTGCCGTTGTCCTCTACCCGCATCAGGGGTGTCTTGCGAATCGCAGCAGTCTTGTTGCCCGTATGCGTCACAAGAATGCAGGGCAATCCGGTTTCACGCAACGTGGTTCCCTCCTTGCCACCGCTGCTTTCATACAGTTCAACCTGGTTGCGTACCCAGTCAACGGGGGTCGGGATATATTCAGCCATCTTTTGCTTGCCTCGGTTTCGTTATTAGGCGACTCCCGCTTAATAGTTCACCCGCTACAACTGGCTGGCGAGATGCGAACAAAGTATTTGGGAAGTAATTTGTCTCGCTGCAATCGTTGGCTGATCTCCTGGAAAGCCTT
>PBTB01000083.1 GCA_002726945.1 Deltaproteobacteria bacterium | reverse complement strand
CTCTCAGAAATAGGGTGAACACAATCCTCAAGAGTAACCAAAAACGCAACAACACTCAAGAGGGAGACCACCCACTATTTGGTGCCTGCTCAATGTGGGAAGGTATTGTCAGGGTAATAAAAGAAAACGGTCTTAGAACAGGCGGGCTTGTCGGGCAGGGGCGTCTTGGGCTTCGACTTTGCCGAGGAGTTCCTCCCGGATGGCGTTGAGTTTGCTTCGGAAGAACGAGTCGGTTTTGAGCTGTTTCTCAATGCGGACGAGGGAACTGTGCATGGTCGAGTGGTTGCGGTGGAGCAGTTCGCCGATTTCGGTGAGTGAGAGTGAGGTCATCTCCTTGAGGAACAGCACTGCGATTTGCCGGACCCGGACCAGCTTTTGGTCCCGGCGGGTGGAGGTGAGTTCGTCAAGCCCCACCTCAAACTTCCACGCCAGAAACTTCAGGATGCCCTGCGCCGCCTTGAAACGTTTCTCTTCGCGGGATACAGGGCGCTCCGGAATCAGATCGTGGAGCAGGCGCTTGGTGAGATCGAGGGTGATGGGTTGCGCCATCAGTGAGACATGGGCCTCCAGCCGCAGCAGGGCACCTTCCAGTTTGCCCACGGAACCGTGGACGGTTTCGGCAACGAAGGCAAACACCTCCGGGGGCAAGTTCAGTGACCGCTGACGGGCGAGCTGGTCGAGGATCACCCGGCGGTCCGCTGGGGACGGTTCCGAGATTTCCAGCACCATGCCCTGTTCCAGACGCGAGGCGAGCAGCTCAAGAAGCCCGTCGAGCTTTGAAGGCGGCACCAGTGCAGTCAGCACGACTTGCTTGCCCAGCGTGCGCAGGGTGTCCACGGTGTGCAGCAGTTCGGTTTGTGCCTGCTTGGCGTCCTTGAGGATTTGCAGGCCATCCACCAGCAGCACATCGAGGGTACGGTAGCGTTTCCGAAACTCGGCCATGCGCTGCTTGCGGAGGCTTTGCACGAACTCGTTGAGGAAGGCCTCCGCCGAAACCAACTGCAGCGCAGCGTCCGGGTGCGATTTCGAGAGGACGTCCCGCAGGTAGTGCAGCAACCGGGTCTTGCCGAGGCCGCTTTTCCCGAAGATGGTGCAGGGGTTGAACCGCTGTCCAGGATCATCCAGGATGGCATCCGCGGCCCGGCAGGCGAGTTGATTGAATTCTCCCACAGCGGGGGCCATGACAACGGGAGGCTGGAAACGCTGAGGGGGGGTGGAATTCGCCGAATCGGAAGCGAGTTGGAGGGGAGTGGAGGCGGTCGATTCGGCAGAGGTGTTGAGCGGCAGGGCGATCTGCTCCACGATCTGCTTTGGGCCAGCGGCACATCCCATGCGGTATTCGATGAGACGGTCACGGAATCCGCCCTTGTCCGGGTAGAATCGTGCAAGGGCGGAGCGTAACTCGGCCTCGTGGTTCATCCGGAGGTCATACCGGTAGATTTCATGCTCCAGTCCTCCGATCACCACCCGCTTGGGTGAGATCGACAGCAATTGGAGTTCATCCATCCAGTGTGAGGCTCCTGAGGTTCCGAGTCGGTGCTTGAGGTCGCGTTTTAAGTTGTTCCAGCGGTGTGGGTCAGAATCCATTCGAGGGAGAACCTGCCTTCCATGTCGGGTTATCTCAGTCTGTTCTAATCATCCGCGATTTCGGGGGGCCAAATCAACAATAATCTTTGCTTTTGAGAAGAAAACCTTAGCCCTAACCTCTTGATAATAAATGTTTTTTTATTTGATCATTTTCTTGGGATATAGTTTTTCATTATTTTAAATTAATTGAAAAATCAATGACTTACATGAATAATCCATAAGAGGAGGTTAGGGTTTATTTTCTTGAAATCGAGTGTTTTTTGGAAAAAACGACCGCCACACGGTGTCAAGTTTAACGCAAAACTCATTTTTTGATTTTTAATGATAATAAATCAAAATGTCCACGAATCTTGAACAGGCGGCACAGGAGTACCGGACCTTGCTTCAGTCCTTCCGCAGCCTGTGTCTGGCGACCGTGGACGAGACAGGAAAGCCGGACCTCAGCTACGCCCCGCACGTTCTCAGTCCCAAGGGTTGGTTCTACGTTTTCCTCAGCGACCTTGCCCGCCACACCGGACTCCTGCGGGCTTCCGGATGTGCGAGTGTGCTGCTGATCGAAGCGGAAGCGCAAGCCCAGGAAATCTTTGTCCGCAAGCGCATCAGCTTTCAGTGCCAAGCAGTGCAAGTGGAGCGGGAATCCAAGGAGTGGGGGCAGATCATGGCAGAGTTTGAGCAGCAGTTTGGCGAAATCGTCACGCTGCTCAAGGGGCTGGGGGATTTCCACTTGTTCCGCCTGACTCCGGAATCCGGCTTGTTCGTCAAGGGCTTCGGCCAAGCGTTTTCCATCGGGGGAGACCAGCTGGACGAACTCCAGCATCTTGCTCCTGGGCCGAAGGTTTGACGCTGATCACTCAAGCAGATGAGTGCCTTGAGAACGCGGAGGAGAGCAGGGTTTGGGTGTAGGGGTGCCGAGGGTTTGCAATCAAGGCTTCGGTTTCTCCAAATTCCACGACCTCCCCGTCTTTCATCACCAGCAGGTCGTGGCAGAGGGTCCGGACCACCTTGAGGTCGTGGCTGATGAAGAGGTAGGTGAGCTGATGCCGCGTCTGCAACATTCGCAGCAGGTCGAGCACCTGGGATTGCACGGAGCGGTCAAGCGATGAGGTGGGTTCGTCCAACACCAGAAATTTCGGCTTCAGCACCAAGGCACGGGCGACGGCAATGCGCTGTCGTTGTCCTCCGGAGAATTCGTGAGGATAGCGGTGGCGCATTTCCGGATCGAGGCCCACTTCTTCCAGCACCTGCATGACCGCATCCTCGCGGGTCTGCACCGTGCCAATACCGTGAATCCCCAAGCCCTCGGCGACAATCTGCCCAACCGACATGCGGGGGCTGAGGCTACCGAAGGGATCCTGAAAGACCACCTGCATCCGCTTGCGGAACTCCATCATCTGCTGCTGTTTGAGGTGAGACAAATCGTGATCCTCAAAGAAGATGGCCCCTTGGCTGGAAATCAAGCGCAGCACCGCCAGGGCCAGCGAGGATTTTCCGGACCCGCTCTCGCCCACCACCCCCAAGCTCTTGCCCTGCTTGAGTTGCAGGTTCACGTCCGTGACCGCCCGGACATGATCCACGGTCCGCTTCAGCACTCCTTTTTTGATGGGAAACCAGACCCGGAGTTTTTCGGTTTTCAGCAAGATCGGCGCCTTGGGTTTTTCGACCACAGGGGAGCCGCTGGGTTCGGCAGCAAGCAGGGCGCGGGTGTAGGGGTGTTCTGGACGATTGAAAACCTGTTCGGTGTCGCCGCACTCCACCAACTCCCCCTGCGTCATCACCGCCACGCGATCCGCGTGGGCATGGACAATCCCCAAGTCATGGGTAATGAGCAGCACGGACATGCCGAGTTGCGCTTGCAGGCGCTTGATGAGGTCCAGCACCTGCGCCTGCACCGTAACGTCCAGCGCAGTGGTGGGTTCATCTGCGATCAGGAGGTCCGGCTTGTTGGCGAGTGCCATCGCAATCATCACCCGCTGCCGCTGCCCGCCGCTGAGTTCGTGGGGAAAGGCGCTCAGCCGTTGTTCCGCGTTTTGAATCTCCACAAGGTGCAGCAGTTCCAGCACTCGGTCGCGGGCTTGCTTCCGCGAAAATCCCTGATGCAAAAGCAGGGTTTCACTGATCTGCTTTTCAATGGTGTGGAGCGGGTTGAGCGAGATCATCGGCTCCTGAAAGATCATGCCGATGCGCCCGCCCCGGATTTCGCGCATCCGGGCTTTGGGCATTCTCAACAGGTCAAGGTCGTTGAACTCGATGACGCCGGAGGGATGGGAGGCCGAGGCGGGCAGCAGTCGCAGCACCGAGTGGGCCGTCACGGATTTTCCGGAACCGCTCTCCCCCACCAGTGCGAGGGTTTCGCCTTTGCGGATGTTCAGAGAGACGTTGCGGACCGCATGAATCACCTGGGTTGCGTCCGGGAGTGCCGTGGAGCCGACGGTGAAGTCAACCGAGAGGTTCTTGATGGAAAGCAGGGGCTTGGTCACTAGTCGCGTCTGTCGTCGCTTTTTTGCAGGTGGGGCAACACTCGGATTCCCCCTCTTTCGCAATGACTTCCTGATTCAGGAGGAGATCGATGATCTTGAACTGCACCTAACACCCTCACATGCAGCGTAGACATTCTTGCAAACTGTTGAGACTCAGGCGGTGTGCCGAGGGTCAAGAGCGTCACGCACTCCTTCGCCGATGAAGACGAGCAGACTCAGTTGCAGGCCGATCACGACGAAGGCGGTGATGCCAAGCCAGGGGGCGTGGAGGTTGTCCTTGCCCTGTGCAAGCATTTCTCCCAGCGACGGGTTTCCGGGGGGGAGTCCGAATCCGAGGAAATCCAGAGCCGTCAGCGTCGTCACTGATCCTGCCAGAATGAATGGAAGGAAGGTCAGGGTCGCCACCATCGCGTTGGGGAGGATGTGCCGGAACATGATGCGCCCGTGGCTCATGCCCAAGGCGCGCGCCGCCCGGACGTACTCCAAGTTGCGTCCGCGCAGGAACTCCGCACGCACCACCCCGACCAGCGCCATCCAACCGAACAACAACATGATCAGCAGCAGCCACCAGAAGCTGGGCACAATGACATTGGAGAGGATGATGAGCAGGTAAAGCTGGGGCATTCCGGACCAGATTTCGATGAAGCGCTGGAACAGCAGATCCGTCGCCCCGCCGAAATAGCCCTGCACCGCTCCTGCCGCCACCCCGATGATTGAACTCAGCACCGTCAGCACCAGCCCAAACAGCACCGAAATCCGGAAGCCGTAAATCAGCCGGGCCGTCACATCACGCCCCTGATCATCCGTCCCCAGCCAGTTGTCCGGACTCGGAGGTGCGGGTGCGGGCGAGGGCAGGTCGTAGTTCACGGTGTCGTAGCTGAAAGGAATCGGCGGCCAGAACAGCCAGCCCCCCTTTTTCACGATCAACTCCTGAACAAAGGGGTCGCGGTAGTCCGCCTCGGTGGAAAATTCTCCCCCGAATTCGGTTTCGGGGTAGGACTGCAGCACGGGGACGTACCACACCCCGTTGTAGCGGACGAGCAGCGGCTTGTCGTTGGCCAAGCCTTCAGCGCACACGGTAACGGCCAGCAGCAGCAGAAAAATCCACAATGACCAGAACCCCCGACGATTCCGGACGAAGGTGTCCAACCGACGCCGCATGATCGGGTTGGACAGAAAGTTTGGCAGCATCTCAGGTTTCCCGCGATTCGAAATCAATGCGGGGGTCCACCACCGTGTACATGAGGTCGCTGATCAACCCCATCACGAGTCCAAGCAGGGTGAAGACATAGAGTGTTCCGAACATGACGGGGTAGTCGCGCTGGATGGTTGCTTCAAAACCAAGCAAACCAAGCCCGTCGAGGCTGAAGATGATCTCGATGAGCAGGGAGCCGCCGAAGAACATGCCGAGGAAGGCGGCAGGGAATCCGGCGATGATGATGAGCATCGCGTTGCGGAAGACATGGCCGTAGAGGATGCGCCCCTCGGTGAGTCCCTTGGCGCGGGCGGTGATGACGTACTGCCTGCTGATTTCATCAAGAAAGGAATTCTTGGTGAGCATGGTCAGTGTGGCAAACCCGCCGATCAGTGTGGCCAGCAGCGGCAGGGCGAGATGCCAGAAGTAATCCAGAATCTGCTCATACCACGGCAGTTCGCTGAAGTTGTCGGAGAACAGCCCGCGCAACGGGAACCACGCGAAGAACTCTCCGCCTGCGAAGAGGATGATGAGCAAGATCGCAAAGAGGAAGGTGGGGATGGCGTTGCCGAGGATGACAAGGGTGCTGGACCAGACATCGAAGCGGGAGCCGTGCTTGAGCGCCTTGCGGATGCCGAGCGGGATGCAGACCAGATAAACCGCGAGCGTGCTCCAGATGCCAAGGGAGATTGAGACGGGCATCTTGTCGATCACCAACTCGACCACACTGCGGTCCCGGAAGAGGCTTTCGCCAAAATCAAACGCGAGATAATTCTGGATCATCCCGAAAAAGCGCACATACGCGGGCTTGTCAAAGCCGTACATGCGCTCAATCTCCTTGACGATGTCCGGATCAAGCCCCCGAGCCCCCCGGTACTTCGAGGTCACGGAGGAATCCCCGACTCCGGAGGGTTTCGACTCTCGCAACTCCCCGCCCGAGGAGGTGAAGCGGTCGGTCGCGCTGATCGCATCCCCCTGCAACTGTGCGATCATCTGCTCGACCGGACCTCCCGGGACCACCTGGATGACCGCGAAGTTGATGAGCAGGATTCCGAACAGCGTTGGAATGATCAGCAGCAGCCGTCGGAAGATGTAGGCGGTCATGGGGCGGCGGATGGTTGCTCAAACTCAACCCGCTCGTAGATTTCCGTCAACGGAAGTTCGATCTCCAAGTCGTCAAGAACGATGCCCTCGTTCAAGTCTTGGGCCGTGTGCAAAAGCCAGTCGTTGCCCCCCTGCCGATGGTAGTGCATCATGAAGGGACGGTCCGTGCCACCAGCAGGTAGTGCTGCAACGAGTCCAGCCCTTGATACATCTCAAACTTTTTGCCGCGATCATAAGCTTCGGTGGAGGGCGAAAGGATTTCAAGAATCAGCAGAGGGTTGAGCAAGGTGTCCACTTGCTTGTCCTCCAATTCCGGACGGTCACCAACCACCACCACGTCCGGATAGGTGTACAGCCCATCCTTCTGCACTTTAACGCGCATGTCGCCGGAATATACCTCGCAAGGCTGTTCCCGAAACCTCCGATGCAGCCCGGAAGTCAAGTTGACCGCGATCAAATTGTGCTGACGGCTTGCTCCGGACATCGCGAACATCTCCCCTTGGAAGTACTCGCTCTTGAATTCAGCTTTCCGTTCGATTTGCAGATACTCTGCTTGGGTTAGAAAGGGTTTCAGCAGGGCAGACATCGTGTTTTCCTGAGCTGAGGATTCAAGGTGCAAGGGGTACATTTCCCCCGCGATAGGACTCGTGCTTTTCTTCAGCTTTCCGTTCGATGCTCGAATACTCTTCCGGGGTCAGGAAGGGTTCGGGTTGCACGGACATTTCCATCCCTCAGAGCGACTTCAGGTTCGGAGCAATGGCCCGCAGCTTGTCCTCCTTGTCGGCATTGATCCACCAGGTGAAGAAGCCGAGTCCGTACTTCGGCGGGGTTTTTGGGCGCGAGAACTTGTCCCAGTGCGCGAGCCGGAAGTAGTTGATGTGCCAGTGCGGGACCATGTAGTGTCCCCAGAGCAGGGCGCGGTCAAGCGCACGGGTGCGGTCAATCAGCGCCTTCCGATCCGGAGCTTCAATGACGAGCCGGATGAGCTGGTCAAGCGCCGGGTTGCAGATCCCCATCACGTTGCGGGTTCCGGGAGTCTCGGAGGATTGGCAACTCCAGTAGTTGTCCTGCTCGTTTCCGGGAGAGAGCGACTGCCCAATGCTCATCACGATCATGTCAAGATCGTACTTGCGGTAGCGTTCGATGAACTGCGAGGTGTCCACCACCCGGAGGGTTGCCGTGATGCCCAACTTCTCCAGGTTCTTCGTGAACGGCAGCACGATGCGCTCGAAAGCTTTCGAGTAGAGCAGGATCTCAAACTTCAGCTCCTCGCCCGTTTTTGTGTGGACACGCTGGTTGTCCTTGACCTCCCAGCCTGCTTCCTTGAGCAGTCGTGTGGCGGCACGCAGGTTGCGGCGGATGTTGCCGCTTCCGTCCGTGACCGGAACCTTGAACTCCGAGGTGAAGACCTCCTCAGGAAGGTCGTTGCGGAAGGGTTCAAGAATCTTCAACTCGGCAACGGTCGGTTTTCCGCTGGAGGCGAGTTCGGAGTTCTCGAAGTAACTGCTCGTGCGCTTGTACTGTCCATAGAACAGGTTCTTGTTGCTCCACTCGAAGTCGAAAGCGTAGCCGATGGCCTCGCGCACCTTGCGGTCCTTGAAGAAGGAGCGTCGTGTGTTGAATGCAAAGCCCTGCATCCCGCGGGGCAGTTCATGCCCAATCTCCGATTTGACGATGCCTCCGGAATCGAAGTTCCTGCCCGTGTACATCGTGCCCCAGAACTTCGAGTTGTTCTCGTTGCGGAAGTCGTATTCGCCTGCCTTGAACGCTTCCAGTGACACCGTTTGGTCACGGTAGTAGTCGTAACGCACAAGATCGAAGTTGTTTTGGCCGCGGTTCACCGGAAGGTCTGCACCCCAATAATTTTCAACCCGCTCATAGATGATGTACTTGCCCGCCTCGAAGTCCTTGATGCGGTACGCGCCACTGCCCAGCGGTGGTTCCAGCGAGGATTTGGAAAAGTCCCGATCCTGCCACCAATGCTCCGGAAACACGGGCAACTGCCCCATGATCAACGGCAGTTCGCGGTTGGTCGTGCCCTCCTTGAAGTGGAACTTGACGCGGTTGTTTCCGGTGTCTTCCACCTTCGTCACGTCTCCGTAGTAGGATTTGTAGAAGGGGGAACCCTTCGTGATCAGGGTGTTGAAGGTGAAGACCACATCCGCTGGAGTGATCGGCTCACCGTCGTGGAAGCGCGCCTTGGGATTGAGGTGGAAGGCAACCCAGCTGCGGTCCTCCGGATACTCGATCTTCTCCGCGACAAGGCCGTATTCCGTGAATGCCTCATCGTCCGAACTGGTCATCAGCGTGTCGTAAATCATGCCGACACCGTCTGCAGCCTCGCCCTTGGGGATGAAGCCGTTGAAGCTGTCGAAGCTGCCGATGGACGACATCCGTACCTTCCCGCCCTTGGGGGCGTTCGGGTTGACGTACTTGAAATGCGCGAAGCCCTCGCCGTACTTGGGCGACCCGTTCATCGCCATCGCGTGGGCGGTGATCACTTGCGCCGCCGCCTGTCCTGCAAAGGTGAGTCCGAGCAGGGCGCTGAGGCAGAGAAGCTGAATTTTACACAGAGTCATGGTGTCCTTGGATGGGTTGGTGCAAAGGGATCAGTGTTTCCAGAACACTGAGGGTTCAAGCCGAACACACACATTTGAAGGGTGCGAACGCCTGTCGTTCATGATATAGTAGCAGATATGTGAATACACAATGAGGAATTCAGGATGCCACTTTACGACTACCACTGTGAAGATTGCAAGGGAGAGTTCACGGAACTGCGACGCCTTGCGGAGATGGACATGCCGATTGCATGCCCCTGCTGCGGCTCCCGCGACACGGAGCGCGTGGTCAGCGGGTTTGCGGTAGGCGTGGGGAGTTCCGGTGGCTTGACCGGGCGCAGCCCCTTCCGCTGAGCGGCTTGACGCCGGGCTGGTCAGCCCGGAATTTTCTCAAAACGCCACCACACCATTTTCTCCGGGACCGAAGTCCCCTCGATTCTCCACCCCACACGCAAGCTCATGGACGCACACGTCAGCCCAGAGGGCACCCTTGATTTCCTCTCCCAGCGCGAAATCCTCAAGCTGCGCGATGCCAGCGAGGGTGGGTTGTATGACCTCTTCCGGCGCTGCGCCCTCGCCGTCCTCAATTCCGGGAGCAAGACGGACAACACCAAGGAAATTCTGGAGCAGCACCAGAATTTTGAAATCCGGCTTGTCCCCCAAGCCTTTGGGGTGAAACTGGAAGTGCGCAACGCTCCGGATTCTGCCTTTGTTGATGGACGCATGATCCGGGGCATCCGCAACCACCTCTTTGCCGTCCTCCGGGACATCCTCTACGTCAGCAACCAGCGCGAGCAGCGGCTGTTCGATCTTGACTCTCCGGAGGGCACCACCGAGTTTGTCTATCACATCCTCCGCAACGCCGGGGTCCTCCGCAATCCGGAACGGCTCAACCTCGTCGTCTGCTGGGGTGGGCACTCGATCAACCCCGTCGAATACGCCTACACGAAGAAGGTGGGGTATCATCTCGGACTCCGAGGGTTCAACATCTGCACAGGCTGCGGCCCCGGCGCGATGAAGGGGCCGATGAAGGGCGCGGCGGTGGGACACGCCAAGCAGCGCATCGAGGATGGCCGTTACATCGGTCTCACCGAGCCCGGCATCATCGCCGCCGAATCCCCCAACGCGCTCGTCAACGCGCTGGTCATCCTCCCGGACATCGAGAAGCGGCTGGAGGCGTTCGTGAGGCTTGGACACGCCTTCATCGTCTTTCCAGGAGGTGCCGGGACCACGGAAGAAATCCTCTACCTCGCGGGCATCCTGCTGCATCCGGAAAACGCAGGGTTTCCCTTTCCCATCATCTTCACCGGACCCAAGGAGAGCGAAGCGTACTTCGAGCAGATCGACCACTTCCTCGGCGGCATCCTCGGGCACCAAGTCCGCAAGCTCTACCGCATCATCATCGGCCAGCCCGAAGAAGTGGCCCGGGCCATCCAAGCCAATGTTGCGGCGGTCCGCAACCACCGCCGGGCCAGTGGCGATGCCTTCTACTTCAACTGGATGCTGAAAATCGCCCGCGCCTTGCAGGAGCCGTTTCATCCGACTCACGCGAACATGGCCGCCCTCCCCCTCAACGAAAACCTGTCGCCACACGAGTTGGCAACCAACCTCCGACGGCTCTTCTCAGGTATCGTTGCAGGCAACATCAAGGACGAGGGCATCCGGGCCGTTGAGAAAAACGGGCCGTTTTTGCTCAACGGGGAGCAGCGTCTGCTCTTGATGCTCGACCGCCTGCTCACCGCCTTTTGCGAGCAGCAACGCATGAGGCTCCCGGATGGCGCGGAGTACCAGCCGTGCTATCGGCTGGCCACATGACCCCGATTCAGGCCACTCTCGAACGCGCCGAAGCCCCCCTGCCAATGGAGCTTGAAAGGACATTTGAAAATCCTTTAAAGCAACACGGGATTCTGATTCCCTTGGAGGTCAGTACATGGGATCACCGGAGCCGACTTGCTCTCGGATGTCCTGCACGCCGCCTTGAGGTTGGCCGCCCGGTTGGAGTTGTTGCTCGGTGCGATAGCGGCGCAGCAGCATCCAGCCCCAGCCCACCACCTTGTCGTCCATCAGCACCACCGGGGTCAGTTCGTCATCCGTGATCGCGTTGTCCGCGGCTTTGAGGTCGGTGTAGTAGAGCAGCAGTTCCACAGTCTCGCCCTTGGACATCCTCATCAGTTCGGTACGGTAGGGCTTGCGCATGATCCGCAGCACCTCCTTGCGGTTCATATCAATGCTGAGGCGGCTGAGGTTGTCGCGGTTCCGTTCCCGGATTGCGGCGGGCCGGGTGCAACCGACCAACAGGGAGATTCCCACCAGCATCAAGGCCGTTGTTTGGATGAACGAAGTTCGGCTCATGCCGCTGCGGCCTCCTGAAAATACTCTGCTGCTGTTCCTCGGAACAACACCTCCGTCACAGTATCAACCTCCCCCGGATGCGGATTGACGTTGATGACCACTGCTCCGGCGAGCCGCGCTTGTTGCGCCAACCAAACGGGCGTGTGGATCACTCCGGCAGTACCAATCACCAGCGCCACGTCACAACTTCGACAGGTGTCCATTGCTCTTGGAAGTGGGTAGTCCTCATAGCTCTCGCCGATGAAGCAAACGTGCGGGCGCCAGCCGCACAACTCCTCATCCACAGGAGGGGATTCCACCCACGATTCCGGAAGCGGGCGGCGTTCACCACTGTGGAGGTTGCGCTTTTCACGGATGCTGCCGTGGATTTCGTGAACAAGCTTGCTGCCCGCCTTGCGGTGGAGTCCGGAGACGTTTTGCGTGACAAGTCCCAGAAAACGCTCGCCCAGCGCGGATTCAAGTCTGGCGAGAGCAAAGTGCGAGGCAGTGGGCAGGGTGGCGTGATAGCTTACGAAACGCTTCAGGTACCAGCGCCACTGCCGGAGCGGTTCGGCGTGGAGGGCTTCCACGGAGGCAAGGTAGGTCGCCTCCTTGTCCTCGTAGTAGCCATTCTCTCCCCGGAAGGTGGGTAGCCCGGCTTCCGCGTCAATGCCTGATCCTGTGATCACGGCCACACGCGCACAGCCTTCCTGGAGTCCTGCAGGGGTGAGTTCAAAGGGCAAGGTGTCCGGCATGGTTTCAGGATGGTGTTGCGATTTTGAATTTTACATGATGAGGCGGTTGGGGTCAACGAAAGGCGGGTGCAAGTGAAAGTGAGACTTTTGTGGAAGCGACTGGACAAGCGCCCATCATTTGTGTCAAGCGAGAGCCTTGATTTGGTCTTACACCCAAGCAGAAAGCAAACCGATGGATTCATCACCAGCGGAGGGTCTGGTCCTGAGATTGAACAAGCCCCCGGAGTTGCTCTCAAGATTCCGTGTGCTTCTTGATGTCGTCGAGCAGGTGGAGCGGCCTGCCGCACAGCGGACATAGCGGAGCCCGTACGTGGAGTCTCTCCATGCACTGGAGAGCGAGATTCCTCCCAAGAGCCTTCAGAGCAATCCTGAACTCCCGGAAAGACCCCGCATCCGCATCCGCATGCGGAGACGTTCCTGACGGGAGGCACGGCCTCCCTGTGTTTGCATGTGGAGAAACCCTGCTTCCTGCAGTTTCTTTGGGTTGTCCTCAAAACCCACCTTGCAGTCAAACCAATTCTGAACCTGACAAACCGCTGGCCCTGAAGTCCAGAGGGGTGGTGGAGTTCACCGCAGCTGAGGGATTGGTGACCCGCAACAAGTCCACCAGCCCTGTTTTTCGG
>PBTB01000082.1 GCA_002726945.1 Deltaproteobacteria bacterium | reverse complement strand
TCATCGACGCCTACGGCTTGGGCGAAGAGCTTACCCCCGAGGTCCCCATCGAGCAGATCACCCTGACAGTCAACCCCGCCTATCGCTACGGCGGCAAGCTCACCGAAGAGGAGCAGTGGACCCGCTTCCGCCAGGACACCCTGGAGGAGCTGGTCTCCTACGCCGTCGGCTGCATGATGGGCCGCTACAGCCTGGACGCGCCGGGCCTCATCTACGCCCACGGCGGCAACGAAGGCTTCGACCCCAGCCAGTACACCACCTTCCCCGCCGACGACGACGGCATCCTGCCCCTGCTCGACGACGAGTGGTTTGCGGACGATGTGACCGTGCGGGTGGAGGAATTTCTCAAGGTGGTCTGGGGTCCGGAGTCGCTGACGGAGAACCTGCGCTTTCTGGAGGAGGGACTTGGCAAACCCCTCCGCAAGTACCTGCTCAACGATTTCTGGAAGAGCCACTTGCAGACCTACAAGAAGCGTCCGATCTACTGGCTGGTGCAGAGTCCCAAAAAAGGATTCCAGGCATTGATTTACCTGCACCGCTACAGCAAAGACACCTTCAATCTGGTACTGAACGATTACCTGCGGCCCTACCTGAGCAAGCTGCGGGGGCGGCGCGAGACGGTGCAGCAGCAGCTGGACGCAGGAGGACGGGGGACAGGTGTCTTGCAGAAGGAACTGAGCATGATTGAAAACCGCCTGAGGGAACTGGAGAACTGGGAGCGCGAGGTGCTGTTGCCGCTCGCACAACAACGGATCGAGATCAATCTCGACGATGGAGTCAAAATGAACTACCCAAAATTCGCAGGTGCTCTTGCAATGGTTCCTGGATTGTAAAATGACGTCAAACAAGGAAGCCCTTGGCAATCGGCTGGAGAAGCTGTTTTTGAAGCACAGGCTGGTGTTTTGGTATGACCCCAAACGCGAGTTTGAAGACATGCTTGAGGAACTGGAACTGTCCGGTGTGGAAACACGAAAGATCTCCAATAACGAGTTCGGGCTTAAGGTGGAGGTGTTTCGCAACCACACGCAGAAATTCCTGTTCTATGCTCCCACCCCATGTCCGCCCCCCAAAGCCAACTGGCTGCTGGACCTGTTGCTGGCCCACACCGAATTTCGCACGGATGCAACCGAACTGCTGCTGGAGGATTTGGGGTTGGGGCGGGGGTTCCGCGACCTCGTGGCGGCGCATGCCGCGTTTTTCAAGAGCAAGGACCGCGTGCAGTCGCTCAGGGAGCAGTTGCAGCCCGACGATGGGGAGCGGCAGATTCGGCTCAAGATGATGGGGGTGGTTTATGAGGTGAAGCATCCTGATGCCGAATCCTTGCTGTTGCGTATGTTTGATTCTTTTGCGGAAGAAGTTCGGGACGGACAGGGACAGCTGGGGGTGCAGGACATTCCAGGAAAGCCGGGGCAACAACTTGAAAACTTTGGACTGGTTTCGGCGTTTTGGCAGGAGGTGAAACAGTCGTATGGATACACAAGCAACTCTTCCAGCTTGCTGGATTTTCTGTTATCACTCTTCAAGTTCAGTGTCCACTCCCTGCTTAAGGAGGATCCTGTCTTAAACACGACTGTTAATCCTTTGTTGAACCACTGGAAGGATTCCCGGCAACACCGCGATAGTTTCACTGGGATTGCCGAAAAAATGGCAGGCCCGGATTATCTCAATGCCACAAAGCTGGCGGAGGAAACATTGGATGTGAAACAGTTGTTGGAGTTGGACACCTTCCCCGAGTTTGACCAGCGGATACTCAAGGAAATTGTCAAGGAACTGGAGCAACCGCAAGCGGCGTTGGATGTGCTGGAGCGGTGGATTCGTCAACGTCGTGAAAGCTACTGGCAGGAGCGCTGGGGGTCGTGCTACCAAACCTGTGAAGCCGCTACCGCCCTGCTGCGCCTGTTTGAAGAACTGGACCTCACCCTTTCAAACCGAGAGGAGGGCCTGCAAAAATATGTGGCCACCCTGCACCGGATGGACCTGCACTACCGAAAGTTTTGGAGGCATTATGATCAAGCCTCGCAGAACAATGTTTTTGAGTCTTTGGGCAAGCGTCTGGAAAAACGCTATGTGAATGAGTTTCTGCTACCCCTCAATCGGCGCTGGTCCGAGTTGATTGAAACGCCCCCGTGGCAAAGTGGCGTTTTACGCTCCCAGTCGAGTTTTTTTGAAAACCATGTGCAGCCCGTGCTGGATCGGAGTGCCAAGCTCTATGTGGTGATCTCAGATGCCCTGCGCTTTGAATCGGTCTCCGAGTTGAAAGAACGTGTTATTCGTGAGGATCGCTACACCTGTGAGTTGGAGGGGATGTTGGGAATGCTGCCCTCCTATACGCAATTGGGCATGGCGGCGTTGCTGCCCCACCAGACGCTGGAACTGGGGGAGGATGCCAACAAAGTGATGGTGGACGGACAGTCCAGTCAGGGTTTGGAAAATCGCAAAAAACTGCTTGAAACTGCACTACCGGGACGGGCGACCGCTTTGCATGTGAAGGATTTTCTCAAACTCAAGCAGCCAGACGGACGCGCCCTCACCAAAGAACACGATGTGATCTACCTCTACCACAATCAGGTGGATGCCGCGGGTGATGATCCAACAACCGAACACCGTGTGTTTGAGGCAACAGAAGATGCTTTTGAGGAACTGCTCAAAGTCTTCAAGAAGATCATGGTCTTCAACGGCAATCACCTGCTCCTCACTGCCGATCACGGGTATCTCTACCAGCGTAGCGAACTTCAAGACGACGACTTCACCGAGCTACCCGAAGCTCCCTCAACACCAAATAAGGTGTCTCGCAGGTTTGTCATCGGCTCGGATTTGAGGGACACGACCAACGTCTGGACGATGAGGGCCCAGGACTTGGGATTGAATGGGAGTCACCATTTTCAATTTCCTCGAGGACTGCAACGCTTTCGCAAACAAGGTTCGGGCATGCAGTTTGTCCACGGAGGCGCCAGTTTGCAGGAAATCGTGATCCCAGTTCTCACCATAAAGAAAAAACGTACTAGTGACACCGAACAAGTGCGGGTGGAACTATTGGGACACACTACCAGGATCACTTCAAATTTGGTCCCGCTATCCTTTTACCAACTTGAACCCGTGGAGGGCAAACGGTTGCCCCGAACCCTGCGTGCCGCCTTCTATCGGACAGATGGCCGCAAAATCAGTGAGGTTCATGAGATGCACTTTGACCTGAACTTCAGTGATTCCCAGCAGAGGGAAGTTAAAAAAACTTTCCACTTCATACGTGAGGCGGGAAGCAATGTGGAAGTCATCCTTAAAGTGGAATCTCAAATTCCTGGTTCTGAACAGTTCACCTCCTATTTTGAACGTTCCTTCACGCTTAGTGTTGCTTTTGATACGGATTTTTAACCGAGACCTGCCATGAACGATGCCCTGACCCTGGATAATCCTATGCCTGATAAGCCCCCTTCAGATCTGGACCGGAAGATCAACACCAACTTCCCCGGACTGGTAGTCCGGAAGGACTTGACGAAGATTGTACGAGGAAACTCGGTGGTGCCCTCCTATGTGCTTGAGTACCTGCTGGGGCAATACTGTGCAACCGATGATGAGGCAACCATCAAGGAGGGGGTCGAGACCGTGAAAAGAATCCTCGCCGAACACTTTGTCCACCGGAATGAAGCGAAGCTTGTGCAGTCGAAGATCCGGGAGAAAGGGCAGCACCGCGTGATTGACAAGGTTTCGGTGGAACTCAACCCGCGCAAAGACTGTTATGAAACGGATTTCACCAACTTGGGGCTGAAGAAACTGGTGATCGACTCGGATGTGGTGCGCAAACATCCAAAACTGCTGGTGGGAGGCATCTGGTGCATCCTGGACATTGGCTATGCAGCCACCGAAGACGCGCAGCAGCAGCCGTGGGTTCTGCAGTCCCTCAAGCCCATTCAGGTTTCGAATTTTGATCCGGAGGCGTTGCTTGCGGCACGCCGCCAGTTCAGCACCGAAGAATGGCTGGACACCCTGATGCAGAGCATTGGGCTGAACCCGGAACTGCTTTCCCGACGGGGGAAGCTGCTGCAGTTGCTGAGGTTGATCCCCTACTGCGAACGCAACTACAACCTCATCGAGCTGGGACCAAAGGGAACCGGGAAATCCCATGTGTTCTCTGAGTTTTCCCCGCATGGCATCCTCATCAGCGGGGGAGAGATCACGGTTGCCAAGTTGTTCGTCAACAACCAGAGCGGCAAGGTGGGCCTGGTGGGCTATTGGGACAGTGTCGCCTTTGATGAGTTTGCCGGAAAGGACAAGCGGGTGGACAAGAATCTGGTGGACATCATGAAGAACTACATGGCCAACAAGACCTTTTCTCGTGGAATCGACAGCGTGGGAGCCGAAGCCTCGATGAGCTTTCTTGGAAACACCAAGCGCAATGTCGCGTACATGATGCGGCATTCCCACTTTTTTGAGGAACTTCCGGACAAGTACATCGACAGCGCCTTTCTGGATCGGCTGCATTGCTATGTGCCGGGATGGGAGACCAGCCCCATGCGGGCAGAGTTGTTTTCTGACGGGTATGGGTTCATTGTCGACTATCTTGCAGAAGGGCTCAAACACTTCAGAGACCATGATTTTTCCAACCTCTACCAGGATCACTTTGAGTTGAGCAGTGACATCACAACTAGGGATCGTGATGGGGTCCATAAAACCTTTTCGGGTTTGATGAAAATCCTCTGTCCCCATCAGGAATTTCAGAAGGAGGAAGTCCGGGAAGCCTTGGAATTGGCGATGGAGTGCCGTCGTCGGGTCAAGACCCAGATTATCAAGATTGACGAAACCTTTCCTGTTGTGGAGTTCAGCTACCGCGAAAAGGCCTCAGGAAACGTGGTGGGGGTCCGGACATTGGAGGAAAAGCAGTTTCCCAAACTGGCGGTGGGTGGCCCTCTTCCTGGCCTTGACGGTTCTGGGGAGATTGGAGACACCCAAGGGGAGACCACAGAACTCCCTGCTCCGGAACTGGTTTCCGGGGAGCATCATGAATACGAGGACAACATGAAGGGGGTGAGCTACCAGAGTCTTTTTGCGCGGCACCTGCGTGGCACCCGGAAAATCACGCTGCAGGATTCCTACATCCGCAAGGGCCACCAAGTCCGCAACCTGATGGAGTTTCTCTCGTTGTGTTACCAACAGATCCCTGATGGAGAAGAGGGGCAGGTGCACCTGTTGACCGTGGCCCAAGACGATGTCTACGCCCGAGAACATCAGCAGGAGCAACTCGATGAGATCGTGCAGAACTTCAGCACATCAAAACTTCAGTTCACCTACGAGTTTGTACCTTCCAACTCGCTGCATGCCCGCAGTGTCCAAACCGATACCGGGTGGAAAATCTCCATTGACCGAGGATTGGATATCTTCCAGCGTAGCGAATCCATGGGCTTTTGTTCCATGACCAACCTGATTCAGGCGGAACGGCTCTGCCGAAAGTTTGAAATCACCTACCTGAAAACCGAAGAAGTACAAACCGGGGGAACGAGGAGCCATGATTGACCCCTTTGCAGGATTTGATTACCCCGAAGATTTGCTGGAGCGATCCGATATCCTCAGAGAGTGGTGCAGGGAGGATCATGACTTCGAGTATGCAGTGAAGTATTTCACAATGTGCTCTGATGCTTTAAAACAGCTAAGGGATCACCTTGAATGGGTTGATGATTATGAACGTCCTGAGGATCCCGGACCCAGTGGTGAATCGCTGGATGCAGAGTATCGGATTTTAGATCTTAAGACCAAGATGGCTGAGTTGCAACCAAGCATCCAGCGAGATCAGAACAACATTCAGAAACAGCGAATCCCATTAAACCTGAAACGACAGTTTGAAGGAGAGGAACTTCTACCAATTGCTGAGGATTGGCGAAACTTGCAAATCAAGAAACTGGAGATTGTTGAAGATCGACAACCCCTGGAAAAATACCAAGCCGCGCTGGACTTAGAGACAAAGCAACTAGATAGAATTTCGGATGCCATCAATATCTTTCTACGATCCAATCAGGATCGAACGGGGTTGAAGATGTGCCAAAAGTGCATGGGAAATGGTTGCAACGAGTGCAACAACGGATTCATCAATCCAGAAGACAGTTAGGGTAATGAATACCCTAGAACTCCTCTTAAAAGCCCTTCTACGAGCTCTTCCACGCATCGCCGAGGAAGGGAATTACGCAGTATCAGTATCACGCAAACAACTGTTTGAGTCACTTGAAACACAGACTCAGCTGGCTCCGGAGGTGGTGCAGCCCACCTTGCAGTTGGTGGAGTTGTATTTCCAGAAAATGGGTTGGCTGGATCCCTTTGAACTGGATGCGGGGAACTGGAAGTTCAGCTCTTTTCCAGCATCGCTGGCTGCCCGTTCATGGCTGGCAGTGATGGCGGACTCCCAAGGGGTCTGGTATCCATCAGGTTGGTGGCAGGACAAGTCGAATATAGAGGAGCAACGCAAGCTATTGCGGGACATGGAAGAACTCCGATTGGAAAACACTTCCTGTCCTGAACCTCCTGAGGTTCGGATGGTCTACGTCGCCTGGGCACTGATCAAGCTGGAGGGCCGCCTGCTTTTTTGTGAACGCGAGGATCAGCAGCGTCAAGGTGTGCCGCATCATGTACTTGCTGGAGGGAGGCTCAATTTGGATGATTTGCGGCAGATGTCACCCGAATTGTCACTGGCGGAAAGCCTGGAGCAGCGTCAGGCACCCAATTCTGAATTGGCGCATCTGGCACTCAGAAAAACGCTCTTGAGGGAACTCAAGGAAGAAGTTGGCCTTTTACAAAATGAATATGAAATTGGAGACTCTCAGAGACTCAAACCCTTTTTTAAACTGGAGGGGGCAGGCGCAAACCACGCCTACACCCGCTACGAGATCGACCTCTTTGAGGTGAAACTCAATTTCAACGGGTTTAAGCGAATCTGCCGCTCGGAGGTGCTATCCCGTTCCAACGAATCTCCTTTTCCAGGAAAGCTGAGCTGGTTCACCCTCCGGGAAGTGGTAGAAAGCCAGCATGGGGGACAGCGGGCATTCATTGACGCGTGGCTGAAGCACTATGAGTTCAAACAAGAAATCCTCCAGAAGAATCTTGAGGAACTTCAGGTTTCTTATCAAGATGTGGTCCATGTCAATGAACCTGTGGACCTTTCTGCGGATATTCATGAACCCATCACGAGCGGAAAAACTGGATCAGAAACCAAGGTAGACACCAGACTCGATGAAGAGCAACTCAAGCTCTTGCTTGCTCTGGGGTGGCACCATAAATTTGGATGGCAGCATCCCTTGAAAAGTACTGAAGGTATTTGCTGCCATCGATTGGGCTGGATTGAAGTCAATACTCCTGAACTGAGGGAGGCCTTGGTGCAACTGCAACGGACCCTTGAGGGGGCAGGATTTCGTATTCTTGAATCTCACAACCGGGATTGGTTTCGTGTGTCCCTCAAGCCCGAGCACTTGTTTTTCCGGGAGGAGTTTTTTCAATACAAACTGGTGAAACCGGTGCCAGATCGCTGGGAGTTGTGGCTCTTTGTGCAAGAGTGGCCGACTCCTCTTGGGGTGATTCCAGAAATCCGTTTTGATGTGCCGCTGGTGTCTCCCACCCTGTTCATGTACCTCAAGTCTGTGGAAAAAGTAGAGGAGGATCCTGATCTGTACGATGATCCG
Organism: Deltaproteobacteria bacterium; assembly: GCA_002726945.1. GTDB lineage: Bacteria > SAR324 > SAR324 > SAR324 > NAC60-12 > UBA8110. Next base: position 2,014 of record PBTB01000082.1, on the reverse strand, counting down.
TTGAGGTTTATGAGAACTGCACTTGATCCCCACACAAGATCCTACGGATTGAGAAAATTTGTGAGATCCGTTGGAGGCGAGTTACAGATCCTCTGCGACCCAGTTGTTGACTGAGCCTGGATAACAAAAAGGCCATGCGCATCAAAAGCATCCAAGGTGACATTACGGACATCGAGACCGATGCCCTGGTCAACTCTGCCAACACTGAAATGGTGCTTGGAGGCAGACATTCCGTTGCCGGGCGAATCAACCAATTGACCGAGGGTCGTTTGGAGCATCAGCTTCAAGATCCCCATCGCTTCCCCAGACCCATCCCGCTTGGAAGTGTTTATGTCACCGATGGAGATGTCCTCCCCTGCCAGTACGTCTTTCACCTTGCGGCCCACGGTCCCCTGGGGGATATGCTGGCAGCAGCAGAAAAAATGGAAGGGGATGAAGACGTACTCCTTAAGCTGGGCAGCGTGCTGCTGCAATCGATCCAGCTTGGTGTAAAAAACATCCTTGAAGAGTGTGAAAGGCATCAGATTGCACGACTGAGCCTGCCCCTGATTGGAACAGGAACGCTTAACCTCACCAAAGCACTGGCGATTGAAGTCCTTGTCGGTGCCCTTGCCGTGAATTTGAGTGAAAAATCCCTTCCGGAACTTGAAGAAATCCTGATTGTCTCCTACGACGAGGTGCCCCACCAGCAACTCACGGACTATCTCGATCAGTCCAAACTATTTGAAACAGATCGTGAAGAGGCTGCACTGCAAAGGATTTCTGTCCACATGTCTGAACCGGTGCCTGAGTGGGGAGTGGAAGAACCTGATTCCTGTTTGGTAGTATCCTCTTCGCTTGCTGATGCTCAAGAATCATCCCTTGCTCCCCATGAGGCTATCGGGGAACTTGCAGACCTCAAGCGAAGGATTCGGGATCTGGAGGGGGGAAACGCTGGCTTGGAGGCAAACGCCAAGCAGGCCGCAGAAGAGATGAATACCCTCCTCAAAGAAAACAGGGATCTTAAGAAAAAACTGAAGGAATTTCACCGGGAACAATTTAGGGATGAAGGCTGGCAGCGGCTGGACCTCCCCCTACCCTTGGCGTATGCCCAAAATCTGCGAGTGTCCGAGGAAGACCCCAACCGCAGACGACTCAATGCAATGACGGCGATTGGGATTGCCTCAAAGTATTTCTCGGCGATTGTATGCGCAGAATATCAGGCTGCTGGAAATTTCGACCAGGCGTTGAATCAGGAACTCAGCAACCGCTTTGGTTCCGGTCCAATGACGGACGGGTCATGGCATTGGGTTGGAATCAAAATCGCCCGAGCGTTCCGCAATCAGGGAATGCAGGGGCAGGTACTCCAAGAGCTTCCGGGGTTATGGGTCAACGACCGTGGGAATTGGACGCTTTTTTCGGAGAAACTGAAGGCTTTGGTGAACCTTAGAAACCAAATTCACAACCCTGTGAATGCAGATCCAGCACCAGCCAGGGAGTGGCTGAACACAATGGAACCCCTCTGGGAGGAGATGTGTGAGCTGAGTCGGGATTTGCTCAACTACGAACTGGTGTACATTGACAGCATTCAGGATTTTCTCCCCGGTACCCGCATCCGCTACTCCGTCAAACATCTGCGAGGAGGATACTTTGTCCCTCAAAGTGCCACTCTCGATCTGGTTGAGCAGCACCGACCAGAACACCTGTTTTTGAGAGAGCGAGACTCGGATGTGTTGTTGGGGCTGCACCCCTTCATGGTCTATGAGTACAGCTCCGTGACCAACAATCGTGAAGCTTATTGCCTGGACTGCATTCAGGCCGCCCAATTCCAGTTCCGCGCCTTTCGCTACGCCCATAATCACCACCTGAATCACTTGGGAGACCTTCCCTTTTAGGCCCCCCAGTAAAGAGCGACCCATACCGAAGTACTAACCCCGATTGTATCGGCGGCGGCGGTAACTTGCCATCCTTGGAGGGCGGTGTTCTCGAATTTCCTGCTCTTGCGAAAACGCCGAGAAATGGATCAGCTCATTGC
>PBTB01000081.1 GCA_002726945.1 Deltaproteobacteria bacterium | reverse complement strand
TTTAACATAAATCCTAAGTTACTGATTTTATTACGAATTAAATCCTAATTTTTAAAAAACAACCTGCTCAATGTGGGCATCAAGATGATGGTGCATCCTTTGCGGCCTGCACTTTGGCGGGCAGGCCGTGCAGAACCTTCAGGGCTACACCGGACTCTTGCAGACCACGCTTTTCCAGCATCTGGCACTGCTCCGCAGCCAAGGAGCTAGGGCGGGTGCGGCGTCAGGCGAATGACTCGGTGTGTTGCATGGCCGATGACTCTATTCTCTTTTCAGTCCACAAAGTTTCTTGAGCCGAATCGCCAACCTCCCCTGTGTTTGGGGCGTGTGCCTGCTGCTGGTGTTGCCCGAGGTGGTGTTGGCGGCGGAATCCGGTTCCGGAACGTGGTCCGCATGGGTGTGGATGGTGCTTTTGTTTGCGACCACCTTCGTGATCGGTGTTTTTGGCGTGATGGCCGGGATTGGCGGGGGCGTCCTGTTTGTGCCACTGGTGAGCGGTTTCTTTCCGTTTCACATTGATTTCGTGCGTGGGGCCGGACTTTTCATCGCGCTCGGCAGTTCGCTGGCTGCGGCACCCTACCTTTTACGTCAAAATCTGGCCAGCCTGCGCTTGGCGATGCCCGTTGCCTTGATCGCCTCGGCCTTCTCCATCGTTGGGGCGCAACTGGGGCTGTGGATTTCCGCACTCAATCCAGCCTACATCCAAGGAGCATTGGGCGTTGTGATTTTGGGAATCGCAATGATCATGTTGCGAACGCCAATCCGGGTGTTTCCCGTGGTCTCCGGAAACGATCCGGTGGCCAAGTGGCTTGGTCTGCAAGGCTGGTTTGTGGAAGAAACCACGGGTGAACGCATGAACTGGACGGTGCATCGTGCGGCGGTGGGGCTATCCGGATTTGTGCTGGTTGGTCTGCTGGCCGGAATATTCGGGCTGGGTGCAGGCTGGGCGAATGTTCCGCTGCTCAATCTCGTGATGGGGGCACCGTTGAAAATCGCGGTGGCAACGAGCAGCTTCTCGCTCTCAATCACGGACACGACAGCGGCGTGGGTGTACTTCAACCGCGGGGCGGTGTTGCCTGCCCTCGTGGTACCCTCGCTGGTGGGCGTGATGCTGGGCGCGATGCTGGGCTCGCGGATGCTCCCGCATGTCCCGGCATTCATGATCCGGCGGTTGGTGATCGGGGTGTTGATGCTCGCCGGAATCCGCTCGGTACTCAAGGCGGTGGACTGGTGACCGAAACACAACCGGATCCCCTAGAACTCCGGGTTGATCCGGAGCAACTCGGCTACGCGCAAGTGGTTGTGTGGGGCAACGGTCTGGGACTGGCCGTCATGCTGGTCGGGTTCATCGGCTATCTCGGCGGCTGGCTCCCCGCAGGGATTCCTCTGGAAACCCTGCTGGAAGTCTGGTCGCTGCCGCTGCCGGAATTTCTGGTCCAGACTCAATCCTCCACGGGTTGGGGCTGGCTTCAGTATCTGGAGAATGGGGACACGCTCGCGCTGCTGGGCATTGCGCTGCTGGGCGGAGTGACGCTGGCGGGCTACCTGCTCTTGTTCGTCCGCTTTCTGGGAGAGCGCAAGTGGGGGCAGTGGGGTATGGTTGTCGTGGAAATTGTCCTTGTTGTGCTTGTTGCGGCCAACTGGCTTGGCGCAGGACACTGACCGTCAGAACGTGCGGCGCAGGCCGCTGTTCTGGAGCAGTTTCCGGGAAAGGTCGGGATTGGCACCAAGGGTGTCAAGAGTGACTTCAAGACTTTGGGCGACGCGCTCGCGCTCGGCTTGGTTGAGTTGCATCTCAATCACGAATCTGGGCTTTTCCGGAAGGTCACAGGGGCCACCTGCTGCTGCACAAAGCACTTCGTAGAGTCGCTGCCGGAAAATCCGGGGACTGCCGCGCTTCACCAAATCCTGCAAATCCTCATCCCGGCTCACCTCCAGGGCAACGGCAGTGAGCATGGTCTCCCCGCCAATTTGCGAGTAGAGCGTTGGCTTGGTGCAGGCACCGGCCAGCACAAGGGACAGCCCCACTGTGAACTGGAGTCCCCACTGCAACGATTTTTTCAGGACTGGAAAACAGGACGAACAACTGCTGCGGTCATCAGGCAGATCCCTCGGATTCTTCAGGGCGGATGGCTTCGTCCAGGCGGTTGTCATAAACCTTGATGAGGGTGTCGCGGTACTGGTCCAGCTTGTCTTTGCGGAAGGCCAAGCCGCGATCCGGGTTTTCTTCCAAGGGCAGCATCACCTGGTGCAGAACATAGCGCAAGGCCGCCTGCGGGTTCCGGATCATGTACAGAATGTAGTTTACCGGATTATCGTTGTGCTTCTCCAGATAGATTTTCAGGAAAAGCTGGACGATGTGAAAGTAGTTGATGCCTCGGTCCAGTTGGTGGTCCACGAAGCGCTGGATGGATTGCAGGTATTTTTCGATACTGAAGCGCTGCTGAAAGAAATCGGTGCCGCCGTGAGGTTGCTTGTAATACTCCATGATGAGCAGCGACGAAATGAAGTAGCTCCACGCCTTGCGGAACTCGTCGAGCGGAAAACGATGCTGGCGACGCTGCTGCTGAATCACCTCGGAACAACCTTGCAGCAATCCCAACACGGCACGGACCTGATCGAGCATGGGTTTACGGAACCGCAGCATCTGGAGGAGTTTTTCGATCCGCGCACGGGTGGCGTTTTGTTGCTCCTCTGAGAGCGTCTCTCCTGCGCGCAGCAACAGCAGGATGCCCTCCAACCCTTCATAGACCTTCAGGAAAATGGAGTTGGTGTAGTGCCGCTCCAGTTTCTTGCACTCGGATTTCCACTTGGCTCTGGGTGTTTCCGGCGGCAGGCACTTGACCAGTTGCAGCGGCAACTGCCCGGCTTCCTCCTGAAGGGATTCCTCCACCTCACGATCCGGAATCAGAAACGGCAACGCCTTGCGGTCCTTGTGAAGTTGCTGCAGTCGCAGGTGAATCTGCCGCTGCAAACCCTCCAGCACGTCCTCGTCTTCCGGCAGGTTTTGCAAGTGTTCCCAGCAGCTGTCCACAAATCCGGACAGGGCCAACACCTCCTCCATCCTGAGGCTGGAGGCTTGGACATAGTGGAAGGGTTCGCTTTCCTCAAAATGCCGATACGCCGCAAGGTCATGGGGCAGGAGAAAGTGCAGTTGTGCGTTGAGTTGCTTCACCAACTCAACGGCCTGCGCACAAAGTTCTCCGGGCTGCTCGCGGAAAGCCTGCAGAAAATCCGTGAAGGCGCTGTCGAGCACGTGCAGTTCTTCCGGAGAGAGTCCTTTCTGTTCGTGCTTGTCCTGCCATTGCATCGCCCACTGCCGCCGTACTTGAATTTGCTCCTTCTGCCACGACATCCGCAGTTGCTTTGCCCTTTGCTCACCATAGGAGTGCACCGTGTCGGATGGAAATTCCAGCGCGGCAATCAGGTCGAGCCGTTCCGGGATTCCAGCGGTGACTTCTTCATTGGTCGTGTGGCCGCTCTGTTTGTAGAACTCCAGCGGCAGGATGCTCTCCAGCAGATACACCTCCCCCATCAGTTTGGAAAAGAGGGTCCGCGCAATGTTGATCACTTCCTCGTTGCCCTGAATGTCATCCGGAAGAATGATCGTGATCGTGTAAACCCGTGAAATCGGATTGAAGTCCAGGCGCGAAGCGGGCAGCACCACTTTTGGGGGCAGTTTGGTGCCGGTTTCCTGCTCGTAGGCGGCGCGGTTCAGGAAACGCACCGGGTGGTTGGCGTCCCGGAGCTTGATGCCAAAGCGTGTGGAAAAGTTGAGGACCGCAGGAATGATCTGGTTGAGGAGTTCGACGGCCTGGGCAGGAAGCCCTGCGGCAAACTGGAGGTTTTGCAGCACAAAGACCTCTTCGCCCTCCTCGCGGCGGCTCTGGTCATGCTCGTCGAGTTGATCGGCTTCAATGGTGCGGTTGCTCGTGTCGAAGCGATCCTCGAAGAAAGCGTCGCTAGCTTGGGATTGAGCCATGTCGGCGTGAGGGTCTTCCGTGTTTGGGGAGCATTGCTACCGGACTTCAGTGCTTGCGGACTGAGGCGATGGCGCCGGTCCACTCCCGGAGACCTCGTGGCCCCTCCAGTTGCACCTTGAGGTGGACGAGGTCGGTGAAGTTGATGTCCTCAATGCTGACGTCCGGATACCTGCGCTTAATGTATCCCCACAGGTTGAGATAGTTTTCCTCTTTCTCGAAGTTGCTCTCTCGCTGGTGTTCGGAACCGTCGGAGGGCAAGACCAGGGCAGTGTTCATTGACAACAAATGACTGAATGTTGAAGAATCCTTTGAAGCATGGGCTCCACATCCAGCACCTCCTTGTGCGACTATGGGAACAGGGCAGCGGCAAAACGGCTCGCCTCTGCTTGAAAGAACATGAAGCAAGAAATTTGCCTCGGTTCGCCAAAGCCGAAAAAAATCATCACACTGCGCCAAGCACAAAGTGAAAGTGCCGCTTGCATTCCACAGCGGCCATCCTCTATACTGCGCAACCTCAGAGTCTGAGGACACTAGTCCCATCCGGTCCACCTGCAATGACTCGTGCTGCCGCCACTCCTGCTCCCGACGTTGCCCCGGAAACCCGTTGTGGGTTCATCGGCCTCATCGGACGTCCCAACGTGGGCAAGTCCACCCTGCTCAACCGTTTGGTTGGCCAAGCCGTTTCCATCATCACTCCCAAACCGCAAACCACCCGCAACCGTATCCGGGGCATCCGCACAGAGGAGTTGGTGCAGATGGTGTTCATTGACACCCCCGGCATCCACGAAGGTCGCAAAAAGCTCAACCAGCGCATGAACCGCTACGCGCTCGAAACGCTGAGAGGCAACGACCTCAACGTCTGGCTGGTGGAACCCTTCCCGGAATCCAAAGCAGCGCTTCCCAAAAACGAGCAGGCGCTTCTGGAACAGTTCCGGGGGCGTGAATCCCACACCATCGTGCTGCTCAACAAGTGCGATGCTGCGAGCAAGGTGCAGGTGATCCGGAGCATTGACCTGCTGGGGCAAGCAGGAGCGTTTCTGGGCATCGTGCCGGGGTCAGCCCTCAAAGACCAAAACCTCGACCCGCTGCTGAACTTGATCCGCACGAACCTTCCGGGATCGCCGTTTTTTTTCGAGAGTGATCAGGTGACGGATGCAACCGAGCGTTTTCTGGTGACCGAATTTGTGCGCGAGGCGTTGTTCCGGAGACTCAAGCAGGAGGTGCCCTACGCGACCGCCGTGCGGGTGGAGCGTTTTGAGGAGTCTGAACGCCTCATCAGCATCGATTGTCAAATCTGCGTGGAGCGTGACTCGCAGAAGGGCATCATCATCGGCAAGGGTGGAGTGATGCTCAAGGAAATCGGTACCGCCGCACGGTTGCGGGTGGAACGACTGCTGGGCCGCAAAGTGTTTTTGGGCCTGCACGTCAAGGTGGTGCGACGCTGGACCGACGATGCGTTTCACCTTCGCCAACTTGGTTACGAATAGGGGCAAACGTGCAGACGTGGCAAAAGGCGAGCCTTGGGGCAGGGAGCGTGGGTGGCGTGGCTGTTGCCGCAGTGTTCTCCTTGGAGTTAGCCGGAGGGCTGGCCGCCTTGCTGGCTGCGTTTTGGGGGATTGTGGCGATTTTGACGCGCAACGTTTTCTTGGGAGACACATCCACGCAGAACCCGGCACTGGCCGAGGCGCTGGACCCACAAGTGTTCCAACGCTTCCAAAAAGTCTTCAAGCAAGAGGGGGCCGGAACGCATCCCCCGGAGCCGGAAGCCACCGTGGTCGGCTCGTTGCGGCTGCGCCCTTCCGGTTCGGAGCCGCCTGCCGCAGTACCGGATTACGATCCGGAGAACTCGAAATTTGCCGGGGTGCTTGCAGAAGAGGGGCAGGTTTCCGTGTCCATGAGCCGACAAGGTCGCAGCAAAGCGGAGCGTTCACGTCCGCTCCCGCATCCGTATCAAGCCGCCGCCCGCAAGCCCCCCAAAGCTCCGACCGCTCAACCTGCGAAATCAACTCAGCAAGAACTCGGGGCACCCCCGTCGGCTCCGTTCTCGCAAGTCCAGTCCCCCGCAGAAAATCAAACGAGTGAACGGGAAGGAGCGAGCTTGGAGCAATTTTTGGACGCCGATCTGTCAAGCGCTCCGCACCCCCCGGAAGCCGCAAGTCCCACCGTGCAGTATCGTGACGGGGAAAGCATTGTGGAGAACCTTCAGGAAAACCACGGAGAGTGGTATCTGGATGACTTGGATGCGCAGCTTGCCAAATCCTCCGAATCCCAAGAAAAACAGACCGAGGCGGAGGCGCTGCTGGAAATGGCGCACTTGGCTCGGGAGGGTGAACACTGGGAGGACGCGCTCGTCAGCCTCAGTATGCATTTGCAAATCCTCCGGGATTTGGGAGAGTCCCCCTCCAACCAAGCCCTGCAACTGCACGCGCAAGCCGCATTGCAGACAGGGGCGGTTTTAGAAGCTCTGGATTCGCTCGGGCTGGTTTGGAACAACCTCGCCCCTCCGGACCGGGAGGAGTATGCAGAGGTGGTGTTGGAGTTGACGAGGAACTTGGTGCGCGAGCAGCAGGACGAGCAGGCGTTGCCGCACCTTCAGGCTCTGGAATCGCACTTTCAGGAAAACAAGGATGCCGCACGGCTGGACATGCTGTACAATCTCTTGGAGCAGGTTTATGAGCGCGGGGGCGAACACCCCCTGCTGGTGAACGCCTACAAGCGGCATCTGGAGGTGAAGCGGACACTGGACGACCGTCCAGGACAGGGGCGGCTGCTGGACTTGCTGGGCACCCACTACTACCAGCAGGGGGATCGGGGCGCGTCCCGTCAGTATTATGAGGATCAACTCAGGCTGAAAAGCCCGTAGTTTTTCAGAGAGCACAGTCCCAGAGACTCAGTAGGTGCAGCCTTGCGGGGGCGTGGTCTTGAGCGAGAAGCCGTTGTTGATCGCCTCGAATTGCAGTTCGGCCAGCAGTCGGCAGCCCCGGATGCGGCGCTCCCGGACCACATAGTACTCGTTGATGCGCGGAGAGGTGTCCGACTCCAGAGCGGCGAAGGTGTGGATTGCATCCACGGTGTTCGTCTCGGCAAGGGTCAGGTAGCGCGGTTGGCGACTGCGACGCCAGCTCTCAAAATAGGTCAGCCCCCAACCCATGTGCCGATCGCCGTTTGTGAGACGGCTGATGAACGAGGGGATTGGAAACTCTGGATTGGGGGTGCTGCACCCCATCCAGAGTGCGATCATCACAAGGAGCAGATTAAATCGAAATCGCATATTCAAAATCCTTCTAGCTTCTGTATCGGCAAATTGCGAAAAACCTTGAACGGAATTATCTATGTTGACTCCTGAAGACTCGACCTCCCTTGCGGAGAAACCCTGTCCCTCTTGTCGGGGAGAGGTCCCGGCGCTTTCCGAATCCGAATGCCTTGCGCTCAAGCCGCAGTTGCATCCGGAGTGGCGGTTGGAAGGGCGCCTGTTTTTGGAACGGGAATTTTCGTTTCGCAGCTATCGTGCTGGCTTGGAATTCACGCAGCAGGTGGGCGAACTCGCTGAGGCTGAAAACCACCACCCCGACGTGGCACTGGGCTTCCGGAACGTCAAGGTCCGGTGGTGGACCCACAAGATCAACGGGCTTTCCGAGGCCGATTTCATCATGGCCGCCAAGACCGACACGCTGCCCGACTTGCCCTGACTCTTCCGGAGTGGCCTTGGGGCGCTGTGAGATTCAGGCTGGAGACTTGGAGGACTTCTTGCAAAAGTCTGAAGACTTATCGTGCGCCCCCCTTTGGTCAACACGAGGCTTTTGATGCACACACCTGAAATCCCCGCAAACCCTGCCCTCCGGAGGACTCGATGCGGCTGCTGAACCCGAAGCAAATCTGGGCCATTGGCGGCGGCAAGGGTGGTGTCGGCAAGAGCTTCATCACGGGCAACCTGGGAGTCATGCTCGCCCAGCGCGGCTACCGCGTGGTGCTGGTCGATATGGATCTCGGCGGGGCCAACCTCCACACTTGGCTGGGGGTCAACAATCCGGATCGCGGGGTTTCTGAATTTGTCGGGCATTTTGTCGAGAACGTGGACCAACTCCTCACTCCCACAGGCATCAACAACCTCAGCCTCATCAGCGGCGCCCGGGACGGCATGGAAATCGCCAACCTCAAGCACACGCAGAAACTGCGCTTCCTGCGAGCGCTCCAGCGGCTGGAGGCCGACTGCGTGCTGCTCGACCTCGGGGCCGGCACGGCCTACAACACCATCGATTTCTTCCTGCTCGCCGATACCCACCTGCTGCTCGCCGTTCCGGAACCGACGTCCATCGAAAACGCTTATCGCTTCATCAAGAACTCCTTCTACCGGAAACTGCGCTCGGACGGCAACGAGCAAGGACTCCGGGACGCGATCGAGCAGCTTCTGCTCTTGAACAACCCGCAGGGCATCCGCACCCCCAAGGACTTGATCGAATACATGCATCGTCAAGGAGGAACCTTGGGACGTTTCATCGAGCGGCAATTGGAGGAGTTCCAGCCCCAGCTGATCCTCAACCAGGTGCGCAACGCACAGGACATGCGCATTGGCTCGGCGATGGAAAGCGCCTGCTTCAAGTACTTTGGCCTCCGTCTCAAGTTTTTGGGGCACATCGAACACGAGGATGCGGTTTGGCACTCGGTGCTGCAACGCCGCCCCCTTGTTTTGGACCAGCCCAACTCTGGAACCACCAAACGCCTTTCAGTCATTTGCAGCGCCATCCTCCAGCAGCGCTCCCAACACCCGCGCGCCACGGAACTCACCTCGGCAGGAGGGCCATGACCGGACTTGATATCGCCCGTTCGCTTGATCCAACCGCTCTGCCCGAGACGCATTACTCGGTGCTGGGGATCGAGCCCACGGCAGCTCCAGAGCAGGTTCAGGATGCCTACGAACAGAGTATCGAGGAAATCCGGGCCGAGTCCCTGGCGGCGTACTCACTGGTGACCTCTGAAGAAGTGGAGCGGCAACTCCAGCGGGTCAGCTGTGCCTACATGAAGCTGATCAACCCGAACACCCGCAACGAGTATGATCAGGAATTGCTGATGACGGCCACCACTGTTGCCAAGCCGGAACCTCCAGAGCCGGAAGCGACCATGGCCCCCCGTGAAAAAGTGATCCCCCGCAGAGAATCCAGCCAAAAGGTGGTGTTCCTCAACACCGCCAACCGCTTTTGGGGACCTCCTCAGCAGGAAATCGTCAAACCCGACTCGCCGACCTCCGTAGTTCCGCCGATCACCTCGGCAGACAGCAGTTCCGTGTTCATCGGGCAGGTGCATCAGCGCCGCTCGACCTACCAGCAACTCAATGCCAAGGTGGACTCCTCACGAGAGCGGGTGCAGTTGTATCTGGAGCATCGTGAAGGGGAAGGGGAGGCGCTCCACTTTGACGGACCCACCCTGCGGGACATCCGCCATCTGGCGGGGGTGACGTTTGAGGAACTCACTGCCGTGACGTGTGTGCGGCAGGTGTACCTGGAAGCACTGGAGTCCGAAAACTATGAGACGTTTCCTTCAGAAATCTACCTCAAGGGCTACCTTAGCAGCTACGCGAGGGCACTGGAGCTGCCAGAGCATCGTGTACAGGAGGAGTACCTGAACCGCTACCGTACCAAGCAAAAACGGCACTGAGGAAAACCGATAGTCCCCCTCTTGAGTGTTGGGCCCTGTCCTCAGCAAAATTCGTCCTGTCAAGTGTTGGGATTTTGCAAAGAGCCGGCGTTTTCCGGTACGTTTCCCCCGGGTTACAGTTATTGTTCCCGATTTTCAGAGGAACAACACTCAAGAGGGGGATTATCGGAAAACCGGAGTTGGAAATAAGCCGGGTTCTGTCTCCGGGGAAGCCCCGGATCGTGATCATTTCTCTGGGACGGACTGTTACCAGCCGCCTCTAGCATCCTACCCAACCGCCGGACGGGCCGCCCGAATGCGGTTCTACATGGACTTGCAGCAGGTGGGGTTTACACTGCCACCGCTGTCACCAGCGGCGCGGTAGGCTCTTACCCTACCTTTTCACCCTTGCCTGTGCCCCAAGGGGCCATCGGCGGTGTGTTTTCTGTTGCACTTTCCATCGGCTCACGCCGCCTGGCCGTTAGCCAGCACCCTGCCCTGCGCTGCCCGGACTTTCCTCCCGCCTCGCGGCGAGCGACCACGTTTCCAACTCCGGAACCCTCAGTTTATAGTCAAAACTAAATATTCTAGAACACATTGAGCAGGTACTAAATAACTGAAATTTAAGAGAATTTTTTTTAACAGTCAGTTAATGACGTTTAATTTGAGTGTACTTAATTTTTATAAAATATTGATAATATTATGTTTTTTAACATAAATCCTAAGTTACTGATTTTATTGGACTATTTATAAGTTAC
>PBTB01000080.1 GCA_002726945.1 Deltaproteobacteria bacterium | reverse complement strand
TGTTTTTAGTAAGTTATTTCAATATGTTAGATGAATTTCGTAACATCAGTATCTTAAATCATTTTTTACAGAATGTCACCTGCTCAATGTGGGAAAACTCGCAAAACTCAGGTTAGTTAGTGCTTGGCCGAAAAATACCCAAATTGCTGATATTAAATGACATTTCTTCAATTTCACAGGATGAAAATTTGTTCGATACCGTGTTCAGATGGCCAGAATCAGCAAAAAATGGGATTTTTGATGAGTTTCCCCAAAATCTTCGCTTCTTGAAAATAGGTGAATGCACTTAAATATCATGGAGTTACCTAATTTTCGGCCAAGCACTAGTTAAGGAACAATCCAATCCGTTGTGCCGCTTCCACCATTTTTGGGAACGTCTGCCCAAACTCGGAGCCTGTTTCGTAGGAAGCCCCGGTGTGGTCCACCGGAGAAACCCGGACGCTCAGGTGTTCCGGGGACATGTAGAACGCCGAGCCGGGAAGTACCGCCACTTTGGCCTTCTCCAGCAATTGGGTGGCCAAGGCGGTGCTGGTGTGGATATTCCGGGCCGCAAGTTTTTCCCGGAACGGCTCAAAATCAGGGAACAGGTAGAACGCCCCCTCCGGTTCGGGGCAGTTGAGTCCGATGCCGAGAAGAGCTTGCCACATGCCTTTTGTGGCAGCACGGTGAATCGTCACGCAACGCTCCACTTCCGGGCGCAGCGTCTCGTACTCGGCAAAGGCCGGAATTGCCGCGTATTGGATCGGGGCGCTCGTGCAACTAAAGGTCTCACTCACCAAGGCTCCCCACGGTTGAGCCAAATCAGTCATGGCTTCCGGAAGCAGGGCCACCCTGAGCCGCCACCCTCCGGCAGAGAACGCCTTGGACAGCCCACTGGTCACGACGGTGCCTTCCGGATAGAGGGTGGCCATGCCCACAAAAGGCCGATCACTGAAGTTGACGAGGGCGTAGACTTCGTCTGCGATCACAATCACATGATGCTGTCGGCAGACCTCGGCGAGTTCTTGCAGTTCTTGAGCGTGGTGAACACTTCCGCTTGGATTACTCGGATTGTTGAGAATCAATAATTTTTGGCCGCTTTCGGTTGCTTGACACACTCGTTCCAGTTCTTCCGCTTGAAGTCGGTAGCCGTTTCCCCGGCGCGTAAGAATGGACTGCACGGGTTTGCCCAGCATCCGGGTTTGCGGGCCGTAGCTGACCCAGCTTGGGGCAGGAACGAGCAGTGGGCCTTCCAACAAATACAACAAATCGAAGAGCAACTCCTTGCTTCCCGGACCGACAAACACGCGGTCCATGTCCACGTCGTATCCGAATTCCTTGCGGAAGAATCCCGCAACCGCCTCCCGCAGTTCCGGTAACCCCTGTCCGGGCAAATAACTTTTGTGGTGGGTGTTTTCGCGTAATGCCTGCTGGAGCAGTTCTGGAACCGGAAACGGAGACTCAGCGCATCCAAGATGACAAACATCTTCTCCGGCTTCCCTCATGAGTTTTGTGGTTTGGTTGATTTTCAGCGTGGCCGATTCTTCAAGTTCGGCGACCCTTGGATTCAGGGAAAGTTTCATCGGAAAGTATTTCGGTGTGTTTGCTGTCCTTAGCGGTTTTTCCCGCCCCAGGAATCCCGGAGTGTGACAATGCGGTTGAAGACGGGGTGTTCCGGACACGAGTCCACCGGATCGGTCATGAAGTACCCCAGACGTTCAAATTGGAAGCGGGTTCCTGACTCTGTGCCTGCCAATCCTGCCTCGGCCCATGCTTGCGGCAGGACCTCGCGGGAGTCCGGGTTGAGGTCTTGCAAGAAATTCCCCTCTGGCTGGTCGGCCCCCGGGTTGGGGGCGGTGAACAAGCGGTCGTAGAGGCGCACCTCGACCGGAAGCGCGCGGCTGGCCGAAACCCAATGGATGATGCCCTTGACCTTGCGCCCCTCCGGTTTTTTGCCCTTGGCGGTGTCCGGATCGTAAGTGCCGCGCAGCTCAACGATGTTTCCGGAGCCATCCCTCACCACTTCATCACAACGGACGACATAGGCATTACGCAGGCGCACCTCGCCTCCGGGAACAAGTCGCTGAAAACCCTGCGGTGGTTCCTCCGAGAAATCCTCCTGCTCAATGTAAACGGTTTTCGAAAGTGGAACCGTGCGGCGTCCCAGTTCTGGACGCTTGGGATGTCTCGGGGCGTCGAGTTCTTCGGTGTGTCCCTCCGGCCAGTTGGTGATCGTGAGCTTGAGGGGCCGTAGCACGACCATTGCCCTCGGCACCTTCGGGTCCAAATCCTCCCGCACGCAATTCTCCAAAACGCCCATGTCAATGTTGTTTGCGGCTTTGGAAATGCCGATGCGCTCGCAGAACCGCCGGATCGCCTCCGGGGGGTAGCCACGCCGCCGCAGTCCAGAGATCGTGGGCATGCGCGGATCATCCCAGCCCGCAACCCGTTTTTCCTCGACGAGTTGGATGAGCTTGCGCTTGCTGAGGACGGTGTGCTGGAGGTTGAGGCGCGAAAACTCGTACTGCCGGGGCCGGGCCGGGGTTTCCAGTTGATCGAGAATCCAGTTGTAGAGCGGGCGGTGGTCCTCAAACTCCAGGGTGCAGAGCGAGTGTGTCACGCCCTCCAGCGCGTCTGAGAGACCGTGGGTGAAATCGTAGAGTGGATAGAGGCACCACGCAGTTCCGGTACGCTGGTGCGAGACCTTGCGGATGCGGTAAAGCACGGGATCGCGCAGGTTGAGGTTGGGTGAGACCATCTCGATTTTGGCCCGCAGCACCTGCTCGCCCTCGGCGAACTCTCCCGCCCGCATTCTCTGGAAGAGGGTTAGGTTTTCCTCCATGCTGCGGTCACGATACGGGCTGTCCTCTCCGGGTTCGGTGAGGGTGCCCCGCTGCCCCCGGATTTCCTCTGCGGAGAGGCTGTCCACATACGCCTTGCCCTGCTGGATCAATTCCTCCGCGTAGCCGTAAAGCTGCTCGAAGTAGTCCGAGGCGTGGGTGAGCCGCTCCTCCCAGTCGAAACCCAGCCAGCGCACGTCCTCCAAGATGGACTGCTCGTACTCCTCGTCCTCCTTGAGCGGATTGGTGTCGTCAAAGCGCATGAAGCACTTGCCGCCGAACTCTTGAACAATTCCAAAGTTGAGGCAGATCGACTTGGCGTGGCCGATGTGCAGGTAGCCGTTTGGTTCCGGAGGGAACCGGGTGACGACCGTTTCAGCCCGACCGGACTTGAGGTCGTCGAGAATGATGTTGTGGATGAAGTGGGTCGAGGGCGCAGGGGCCGGGGATGACATTCAGTTACGGAAAAAACAGGGAAAAGGCAAAATGGAACAAGGGAAAAAACTATCACAAATGCGTGATTTTTCCAAGGCTAAGCCGAGCGGCAGAATGGTTCCGGACCTAGCGACTCAAGGCTTCCCGGATCCAGCCTTCGGGTTCGGAGCGCAGGAAGCGCTGGAACTGCTCCGGAGCGGTTCCCTTGAGCGCACGCCCTGCAGAGAGCCGAACTTGGGGGTTTGGGTGTCGGGAGAGGGCTTCGGCAGTCCGCTGCACATGCCGAGGATGTGTCTGTCCGAATCCACGGGAGAGCGCTTCCACCCCGCGACGGGCGAAATGGGGTGCGGTTCGCTGGGAGAAGGCTTCCAGAAAGGCGGCAGTTTGGTCTTTCGGGAACGCCGTCAGCGCCTCCAGCGCCCGGAAACGCAGGTAGTTCGTGAGCGAATCGTTGTCCGCAAGTTCCTGAAGAACCTGCGCGGTTCCCGCGCCCAGTCTCCGGAACGCTCCCGGGTCAAGCTGCCAGTGCCGACCTTCGAGCAAGCCAAGCACCTGGCTGTGCGGCGGGACGGCCCAACTCGTTGTGGCCCAGAGGAGGATCAACGTGGTCATTCCGACCTTCATCAGTTTATTGTTTTTCATGCTGACCTCATTGGGCAATGGGAGAGTAGCGGATCACCCTCACTTGGTTGGAGCAAAGGGTTTCCTGCTTCTTCCCGGAGTTTCGTGACGACGTGGTGTAGGCGGTCCAGAACATCAGGTTGCCGCCGCCGTAGCTCTCGCACTCCTCGGCGGAGACCTTGCCGCTGCTGTCGCTGTCGTTCGCACTCCCGCATTCCGGGGTGTCGGAGAGCGGATCGAAAAGGATGCCTGCGTACTCGGTGGGGTGGTAGAGCCCTAGGAAGTGCCCTATCTCGTGCCCGGTGGTTTCCGCAAGCAGTTGAGTTTGCAGACTGCCTCCGGAAGCGTGTCCTGTCAGTCCAACCAGCACTCCGTTGTGGTTTCCGGACACTCCAAGCGAGCCGGGGATTCCTGCAGACTTTCCGAGCAACCCGGAACTGCTGCCACTGAAATCTTCCACAAAAAACAGCGAAATGTTGTCGGTTTGCCCTTGATTGAGGAGCGCCGAGGTGGTGTTGTCCATGAAGGAAGAACTCACCGAGGTGTACTGGCTCCCGGAAATGGTCTGCACGGAATTCACCGTCAGCGTGACCCCGTTGTTGCTGTAGATGGTCTGCATCGTCGTCAGCGCAGTTGAAAGGTCCGAAGCGGAGTAGGTGGTACCGGTGAGGTAGGGCTGCACGATGAGGGTCGGGGTATCGGAAACGGTGCCGGAGCGCACCACCACCTTGGCCCCGGTGGCGTTGGTGGTGGCCACCGTCCAGCTTCCGGAGGTGGCGGTGAGGGAACTGTCGAGTGGCACGAGGAAGTTCACATAATCGGATTGGCCATACGCAAAAACCGAATACGTGTCCGATTGGTTTTGAGAGGTCAACCCCAGCACATTGGTGCCATCTGCACGGGTGAGAGTGGAAAAGCGTGGATCGGAACCCGTGGCTGATACCACAAACGACAGCACGTTGGACGGCAGCGTGAAGCTCCCGGAACCGCTGCTGAGCGTGAGGGTGCTGGCTGTGTAACTGCTCGACCCTGTGGAATCCCCCGAGGCGGTGGCGGTAGTGCAGTTTGAGTTGCTGGTGGTTATGGTTGCGCCTCCATCGCCACCGTCATTGCTGGCGGTGCATCCGGCAAGCAACACGGTCCCTAAAATCAATAGGTTCCCCAGCCATCCGGAAGCAGCTGAGGACCGATGCCTAGGAGGCTGGATTTTACCCTTGAGTGAACGGTCCATGGCAAGGGGGATGACTCAGTTTTGACTTGTGCGAACCTTCAAATGGGCCATACTGCAATGTTATTGCTTTTCTGTCCCCGGTACAAGTCTAAGGAGCTCATAAATGACCTACATCGTCACTGAGAACTGCAACGCCTGCAAGTACACCGACTGCGTGGAAGTCTGCCCGGTTGAGGCGTTTCATGAAGGTCCGGAGATGCTTTACATCAATCCCGAGACCTGCATTGACTGCAACGCCTGCGTGGAGGAATGCCCCGTTGAGGCGATCTACGCCGATGTGGATGCTCCTGACAAATGGCAGGAGTATCTCCAGATCAACGAAGAGGCTTGCGAGAAGTATCCGGTCATCATTGAGAAAACGGATCCGCTGCCGACCGCCCGGACCTTGGAGGAAATCAGCGCTGCGGAAGGGGACGTCTAGCACCCATGACTCTACGACTTGCAGTCGCGGAGATTCCGGAGACGCATCTGCTGGAATTGCAGGACCAGCTTCCTCCGGATGAAACGCCGCGACTCATGAAACTCGCCGTCGAACCTCACTCCGAACTGGTCTTTAACATCGTTTTTAAGCGGCAGGGCAAGGCGGTTAACACCCAGGGGCGGGTGCAGGTTCAGTTGTACATTCCCTGTGATCGTTGTCTGGATTCAGTAGCGCATGAGGTGGACGAAACCTTTCACCTCCTGTTGCTTCCGGAAGAGCAGCTCAATCACTTGGGGCCAGAGACCATTTTATCGACTCAGGATCTGGACACCCGCTATTACGACAAAGGGTGGCTCGAACTGGGTGAGTTGCTGGAAGAGCAGACCATGCTCGCCCTGCCGCTCAAGGTCTTGTGTTCAGCAACTTGTCAGGGACTGTGCGGCAACTGCGGAGTGAACTTGAACCATGCGGAATGCCGCTGTTCCGAACCGGATTTCTTGGACAGCCCATTTGCTGCACTGCAAAAACTGAACAACGATGACTGAATCCCATTGATTCCGGATTTGAAACCAGCGATTAGCGACCACTAACCAGCTACCCACAAGCCTACTATGCCTGTACCTCAGAGCCGAACCTCGCGCAGCAAGCGCGACAAACGCCGCGGTCACATCAAACTCGTGCAACCCGCGCTTTCCGAATGCACGAACTGCCACGCTCTCGTCCGGCCCCACCGGGTTTGCCCGGAGTGTGGGTATTACAAGGGAGTGCAGGTCGTTGAAGTCGACTCCCTTGACTGATCCAGGACTTTCAGGACTGGAACATGCGCATCGGGGTGGACGCAATGGGTGGGGATTCCCCGCTCACCAAGCCAATTGCCGGGGCCGTTCAGGCGGCTAACGACTTCGGCATTGACATCGTGCTGTATGGTGATGAATCCCAGATTCGCGGGGTATTGAAGCAGCACCGCTTCAATCCAGTCAAGGTGGACGTGGTCCACTGCACCGAGGTCGTCGAGATGCACGAATCCCCGGCGCTGGCCCTCCGTCAGAAAAAGCAATCCTCCATCCGCATCGCCCTCAACGACCTCCAGTCCGGGGAAGTGAGCGCGATGATCAGCGCAGGCAACACGGGGGCCGTGATGGCCACCGCGAAGTTCGTCCTCAAGGTGATCGAAGGGATCGAACGCCCGGCGATCGCCACCCTCATGCCCTCCATCCTCCGCAACCAGTCCTTCGTCCTGCTCGACATCGGGGCCAACACCGACTGCAAGCCGCTCTACCTTGTCCAATTTGCCGTGATGGGCGACGCCTATTCCCGGCTGCTGCAGCACTTGGACGAACCCCGGATTGGTCTCCTCAACATTGGCGAGGAATCGGGCAAGGGAGATTCCGTGGTCCGGGACACCTACCCGCTGCTGGAGCAAAGCACCCTGAAGTTTGTTGGCAACGTCGAGGGCAAGGCCATGTACAAGGGGGCGGCGGACGTGATTGTCTGCGACGGCTTTGTGGGGAACATGACGCTCAAGGTCGCAGAGGGCACCTTCGATCTGGTCCGCAACGTGATCAAGCAGGAGGTCAGCCGGTCGTGGCTCTCCAAGCTCGGCTACTTGGGAATGCGCGGCGCGTTTCAGGCGCTCAAGGATCGTGCAGACTACACAGAAGTCGGTGGGGCACCGCTCCTAGGCGTGAACGGAACCGTCATCATCTGCCACGGAAACTCCACGCCCCGGACCCTCCGCAACGCGATTCGGCACGCCCATGAATGCGCCCAACTCAAGCTCAACGACCTGATCGCCCGTGAGGTGAGCGACAACCTTGAAGTGATGCGCTCGGCACGGGAACTTGAGGAAGCAGCGTCCTAATCCGGGCTACTTCGACGAAGCCTGATAGTACGGATTCTGGCCTTCCGCGTGGTCCGTCACGTCAAAGATTCCCACCAAGTCCGGGATGTGGTCCTTCAGCATCACCTCGACCCCCTGCTTGAGGGTGACGTCAATCATCCCGCAGCCTTGGCATCCACCTCCGAATTCGAGGTACACCTTGCCGTCCTCGATGCCCCGGAGCGACACCACCCCGCCGTGTCCGGCCACCATCGGGTTGACCTGGTCGTCCAGCAGCGTCTGCACCTGCTCTTCGATGGAGCCGATGAGTGCCTTGACCGAAAGGTTGGGATTCTGAATTTCCAGTTCGTCTTCGCCGTTGATGAAAATCTCGGTTCCTTCCAAAAACGGAACCACCTCCCGTGCCGCCACAAACGGGACTTCCTGCACCTCGAAGCCGATTAGATCATCCACGCTTTCCGTATCCGGAACATAGGCGACGGCATACCTGCCCTTGAGCGGGCTGCTGGATTCGACCTCAATCCGGACGGCTTTGGCAGATTCTTCTGTCAAACGATCCCGGAGGATTTTCAAGGCATCGTCAGTCACCGAGAGCCAGCTCCCCTCCGGACGGTAGAGCCCTTCGAAATCCTCGGTGAACCCAAAGGTGTCAAACCCGTTGTCGTAGAGGATTTCGCCCGCCGTCAGCGCCTCTCCGTTTTCGCTGCCGTAGATCAGGATGTCTCCAGTGAAGGGCATTTGGTAGATCGAGTTCTCGAAATGCTCCACAGGCAGGCTGTTGGCGCCGGGAAGGTGCCCGGCTTCGTGATCCTCCGGACTGCGCAGGTCAAACACATAGGGCTTGCTGGAGGTCCGGCGCTTCTCCCAAAACGCCTTCGCGTCAAGGCGGCAGGTTTCCGGTTTGAAGACATCATCATCGCTGAGGTCGGTGAACTTGAACATGGGGAGCTCCTGAATTGCCGATTTTGCAAATGCCGCTACTGTTTTGGAAACAGCACCAAATTGGTACGATGCATTCTAAATGCCGAACCCTAGATTGTCAATGAACCATCGTGCCCTGTCCATCGCTGCCCTGCAAGCCCTAAAACGCCCGTGGGTGATTGCCCACCGGGGTTTCAGCGGACAGTTTCCGGAAAACACCATGGTGGCGTTTGAGGCCGCGGTCGAGGCAGGAGCCGACATGATCGAGCTGGATGTCTCGCTGAGTCAGGACCGTGTTCCGGTCGTCATCCACGATGAAACACTCAACCGCACCACCAGCGGTTCCGGACGAGTGCAGGATTTCACTTTGCCGGAATTGCAACGGCTTGACGCCGGAAGCTGGTTTGGAGAACCGTTCCGGGGTGCCCGGATTCCAACGCTGGAAGAGGTGTTTCGGCAAGTCGGGCCGCAAACCTCCATCAATGTGGAACTCAAACCGGAAGGTTTCGAGAAGGACAATCCGGAGGATGCCCTGGAACAGCACGTGCTGGACCTCATCCGGAAGCATGGACTCAATGAATCAACCCTCATCTCCAGCTTCGAATGGCGTTTCTTTCCGAGAATCCGGCAGCTCAATTCCGAAATCCATTTGGCAGTTTTATGGGAGGACGGTCCGCTGAAGTCGGCACTGGAAACCGCACAAGCCAATCGCGCCATCACCCTCAATCCGGACAAGGGACAACTGACAGCCCGATTGGTTGAACAAGCCCATGCGGCTGGATTGCGGGTGTTGTCCTACACGATCGACACGCGGGAGCGGATGCAGAAGGTGCTGTCGTGGGGAGTGGACGGGTTGTTCACAAACGAACCGGTCCTGATGCGAGAGGTGCTGTCAGCAGGATGATCAGGCCGCCTGCTGTGTGAACTCGACCAGCGCGTTCAATTTTGCCTGGGCCTTGCCGGAATCCACGGCTTCGGTGGCAAGCGTGACTCCGGCTTTAAGGTCGTCGGTGACTCCGGAGACCAGCAAGGCTCCGGCAGTGTTCATCAACGCAATGGTACGAGCAGGACCTTGTTCGGTTCCGGAAAGGATGCCCCGGATCGTTGCTGCGCTTTCCTCAGCCTCCGTGATGCGGATGGCATCCAGGTCCCCGCGCTCCAGCCCCAGTTCTTCCGGCGTGATCGTGTATTCCCGGATTTCCCCATCCCGGAGTTCCGCGACGAAGGTGGCTCCGGACATCGTGAGTTCGCAGAGTCCGTCTTCCCCGTGGACGACCAGCACCTGCTTGGCCCCAAGGCGTTTCAGCACCTCGGCCATGGTACGGGTCAACGCTTGGTTCGGCACCCCGATCAACTGCCGTTTGGCTCCGGCAGGGTTAGTGAGTGGCCCCAGCAGGTTGAAGACGGTCGGCACGCCCAACTCCTTGCGGATGGGTCCGGCGAAGCGCATCGCGGGGTGGTGGTTGACGGCGTAGCAGAAGCACAGCCCAAGCTGGTCGAGACACTGCTGCACCCCTGCCATGCCCATGCCGATGTTGACTCCCAACATCTCCAACACCTCGGCGCTGCCGCTTGTGCGCGTGTTTGAGCGGTTGCCGTGTTTGGCGACCACCGCCCCTGCCGCCGCCGCGATGATCGCCGCGCAGGTGGAGATGTTGAAGGTGCTGATGCCGTTGCCGCCCGTGCTACAGGTGTCAATGACGTTTTCCGGTGCCCGAATCTTCATCGCCCGCTCGCGCATCGCCGAGGCCGCCCCGGCCATCTCGTCCGGAATCGTGCCCTTTGCCTGCAAGAGCGCCAGCAGCGCCGCCGCCTTCACCGGAACTGCCTCCTCGCTCATGATCCACAGGATCATCTCCCGGGCTTCGTCAAAACTCAGGTTCTCCCCACGCAGGAGCTTTTGTAGCAGTTCAATCATAATAGGTTTTGGGTTGAGGAGTCGGGACGATTCAGGGATGGATTTTTCGGAGGCGTCTGCCCGCTGCATGTTCCGTCGATATTGTCCGCCAAGCGGGTAAAGCTCTTGAGTGACTTGGCCCCGCGAACAGACTTTAGCACAATCCATCAACGCCGCAAAGGTGTTTCCACCGTGCAGGGCCGCCTCGGAGTTGATCGAGCGATTTTTCGCGGGTTTCGGCGTGGGATAGTCCCCCCCCCTGGAGTATTGTGCCTGTTCTCAGCAAAATTCCCCGGTACAGGTTTGGGATTTGCGAATAGACGGCGTTTCCCGGTGCGTCCCCCCCGGGTTACAATTATTTTGCCCGATTTTTAGAGGAACAACACTCCAGGTGTGTTTGTGTTTTTTGGTAGGGGGCTGTCCAGCATTGGGTTGGGTAATGAAGGATTGATCGATTTCGGGGGATTGGATGCAATCAACAGGTGAACGCCTGAATGCCCGTCTGGGCGCGTCCGAGGATGAGCGCGTGGATGTCGTGGGTGCCCTCATAGGTGATGGCCGTTTCAAGATTGAGGACGTGGCGCATGACGTGGAACTCATCTGAGATGCCATTGCCGCCGTGCATGTCGCGGGAAGCGCGGGCAATGTCCAGAGCCTTGCCGGTGTTATTGCGCTTCATCAGCGAGATGAGTTCCGGGGCGCATTCCCCCTTGTCCATCATCCGGCCCATGCGTAGACAGCCTTGCAGACCGAGGGTGATTTCGGTCTGCATGTCCGCAAGTTTCTTTTGGATGAGTTGGTTCGCGGCGAGTGGTCGCCCGAACTGGATGCGATCCAGCGTGTACTGCCGTGCGGCTTGCCAGCAGAATTCTGCTGCGCCCATCACCCCCCACGCGATGCCGTAGCGGGCTTTGTTGAGACAGCCGAACGGCCCCTTGAGTCCTTCGACGTCGGGGAGCAGATTCTCATCTGGAACAAAAACGTTGTCCATCACGATCTCGCCCGTGATCGACGCCTTGAGCGAGAGTTTCCCCACGATCTTCGGCGTACTCAGTCCCTTCATGCCCTGATCCAGAATGAAACCCTGGATGCGGCCCTTGTCATTTTTCGCCCAGATCACCAACACATCCGCGATCGGCGAGTTGGAAATCCACATCTTGCTGCCGGACAACTGGAAACCGCCATCAACCTTGCGGGCGCGGGTTTCCATGCTTCCGGGATCCGAGCCGTGGTTGGGTTCGGTGAGCCCGAAGCACCCCACCCACTCGCCGGTGGCCAGCTTGGGCAGGTATTTCTGGCGTTGCTCCTCTGAGCCGTAGGTGTAGATTGGGTGCATCACGAGGCTGGATTGCACACTCATCACCGAGCGGTAGCTGGAATCGACCCGCTCCACCTCGCGGGCAATCAGGCCATACGCCAGATGATTTGCCCCGACGCCGCCATACTCCTCCGGAATCGTCGAGCCGAGAAAGCCCAACTCACCCAGTTCATAAAGGATTTCGCGGTCAAAGGTCTCCGTGCGGGTCGCCTCCAAGATGCGGGGCATCAACTTGGACTGGCAGTAGTCGTTCGCGGTTTCGCAGATGAGTCGTTCTTCCTCGGTGAGCTGCTCCATGAGCAGCATGGGGTCCGGCCAATTGAAGGTGGGTTTTGCAGTCATTTCAGTTTGTCGGGGTTGGCTTCAAAAAACCATCAGAATATCGAGAACCCGGTTCACTCGCAAACGCTAACTCGGACGTGCAGGATTCGTGGGTTCGTGTTGCAAGGCGTCGATGCATTGAGTATGATTCATCTGAGTATTTCTCCCCAGAAGAATGTCCAGATGAATCGAACCTTCTTTCGTTTGCTTTGCGTCCTTTTGATCCACTTGAGCGTGACGCTCCCATCGGTTTTCGCGGAAAACGATCCTGCCTTTGAGCAGCGGTTCCGCAACCTGTCCGACTCGCTGCGTTGCCCCACCTGTCAAGGCATTTCCGTCAAGGATTCGCAGGCGGGGTTCTCAACGAGCATGAAGCTCAAGATCCGGGAACTGATGAACTCCGGGCTTTCGGACGAGGAGATTCGTGCGTACTTCGTGGAGCGTTACGGGGAGTGGATTCTGCGAGCGCCACCCAAGCAGGGCTTCAATCTGCTGCTCTGGGGGCTTCCCGGAATTGGGCTGGTGGTCGTGCTTGGTGTGGTGCTGCTGCGCTCAAAGCGCTGGGTCCGGAAGGAGCAGGAGTCTGAACTCCTTCCCTTGAGTGCCGAGGAGGAAACGTTGATCGCGCAGGACTTACGGCGGTTTGAGCGCAGTCAGGAAATCAGGGTTTGAGCCGGAAGGCGTTCAGGTTCTCGAAGTCGATGCGGTAGTCGAGTTGGTTTTCCACGCCGAACTCATCAAGGTAGTTTTGGTACAATCGCCCCTCGCGCTGTTGGTAGGATTCAATGAAGGACTTGTCAAACTCCTCGCGCTCATCAATCTCAAACAGCCGGGCCGTGGCGGTTCGGGGAGAAAGGTCCAAGTGAACCCGGAGGTCGATCAACTGCTCAAAATCCGGCAGGAACAAGGGAACGCCCCACACCAGCATGATCCCTTCCGGGGGGGCGAAGAACGGAAAAGTCGTCACCTCCAAGGACTCCAGAAACCCCGGCTCGGACTCGATCACAACCGGCTTCCCATTGCTGTAGGGCCGCAGCACCTCTTCCAGCACCCAGCTTCGCATCCAGGGATTTTTCCAGTACCGGGCCTTGCTTTGTGCCTCAAACTCCACTCCCAGCAATTCAGTCAAATCCAAGCCCGAAACGAGTTGCCCAAGCTCTTCCAACGCCTCCATGATCTCGGCAATCACAAAGGCATGCCCGCATTCATCGGGACCGCCGACTCCAATTGTCAGCGGCAGTTGCGGGGAATGGCGCTTGACCTCAAGCAGCAGGTGTGCGAAATCCTGCGCCGAGGCGCGGCTAGGGTGGAGAATTTCCAGCAGATCGGAAAAGTGCTGAAAGTGCAGCCCATCTGCCGCTTCGGCTTCAGAGTTGCCTCCCGCAAACCAACAGTTTCCCTCTGCCAACTGCGCTTGAACTTCCGGATGGCCAGTCACCCAAAACACCCCCTCGTTGCTCAAGGCGGGATTGGCTTGGATCAATTCCTGCGGGGTTCCGCTCAAGTGTGCCACCTGTGGGCTGCCCGACCAGCGGCCTTCCGGAGCGTCCGTTTCCACAGCGTACAACCGGAATCCGCGCTGTTCGAAAATCGTCAGGACTTCACGAAATCCACCCCAGTCTTCCTGCCGAAAATCCTGAGCCAAACTTGGCAAGTCGAGGACGAGGGTGTGGACTCGGTTGGGGTGAAAAGCTGGCATGGTCGTGTTCAAAACGGGCAGTTAAGGGTTGAGAAATGCTGAGTCGGCACACTCAGGTTTACTTTTCGCTGCTGAGGCTGCTGGACCTCGCCTTGGCTTTCGGAGTGTGGGAGTTTGCATATCAGTTGCGCTTCCTCTGGTTGAATTGGCCGCTTGCCCACGAGGCCCCGAGCCATCAAGAATACTTGCTTGCGGCAACACTCGTTTCAGTCCTCACAGGTTTTTCTTTCTCTTACACCAAGGTTTATCAGGTTCAACCTCTGAAAAGAGAGCTGTTTCGGGTGGCAAAAGGAGTGGCTGGAGTTATCGTGTTGACACTGTTTGCGGCCTTCTTCTACCGGGATTTCTCCTTTTCTCGGCTTCATCTCATTTACTTCCTGACCCTCTTTACCGCAGTGGAGTTTGCCTCCCGACTGCTTGCTTACAAAGGGCTGCGATGGCTCCATGCCCAAGGGTATCACCTTGAGCGCATCCTGCTGATTGGCTCCGGAGCGAGTGCAGCAGGCTTGGCCGAAAAGCTCTCAAGGTTGCAAGCTGCGGGAATCGTGCTTGAGGGGGTGATCACCCCCACTTTTGGAGAGCAAGCCCCGCCTGCCCCGACAATCCCCCGCCTTGGCTCCCTCAAATCGTTGGCTCACATTATTGTCCAACACCGGATTGATCAAGTTTTTCTGGCTCTGGCCCCAGATGAACAGCAGCTCTTGCCCGAACTGCAATCCCAGCTTTCAACGCACTGGGTCGATGTCCGGGTCGTCCCGGATCTAGGGAACTTCCGGACTCTCCACACGGAGGTCGAGAACGTGGAGGGCATTCCCATCGTCACCATCGTGCAAAGCCCCTTGGAGGGCTGGAACCGTGTTTTGAAACGAAGCTTGGACTTGTTCGGAGCACTCACCGCTCTGCTGATTTTTGGACCGCTCATGCTGCTCGTGGCTTTGCTTGTTCGCCTGACTTCTCCGGGGCCAATCCTCTACCGCCAGGAGCGTATGGGCTTGGACGGTCGTCTGTTTTATGCCCTCAAGTTTCGCTCCATGCGAGTGGATGCGGAACAAAGCTCCGGAGCAATGTGGGCCAAGAGGGACGATGACCGGGTCACCCCTTTGGGGCGCAGGTTGCGCGGCTTGAGTCTCGATGAATTGCCCCAGATCTTCAACGTTCTCCGGGGTGAGATGAGCTTGGTGGGGCCACGTCCGGAGCGTCCGGTCTTCATTGATCACTTCAAAACGAAAATTCCCGACTACATGCTGCGGCAAAAGGTCAAGGCCGGCATCACGGGCTGGGCGCAGATCAACGGCTGGCGCGGCAATACGTCTCTGGAAAAACGCATCGAATGCGATCTCTACTACATCGAAAACTGGTCCATCTGGTTGGACCTTAAGATTCTTGCCCTCACTCCTTTCAAGGGTTTCATTCATCAAAACGCCTACTGATCTCCAAGCCTACACGCTGCTGGAAGTCGTGATCACGCTTGGGGTCATCAGCCTCCTCTTGGGGCTGGCGTGGCCGGTCTTCCAGCCGTGGAATGAGCGTGTGCAGTTGCAAACGGAACTTGCGACGATCCGAGGCTTCGCTGAAGAGGCACAATGGTTGGCTCTCAGCACCCGCCGTCGTCATCGGCTTGTGGAAAATGCGGATTTCGTGGCACTCCAGCGTTCCGGAGATTCCGGATACGAAACGCTCGACTCACAACAATTATCTTCGGAGATTGAGGTCACAGCCACCCGCTGGCCCAGCTTCAGCGCATTCGGGTTTGCTCAGGGAGGCACCATCACTCTGCGCTCTGGAACCCACGAAGGCAAAATCGTAGTCAACCCAATCGGTCGCATCCGGACCACGGGGCCGAATACCGCACGATGATTGATGCACTTCTCCACGTCCAACCCTTGAACACGCCAACCGAACTCAGCATTCCCCTCCGGCACCTCAACCTCACGGCACGAATCTGGGGTCCAGAGGATGCCCCCCCGGTGATTGCCTGCCACGGTTGGCTCGACAATGCAGCCTCCTTCGATCACATTGCCCCGCTGCTGCCGGATTGCCGCCTGTTGGCGCTGGACCTCCCCGGACACGGACTCTCAGACCACCGCCCTCCGGGAACGGCGTATCATTTTCTCGACATGGTTTCCGAACTCTTTGAAGTCGCCGATCATTTCGGCTGGGAGCGGTTTTCGCTCTTGGGACATTCGATGGGGGCGGCTTTGGCCACGATCACGGCGGGAACGATTCCGGAACGCATCTCGCAGCTTCTGCTCATCGAAGGACTGGGACCGCTCGCCAAACCTGCTGAGGAGGCTGCGGATATCCTGCGCGAGTCCAACGAACTGTGGCAGGCGTTTCCCAACAAACGGATGCCGCAGTACGTTTCCGAAAACGTGGCTGTGGCCGCACGGATGAACGTGAACGACATGGCAGAATCGTCTGTGCGCGCCCTCGTGCAGCGCAATCTTTGTCCGCAAGGCGAGCGCTTCACTTGGCGAACCGACCCCCGGCTCAAGGTGCACTCCCGTGTTTACCTCACGGAAGCACAGGTGTGCGCATTTCTAGCAAATCTGAGGATGCCCACACTGCTCATCACGGGCAAGCACAGCGCTTTGCGTGAGTGGCTGGACCTGATCCATTCGCGCATTGCTTTGGTGCCGACCTTGGAGCATGTCGAACTGAACGGGGGGCATCACCTGCACCTCGACCATCCAGAGCCGGTGGCCGAAGCGCTCCGGCAGTTTCTCTTCCGGCACCCCTTCATTTCCGAGCATTCGCTGCACTTGAGTTGAGCATGCCCCAATCTGCAAAGGGAACGGAGCAGGAACTTCCCAAGCTCCAAGTGGCCTCCCCCGGAAAGCGGTTGTTTGCGCTGATCTTCGATTTCATCCTCACCCTGCTGATCAGCAACACCCTGCAACACGCCTTCCAGGAGGAGCATTGGGATCTTATGCGCCGTGAACAAACGTGGATCGAACTCCTCCCCTTTTACGCAGGACTACTTGGATTGCTGGTGTTGCGAGATGCTGTGCGTGGGGTCAGCCCCGGAAAGCTGCTGCTCGGATTGGCGGCACGAAGCCGGGACGCGATTCTGACGCCGCTCAACACGGGATGCGGGCTGTTGCGCGGAGTGCCACTCGCGGTTTTCCCGCTGGAGGGGATTATGCTACTATGGGATTTGCAGCGGGGCAGCGGCTTGGGGCAGCGGCTTGGGGATCGCTGGGCGAACACAGTGGTCATCGAAAATCCGCAGGCGCTGCGCCCCATGTTGCGCATCCTGCTGGCAAATACGATCCTCTTCGGGTTCTTCGGAGCTGCGCTGCTGTTGCAGGACTTCACCCTGCGCAAGACCGCCGCGTATCAGACCATCGTCCAACACTTGCGCACCCATCCGGACACCGAGGCTTTGCTGGTTCGGCATCCCGAACTCAACGAGCCGGAACTCAGCCTCGACCTCCGCTCAACAAGCAGCCTCTCCGAGGTGCGACTGCGCATCGGTCCACCGGACCAAGATTCCGGGTACACGGTGAGCCTGAAGCTGCAATTTCTTGAGGGTCCGACTCCCCGCTGGGAAGTGGTGGAGCTACAGCTTGAGGCAATCCGGGAAGAGGATTAGCTGGCAAGCGGCAGGGAGTCCGGAAGCGGCTCCACGTACTTGCGCAGAGTGGCCATTTCGGCAAGGAACTCCATTTCCATTTTGCACTGCATGAGCCGCATCCGCCATTCCTTCGCACGGCGGAATCCGGAAAGGTAATTGCCGAGGTACTTGCGAAATTCCGGCACGGCTGCCCGTTCGGGGCGGAGTTTGCGAAGCAGGTGGTAGTGGTCCACCGCGACGTCAATGCGCTCGACCAGTGCTGGTGGCGGAGTTTTGGCGAAATGCCGGAACACCCATGGATCTCCAATTGCCGCTCGTCCAATCATAAACCCATCCAGATTCCGGAGTTTTCGCAGGCCGTGGGTATGGTTAGCCACATCGCCATTGCCAAGCAGCGGAATGGCAAGGTGCTTTTTCAACTCGTAGATCGGCTCCCAGTCGGCCTCTCCCTTGAAGGCTTGGTGGTAGGTGCGTCCGTGAATGGTCAGCAGGGACGCTCCGGCGGATTCCAGCCGCTTGGCGAAGGGAATCAGTTCGGAAGCGTCGGACCATCCCAGCCGTGTTTTCACGGACACCTCCAGCCCGCTCGCTTCTCTCACTGCGTCGATGATCCGGCAGGCAAGGTCCGGTTCACGCATGAGCGCACTGCCGTGCTGCGAGTGGACGATCTTCTTCGCGGGGCAACCCATGTTGATGTCCACTCCCAGCATGCCGCAATCCGCCACCATGCGCGATGCCTCGGCAAAGGTTTCCGGAGCGTTGCCGAAAAGTTGCATGAAAAGGGGGTGTTCACAGGGTTCGTGGTCGAGCCGTTGCCGGACGTGTTCGCTGCGCACAAGGCCATCAACGCTGGTGAACTCGCTGAACAGCACCACCTCCGGGTTGAGGCGGCGCACCACTTGGCGGCAGGCGGTGTTGGTCACACCGTCCATTGGGGCGAGGCAGACAATCGGACGGGGAAATTCGGACCAGCGCATGGAAATTCCGGCGGTTTGCGATTTCTTCAGGTTACGGGATTTTGCCGTTAAAGTCCAGTGGAGAGGCATGGCTCGTGCTTTGTTTTTCCAGAGGAGAGCAATTGTCCTTGCTCTTTGGAGAACGAGCCATTATGCTTTACCCCTCCCGTTCGGGATGAGGGGATCACTAAGGCGCATGGAGGCTCGTTTCCAAACCCCCGGAACTTTTTACAGGTTAGCTCATGAGTGTTGGCAAACTGACCGGCCCGAAGAAGGCCGCCATCCTGCTGCTCGCCCTTGGCGAGGACGGTGCTGCCGAGGTGATGAAGAACCTCGAAGAATCGGAAATCCAGCAGGTCGGCTACTACATGACCCGCTTCACCGATGTCGCGCCGGAAGAGCTTGACATTGTGCTGGAGGAGTTCTACCGCAACTCCGTGATGCAGGAGGAAGGCGTCAACATCAACGCCTCTCCGGATTTCGTCAAGAACGCCCTCAGCAAGGCACTTGGTGCGGACAAGGCGAAGGAACTGGAAGGCAACCTGCGCTCCGGACAGGAGGAAGGTGGACTCGATGCCCTGCGCTACGTTGACCCGGTGATGATCTCCAACTACATCCGGGGCGAGCATCCGCAGACGATCGCGCTGGTGCTTGCCTATCTCAACAACATCGAACAGTCCTCAACCGTCCTCCGCAGCCTGCCGGAAAACCTGCAAGCGGATGTCATGTACCGCATGGCGGTGATTGACAGCATCCCGCCCGGAGTGGTTTCGGAGATGAACGACGTGCTGTTCGAGGAAATGAAGAGTGCAAGCAGCATGGTCACAAAAGTGGGCGGGGTCACACCCGTCGCCGAAATCCTCAACGCCGTGGACAAGGC
This sequence comes from Deltaproteobacteria bacterium, assembly GCA_002726945.1. Lineage (GTDB taxonomy): Bacteria > SAR324 > SAR324 > SAR324 > NAC60-12 > UBA8110. The sequence goes on along the minus strand of PBTB01000080.1, from coordinate 18,653 downwards.
CACCGAGACGCGCATCCTCTCGAACATCGAGGAAAACAACCCGGACCTTGCCGAGCAGATCCGCGAACTCATGTTCACCTTCGAGGACCTCTCGGCCATTGATGCCAAGCAGATGCAGACGGTTCTCAAAGACGTCGATATTCCGGACCTCACACTGGCGCTCAAGACCGCCAGCGATGCTGTCAAGGAACTCATCTTCTCCTCGATGTCCTCCAAGCAGGGGGAGATGGTGCGGGACGATTTGGAGAACTTGGGGCCGGTGCGGGTTGCGGACGTGGAAGCTGCGCAGCAGAAGATCATCAAGGTGGTTAAGAAGCTCGAAGAGGAAGGCACGATCGTCATCGCCGGCGGCGGTGGCGGCAGCGACGTGGTCTGACACGCCCCTCAGAGCTTCAGCAACACGACCCCAACCGCCACCAGCACGGCGGCCAGTATCCGGAAGGGGTCGAAGCGTTCCTTCAGCACCACCACTGCAAGCAGCGAGGCCATCACCACGCTGGTTTCCCGCAAGGCCGAGACCAACATGATGGGGGCTTCGTTCATGGCCCACATCACGGACCCGTAAGCATACGCCGAGAAGATCCCCGCCCAAATCCCCTTGCGGCCTGTTCCGATCAGGACACGGGCCGTTTCTCTCCGGAATCGAGACATCGTGACGGCCAGCGTCAAGAGCATTTCCAAAGTGAAGAGCCAACTCATGTAGGCCCAGACGTTTCCGGAAAGACGCACGCCCATGCCATCCACCACCGTATACGAACCAATGAACACCCCGGTTCCCAGTGCATAGAGCAAGGCTTGAGGATGTTTACGGAGTGAGGTGGAATTCCGCAATCCCAGCGTGAGGATCCCCACAGCGGTCAAGCCAAAGGCGAGCAGTTGGAGTTGGGTAACCGGGTCGTCCAAGAGCAAGATCGATGCTCCTCCCACCAGCAGCGGGGCCATTCCCCGGGCAATGGGGTAGGTCAACCCCAGATCCCCGTGGGTGTAGGAACGGATGAGGAAGAGGTAGTAGCCGCCGTGAATGATCATGGACGCGATCAGCAGGGGCCACGATTCGAGGGCGATGACTCCTCCAACCCACGGCATCGCCGCCAAGGCGAGCATCCCGGTGACGGTGTGCATCGCACACATCATCGCCATGCGGTCGCCCGTCTGCTTCAAGAAAAGGTTCCACGTCGCGTGCGTGAGGGCGGCCCCCAACACGATGTAAAGCACATGGATTGGCATGTTGCGAATTTCCTCCAAACCCCCTAGGTTGATTCCTTGACTTTTTCGGAACATTTCAGGACATGAGAACCTTCCTCGACAAGATGAAAGACCTCAAGGCGGAAGAAAGTGCCCGGCGAGGTTTGCAGGTTTCCGAGGAGGCTCTGCGCGAAAAAATCTCCGGACTCCCCACTCCGAATTCGCTTTCCGCAGCACTGATCCGCAACTCCGACAATGCGCCTGCGATCATCGCCGAGGTCAAGGCCCGCGCTCCAGGACGCGAGAATGTCTCGGAACTCAAGCTTGAATCCGTCATCCGTGACTACGAATCCGGAGGAGCCGTCGCTATCTCCGTGCTGACCGATGAGCAGTATTTCGGCGGCTCGCTGGAATCGCTGGCAACCGCGTCCACACTCACGGACTTGCCCCTACTGCACAAGGAGTTCATCTTTTCGCCCTACCAGTTGCTGGAGGGGCGAATCCGGGGAGCGAGTGCCGCGCTGATCCTCGCCTACTACTTCACGGAGGATAAGTTGCGCTCCATCCTTGAGGAAGCGCGCAACATCGGCCTGGAGTGCGTGGTTGAGGTTTCGTTGGAGTCGGAAGTGCCGAGGGTGCTTGCGGTGAACCCGGACCTCCTCATGGTCAACAACCGCGCTATCGCCGCCCTCCCGGAAAACCCTGGAAAGACCTACATGCAAGGCTCGCCGCAGGTCACGGTGGGTTACTGGAACCGCCACTCCGACCTCCGAAAGTGGAAGCAGCAGCACGGCAAGCTGCTGATCAGTGCCAGCAGTGTCAGCACACCTGCGGACATTGCCGTGCTTTTTCCGGTGCCTTGCGATGCCGTCCTCGTTGGCAACGCGGCCATGACCGCCACAGACCGAGTGGGCTTTCTCCGCTCACTGAACACTCCAGCCCCATCTCACGCCACCTGATCGAAACATGCTCAAATCGCCCTCTCCTTCGGCCCTCAGCGTCCTTGTTGTGGACGACGACGAGAACATCCGCATGGTGTTGCAACGCGCCCTGAGCAAACTCGGCTACCACGTCAGCACCGCCCGCAGTGCCGAAGAAGCCCTCAGCACGCTGGAGCGCAGTTTTTTCCAGGTCGTGATCTCGGACATCATGATGGAGGAGATGACCGGAATCGAGCTACTCCAGCAAATCAAGGAAATGAACTCACTGATGCAGATTTACATCATGACCGCGCACAGCAACCTTCCGAACGTGATCCAGTGCATGAAGGGGGGAGCCTACGATTATTTCGAAAAACCGCTCAAGGTGGAGGAAGTCGTGACCTCACTCCGGGAGGCACAACGTCGGGCCGAACGTTGGAGTGAATTGTTCAAGCGTCACTCCGCCGCTGCAAGCCAAGAGTTCAGCAGCGAGGATTCGTGAGTCAAGTCAGGAGGTGCGGCTGACGACGAACTCGGTAATCTCTGAGAGCAGTTGCCGGGTTGGTGAATCTGGAAGGGAGGCGAGGCGGGTTCGCGCTTCATCGGCAAAACGCTGTGCGGCTCCAAGCGTGTAGGGAATCGAACCGCAGTCCTGCATCAAGCCGATCACTTGGGTCACATGGCAATCCGAAATGACGTGTTCGTTGAGGATGGACTGTACTGCGGCTTGAGCTTCAGAGGAGCCTTGGCGAAGCAGATGGCTGAGGGGCAGGGTGATCTTGCGCTCTTGCAGGTCCGTGCCCACCGGCTTTCCGGTTTGCAGTGTGTCGCCGTAATCCAGTGCGTCGTCCACGACTTGGAACGCCATGCCGAGCGCGGCCCCGTAATCGTAAAGACTTTGGGCCGCTTCCGGAGATGCCCCCGACAGTAGCGCCCCCATCTTGGTGGCGGCTCCGAACAGGCAGGCGGTTTTGCAGTTGATGATCTCGTAGTACACGGTTTCGCTCGTGTCCAAGAAGTTCCGGGTGAGTTGCTGCAACTCGCCACACGCCATCTTGGTGGTTGTGCCCGACATCAACTCCAGCACATCGGGTCGCCGCATCCGCGTGAGCGTGTGGAATGCTAGCGAGAAGAGGTAGTCTCCGGACAGCACACTGGCTTCGTCACCCCAGAGCATCCGGGGTGCCTTGTGCCCCCGGCGCGTTTCTCCGCCATCGACCACATCGTCATGCAACAACGTCGCGGTGTGCAGGTACTCCACGACGAGCGCGGCCTGCATCACCCGCTCGTCCGGAGGGCGGAACAGTGAGCCGCCCAGCAGGACCATCACCGGGCGCAGACGCTTGCCTCCGGCCTCAAGGAGGTGGGATGAGACCGAGTTGAGCAGCGGGATTTCCGTCTGGGCGTACTCCCGGATCAGCCCTTCCAATTCGGCCATCTCGGTGGAGATCGAGTCCAGAAACCGTGTTGGCTTGACCCACGCCGAGGAATTCGCACTGCCGTTGACCTTGGTTAGAGCTTGTGGAAACAGCGTCGTGGACGCTTGGGAGGGAGTTTCCTGCGAGGGCAAATTCAAAGAAAAGGTTTGGGTGGAATGGTTCTTGGTTGCAAGAAGTGGATGAGATGCCAAATTCAAATGCAGATGGAAGCATACCAGATGACCACGAGTGTGCCAAGGGTTAACGCCGATTGCGTGGCCTCCTTTTGTGACATCGCCTGATGTCCGACTACCACCCTGTCGTCGAGGTGCTTCAGTCCCGCAAGGCGATTGCCCCGGAACAGCTTGAGGCGCTGCATGAGCAACTGCTCGCTGCCCGAGACGACACGGCTCAGCTCAAGGAACTGCTGTTGCGGCATAAGGTCGCCACGGAACCCGAATACCTCCATGCCCTCGCCGATCACCTCGATCTGGACTTTCGGGAGAACTTTGAGGAAGTCCCGGTCAACCCGGAGTTCACGCAGCACATCCCGATCCGTTACGCCAAGCGCCTCAACTTCTTCCCTATCCAGCAAGTCGGCCAAACCCTTGAAGTCGCGCTGGACGACCCCTCCAACACCCAACCGCTCAACGACCTTGGGCGGCAGTATCAATGTCACGTCCAGCCTGTGCTTGCCAGCCGTCAGGCCGTGCTGGACCTCATCAATCGCGCCTACGACCAGAGCAACTCATTCACGGACAACACCGTCGAGCAATTGGAGGGCGAGGACGGCTTTGAGAACATCCTTGGTGTGGAGGAACCACAGGATTTGCTGGAAACCACCGATGAAGAGCCAGTGAAGCGACTGGTCAACAACCTGCTCTGGCAGGCGACCAAGGAGGAGGCGAGCGATGTTCACATTGACCCCTCGCCATCCGCAACCCTCGTCCGCTACCGACTCGACGGCATGTTGCACCCCATCACGAACTTCCCCAAGCAGGTGCATGTCACGGTGATCAACCGCATCAAGGTCATGTCCCGGCTCGACATCGCCCAGAAGGCGCTGCCGCAAGACGGGCGCACGATGGTGCTGATCGCGGGGAAGAGGATCGACATCCGGGTGTCCACCATCCCGACGGTCCACGGCGAGAAGGTGGTGATGCGCTTGCTCTACCAAAGCGAGCAGTTTCGCTCTCTGGGTCAACTTGCATTGGTCGGCCCCGTTCTCATGCCCTTCCGGGAAATGCTCAAAAAGCCCGGCGGGATCATTCTCGTCACGGGTCCGACGGGAAGCGGCAAGACCACCACGCTCTACGCCGCCCTCGCCGAAATTGACCACCAGATCCAGAACGTGGTGACCATTGAGGATCCGGTCGAGTACAAGATCGCCGGTTACAGCCAAATCGAGATCAACCAGCGCATCGGCCTCAGCTTTGCCAACGCCCTGCGGTCGGTGCTGCGGCAGGATCCGGACGTGATCATGGTTGGAGAGATGCGAGACACAGAAACCGCCCAGATTGCCATGCAGGCCGCACTCACGGGACACCTCGTCTTCAGCACGGTCCACACCAACAGCGCCGCCGCAACCATCACGCGACTGGTCGACATGGGCATCGAGCCGTTTTTGGTATCCTCAACCATTCTCGGTGTGCTGGCCCAGCGCTTGATCCGCCGAGTCTGCCCGCAGTGCCGCAAAAGCTACGCACCCCATCCGGAGCAAGTCCGGGAATTGGGAGTCAGCAAGGCTCGCATCCAGAAGGCTGGAGGGCGATTCTTCAGAGGACAGGGCTGCGAGCATTGCCGGGAAACGGGCTATCGCGGCAGGCTGGGGGTTCACGAACTGCTCGTCATGACTGAGCCTGTGAAAGCGGCAGTTCTGGAGTCAGCCGACGCAAATTTCATTCAGCGCAGCGCCCTAAAAGATGGTATGATAACGATGCGCAAGGATGGCACAAGTAAGGTCTTGCGTGGATTGACCACTCCGGAGGAGTTGCTGTCAATCACATCTGATGCAGAATCAGGGGGTAACTGATTTATTTTTTCAATTCCACGTCCACAAATGACCAACGAACCCTTCACTCTTGACGCCTACGGCATCACCACCCAAACCCTCATCCGCAACGCCGTCCCCGCAAAGCTTTACGCCGAGGCGCTACGCTACGAACCCGATGCTGCTGTTTCGGACCAAGGTGCATTGATCGTCAAGTCCTACGCGAAGACCGGACGCAGCCCCAAGGACAAGCGCATCGTCGAGGACGCAGCCAGCAAGCCCGACATCTGGTGGGGCGATATCAACATCCCGCTGGACGATCACACTTTCCTGATCAACCGCACTCGCGCCATCGACTACCTCAACTTGCAGGAGCGGGTTTATGTGGTGGACGGCTTTGCAGGCTGGGATCCGCGCCACCGCGTCAAGGTCCGGGTGATCACCACGCGGCCCTACCATGCGCTCTTCATGCACAACATGCTGATGCGCCCCAGTCCTGCGGAACTCGCGGATTTCGGCGATCCGGATTATGTGATCTTCAACGCGGGGCGCTTCCCGGCGAATCGCCAGACCTCACACATGACTTCCTCCACCAGCGTTGATCTCAGCTTCGAGCGCCACGAGTTCGTCATCCTCGGCACCGAATACGCCGGGGAGATGAAGAAGGGGGTCTTCACGATCATGAACTACATCATGCCCAAGCGGGGCATCCTCTCAATGCACAGTTCAGCAAACCTCGGCAGCGAGGGCGACGTTGCACTCTTCTTCGGACTCTCCGGAACCGGCAAGACCACGCTCTCCGCCGACCCCAAGCGCAAGCTCATCGGCGATGACGAACACTGCTGGACGGACGAAGGGGTTTTCAACATCGAAGGTGGCTGCTACGCGAAGTGCATCAATCTCTCCAAGGAAAAGGAGCCGGACATCTTCCGGGCGATCCGCTTTGGAACGGTGCTGGAGAATGTCGTCTATGACGAGGACACCCACGTAGTGGATTACGACGACACCTCCCTCACGGAAAACACCCGCGCCTCCTATCCGATCAATTACATCTCCAACACGCAAATCCCCTGTGTGGGCGGGCATCCGCAGAACATCCTTTTTCTGACCTGCGACGCCTTCGGGGTTTTGCCGCCAGTGAGTAAACTCTCCCCCTCGCAGGCGATGTATCACTTCATCAGCGGCTACACTGCCAAGGTCGCCGGAACCGAGATGGGCGTGACCGAACCGCAGGCAACCTTCTCCGCGTGCTTTGGCGCGGCGTTCATGGTCTGGCACCCCAGCAAGTACGCGGAACTGCTCGCCGAGCGTATCCGTAAGCACGGCTCCACCGTCTGGCTGCTCAACACCGGCTGGAGCGGCGGGGGCTACGGCACGGGAGAGCGCATGTCGCTCAAGCACACCCGCGCCATTGTCGATGCCATCTTTGAGAGCTCGCTCAAGGACACGAACACCACCCGTGATCCCCTCTTTGGGTTTGAGATGCCTGCTGTGTGTCCCGGAGTGCCGAGCGAAATTCTCCAGCCACGCACGGTCTGGGCCGATTCTGCCGCCTACAACGAGTCTGCACGGAAACTGGCAGGCATGTTTCGGGAGAACTTCCGGAAGTTCGAGGAGGGTTCAAGCCGGGAGACCATTGACGCCGGACCTGCTGTTTAACTCCGCCTGACGACCAATCCTCTCCACTATGACCATCCCGCAGGTGGACACTCCGATGATGCGGCAGTTCAACGCCGTCAAGCAGGAGCATCCGGACAAGCTCGTCTTCTTCCGCATGGGGGATTTCTACGAGATGTTCGGCGAGGACGCGGTGGTGGGAGCACGGGTGCTGCAAATTGCACTCACCTCGCGGGACAAGCGCAGCGAGCATGCGGTGCCCATGTGCGGGGTGCCCTACAAGGCTTACGAGCAGTACCTCAACAAGCTCACCGCCGCTGGCTACAAGGTCGTCCTCTGCAACCAGACTGAGGATGCGGCGGAGGCCAAGGGGTTGGTGACGCGGGAGGTGGTGCGCATCGTCACTCCCGGAACCACCGTCTCCCCACAACTCATCAACCCCGACCGCAACCACTACCTGCTCGCGATCACGCTCGACCTGCGGGCGCGACGGCTCGGGGCAGCCTTTGCAGACCTCTCGACCGGAGAGTTCGAGATCACCGAGTTCGCACAGGACCAACTCCCCAAGTTCTACGACTTCCTCGCCCAACTCGACCCGCAGGAAATCCTGCTCGCGCAGAGCCGCTCCGTAGCGGAAACCGCGTTTCTCGAACCCCTCACCCAGCGGGTTTCACAACTGCTTGCGCCCCGTGACCTTTCCCTGCTCAACGGACACGAAACCGAACATCAACTCCCGCAACGCTTCCAGTTCGTTGATCCCTACCTCTTCGATCAGGACGCGGCCCGGAAGTGCCTGCAAACGCATTTCCAGACGCACAACCTCGCAGGTTTCGGGATCGAGCATCTTACGCTCGGAACCACCGCTGCTGGTGGCTTGCTTGCTTATCTGGAAGAGACTCAAAAGTGCAACCTCGCCCACCTCACCTCGGTCAAGGCGCATGTCTTCGACCAGACGATGTTGCTCGACGAGGCGACCGTCCGGAATCTGGAACTCTTTGAAACACAGTCCGGCAACAAGCAGCACACGCTCTTTGCGGTACTGAACCACACCTGCACCCCGATGGGAGCTAGATTGCTGCGGCAGTGGCTCCGGACCCCCCTGCTGGGTATGGACGCACTGAACACCCGGCTGGACGCGGTGGAGGAGTTCGCATCGCAGTTCTTGCTCTGCGGAGAGTTGCAAACCCGGCTCAAGGGTGTGCAGGATTTGCCGCGCATCCTTGGGCGCATCAACCTGCCCGTGGTGGGGATCCCGGACCTCGTGGGGTTGCGGGAATCGCTGGTACACCTTCAAACCCTGCCGGACCTGCTGGCCAAGTTGCAGTGTGCCAAACTGCGCGCGCTGGCCGAGGAATTCGATCCGCTAGCAGACGTGCTTGCGCTCCTGCAAACCAAGCTGCTGGAAGCCCCCTCTTCAAAGCTCCGGGCAGGGGGGTACATTGGCAGAGGTGTTTCTGAAGAACTGGACGAACTGCGCAACCTCGCCCATAACTCCAAGCAGGTACTCAACGAAGTGCTGCTACGCGAGCGCGAGCGCACGGGCATCCCCTCCCTCAAGATCAGCTACAACAGGGTGTTCGGCTACTACCTTGAAGTCAGCAACGCCCACAAGGCTTCGGTTCCGGAAGACTACATCCGCAAGCAAACGCTGGTCAACGCCGAACGCTACATCACCCCGGAACTCAAGGAGTTCGAGGAGAAAATTCTCACGGCAGAAGAACGCATCGGAGAACTGGAATACAAAATTTTCCTGACGATAAAATCCGAGATTACTGCCGAAACTTCCCGGGTTCAGGCCAGCGCGCGGCTCGTCGCTGAGTTGGACGTGTTTGCCGGACTCGCCACTGCCGCTGAACATCAAGGCTATGTCCGTCCCACGCTCCACGCACTCGACGCCCCTCGCGTTTTGCAATTCAAGGGCAGCCGCCATCCGGTAATCGAGCGCATTGACTTTGGCGAGCCGTTTGTCCCGAACGATTTGGAGTTGGATGGGAATTCCTGGCGCATCATGCTCATCACCGGACCCAACATGGCTGGGAAATCAACGTACATGCGCCAGATTGCGCTCAACGTGCTGATGGCGCAGATCGGCAGTTTTGTGCCTGCGGATGTGGCCGAGTTGTCGCTGTCGGATCGCATTTTCACACGGGTGGGGGCCTCCGATAATCTTAGTTTGGGTCAAAGCACCTTCATGCTGGAGATGAACGAGGCGGCAGCGATCCTCCACAACGCCACTGAGCACAGCCTCGTGATTCTTGACGAAATCGGGCGCGGCACCAGCACCTTTGACGGCATCAGCATCGCGTGGGCGATTGTGGAACACCTCCACCAGCTTGGGGCGCTCACGCTCTGTGCGACGCACTATCACGAACTGACCGCACTGGCCAAGGAACTTCACAGCGTTGAGAACTTCAGCGTCAGCATCCACGAGGAGGGAGAGCAGTTGGTGTTCATGCGCAAGGTTGTGCCGGGCGAGGCCGACCGCAGCTACGGCGTGCAAGTTGCAAAGTTGGCGGGGCTGCCGCGTTCCGTGGTTGAACGGGCGCTGGCGGTGATGACCGAACTGGAGGCGTCCTCGGTCGCGCATCGGGTTCCGGAGTTGGCCGCTGCACTGGCCACCACTTTGAGTTCTCCACCAAGTTCGGAAGCCGTGGTACGCGATCCCGGAATTGTCCCTGCGAGTCCGCAGTTGTCGCTGTTTCCGGAGGAGCATCCACTACTGTCCGCATTGCGCAGACTTGATCCCAATCAATTGACTCCCATGCAGGCACTGACGCTTTTGCAGGATTTTGTCACTCAAGCCAAGAGGTAGCCCGTGCCCCAATCCCGCATTGTTGTTTACCCCACCAGTGCCCATCCGCCAACCCTTGGACACGCGGACATTGTTTGCCGCGTGAGCCGTCAGTTTGACCATGTTTTCTGGGCAGCAGCGGTCAACCCGAAGAAGCAGTACCTCTTCACGCAGGAGGAGCGGTTGGTGATGATGATGGAGTATGTCCGGCACCACGGGCTGGAGAATGTCACAGTGGAAACCTTTTCCGGAGCAACCGTGCGCTACGCCCAAAAGCGTGAGGCCACCGCGCTCGTCAAGGGCTTGCGCAATCCCGATGATTTTCAGGGGGAGTACCAGCAGGCGCTCGGCAACCTTGGCATTGATGCCACCATTGAGACCTTTTGCCTCTTTGGACGCCCGGAGTACTACGGAGTCAGTTCCTCGCTGGCGCGGGAATTGGCCTTGCTCGGAGAGAACATTGAGGGGTTTGTGCTGCCGTCCGTGGCCAAGATGGTGGTCAACCTCCTGCGCGAACGGGGAGCCTGACCATGCCCCTGGTGGATGCTGTCAACGAAATCGACTGGAGCAACGAGCCACGCTCAATCCCCCTGCTGGAACCAGCGGCTTGGGGATACACGACCCTCGGCGTTCTGCTCGCGGTTTCGGTGTTGACCTCGCACCTCCACGATCCCACTCTTTTCAACCAACTCTCACCCTCCGGAGGCGTCCGCAACGCCCTCAGTGTGGGCGGAGCTTTAATCGGCGGAACCCTCGTCGAACTGTTTGGGGGCAGTGCAGTGTTGCTTGCGTGGCTCGTGGCACGTCTGCCTTTTTTGAACAGAATGGCCGCCGGAAACCTCGAAGCCGGAGTGATCCGGAAAGCCTACTATGCCGTGCTGCTGACGTGGATGGTGGCGGTGCTGGCGGAACTCGTGCAAGCCCGGCACGCGCCTGAGTTCGACAGCGACTGGCTGTGGTACCACCACGGCTACTTGGGCGAGATCACCGCCTACTGGCTGGGACATTCCATCGGCCCCGTTGTCGGCATCGGCCTGTGCCTCGCAGTCGCCATGTTCGCGGCCTTCCGGATCATCGCAGCCCTCAACCCCTGGCCCCTCATTCGGACCCTGTTCCAAATCATCAAGTTGCTACTGTACCTGCCCCTCGCCCCCTTGAGTGCTGCCGGCTTCTTCCTGCACGCTCCGCGAACCTCAACTCGCCCCCTGCCCGCCCTGCACCTCCCGACTGATCCCTCCCGCTCCACGCTGGAAACCGAACTCCACGCCATCATCCATTCCGACTCCGCTTGATTCTGGAAGGCGTTCCATTTAGGCTGGTCTCCGGAGTCTCATCACCAACCCAAAACAGGAGTGTGCAATGCAGGTGAAGATTGAATACTGTGTGGTTTGAAACTACGAGCCGCGCGCAGCCGGTCTGGCTGTGGAACTCAACCAAGCGTTCGGGGCAGACACCGAACTCATCCCCGGAGGGCGTGGAGATTTTGACGTGACCGTGGATGGACGCGTGATTTTCTCAAAGAGACAACTGGAGCGCTTCCCGCAGGAGGGGGAGGTGCAGGCGTTGATTCGTAACGCCTGACGGAGAACTGTCGAATGGACGGGAGTGCTTCAGAAGTCGGCTTTGATGGCCGCTCGCACTTCACGCTTGATGTCCTTGTTGCGTTGCTTGGCGGCGTTCTCCCGCTTGAGGCGCTTGGCGCGCGAGGGTTTCAGGTAGAACTTGCGCTTCTTGAGTTCCTTGAAGATGCCTTCGCGGATGAGGGTGCGCTTGAGTTGCATCATGGACTTGCCGATGTTGCTGTCTCGGACTTCAATCGTAATGGGCATGTGATTCGTGATTCCGGGTCTGAGGTTAAAACAAAAAACTTCAACTCTAAACCACTGCCCACAAAAACTCAACCTATTTCTTTCCCTCGCCTCCGGAATTCCCCTCTGGGCTGGGCAAGGCCGCCCGTTTTTTCAGTTCCAGCAGTTCGGTGTCCAAATCCGGATCGGAGCTTTCGAGTTCAGCAAACTTGCGCTCCAGTGCTTCCTTGTCCGTGTCCATGCTGATTTCCTGATACGCCTCGGCGCGGGACTGCTGATCCTCAATCTTGTCCTCCATGCGTTCGATGGTCTCCAGTGCCCCCGTCGAGTTTCCAAAGCCTTCAATCGTCTGGTAAATCTGCTCTTGCGCCGCCGCCTGCTTCTGCTTGGCGAGCAGGAGTCCCTTCTTGCGCTTGATCTCGTCGATCTTGTCCTCGAGCTTCTGGTAGCCGTCGCGCAGTACATCCGCGTTCTGCTTGTGGTGGGCCAACTGCTTCTCGAACTCCAGCGCCCGCCGTTCGAACTCCTTCTTGCGGACTAGGGCTTCTTTGGCGAGGTCGTCCTTACCGTTTTGCACGGCGAGGATGGCCTTCTGCTCCCACTTCCCGGCTTCGGCTTGTTCCTTCTCGGTATCACGCTCCAGACGTTTTTGCAGCGCAAGTGCTTCGGTCATTTGCTGCTTGGCCTGACGCTTTTGCTCATCCAGATCCGTGATCATCTGCTGGAGCATTTTTTCAGGATCCTCCGCTTTGTCCAGAAAGGAACTGCTGTAAGCTCGGAGAACGTTGATGAATCGACCGACGATGCCCATGTTGTTTACTATGGTGAAGAGTGGAAGAGGATTCAGAACAACTGCTTGCGCTTGTTGGATGGCAGGATATTTAACGCTTCACGATACTTTGCAACGGTACGCCGCGCAACCTTGATGCTGCTGCGATGGTAGAGGATTTCGGCAATCTGGAGGTCGGTGAAGGGTGTTTTCACGTCCTCGCCCTGCACCAACTGCTGGATCATGTCCTTGATGCGCTTGGATGAAACCGCCTCGCCGCTGCCTTGTTCGATGCCGCTGGTGAAGAAGTACTTGAGTTCGAAGATACCCTGCGGGGTGTGGACGTACTTGTTGGTGGTGATGCGGCTGACCGTGGACTCGTGCACGTCGATGTCCTCGGCCACGTCCTTGAGGACAAGCGGCCTGAGGAAGTGGATGCCCCGGTCGAAGAACTCCTCCTGAAACCGGAGGATGCTCTTGGTGACACGGTAGATCGTCTTCTGGCGCTGTTCGATGCTCTTCATCAGCCACTGCCCCGCCTTGATCTTCTCCTGAATGTACTCCTTGGTGAGCTGGCCGTCTTCGGCCATCGTGTCGCACAACTCCCGGTAGTACTGGTTGATCCGAAGACGCGGGATGCCGTTGGCGTTGAGGGCAACCTTGTACTCCCCGGCATTCTGGTAGATGTACACGTCCGGGATGATGTAGTTGTGCGCGGAAGTGGGGACAAAGGAGCGTCCGGGCTTGGGTTCGAGGGACATGATGAGCTTGTACGCCTCGATCACGTCATCAAGCTCCTGCTTCTGACGACGGGCGATGCGGCGCAGGTCCTTGGACTCCAGGAGGTCCATGTCGTCTTCGATGATCTGGTAGCTGAGGCTGTCCTCCTGTTCGGAGTGGCGAAGCTGGATGAGCAGACATTCCTGCAAGCTGCGCGCACCAACGCCGCGGGGGTCGAAAGTCTGGATACACTCCAGCACATGCTCCACAAAGCAGCCGACCTCGTGCCGCACCTCCAGCACTTCCGTTTCCGTTTCTTCAGGATCGTTTTCTTCTTCAAACACGGGTGGTTCGAGCGTGCGGCTGCGTCGCACCTGCGTCGTCCGTTCTGGCAGGTATTTCCAGTCAAAGCGTTCGGGAGCAACTTCGAGCTCCCATGGGGTCATCCCCCAGCGCTGCATGATACGCTCGTGGAGGTCCGGTTGCGCTTGCAGAAGCTCCCGGATGGCCGTGACCAGATAACCGTCGTCCTCAATGTTGCCAATCAGATGGGCCCCGACCTCGTACTCCAATTCGTCCAGCGTTTCAAAATCCAGCTGCCGGCGCAAGTTGTCTGCGAGCGATTCACTCTGGGCGAGCGTGGCTTCCAGCGACGGCAGCTCGTCATCGCCTCCTCCGGCACTGCTGCGGTAGGAGTAGCCTCCGAACTGGTCGATTTGCTCGACATACTGTTGCCAGTCGATTTCGTCCTGATCTTTCGCTTCCTTCTTCTCCTCGCGGGCCGTTTCAAAGGCTTCAGTGTTCGTCGTGGTTTCCGGAGCGTCGGTGGAGTCTTGGGCATTGTCTTCTTCGGAGGGATAGGTGTCGATGTCCATGCCTTCCTCCAGGACTGGATTCTCCTGGAGGGTTTGATCGATCAGTTCCTCCAGTTCGGTGCGGGAAAGTTGGAGCAGTTTGATCGCCTGTTGAAGTTGCGGGGTCATGATGAGCTGCTGGGACAGCTTCATCTGCAACTTCATGTGCATAGCCATGGGGACGCGGATTGGGGTGACTTCAAGGGCCTCTCGGCGATATCCTGCACCTTGTGCAAGGAGCTTGCCGAGGATGGCACTCTACTTGCTATTTAAGATGCATTCCAAAAAGTCAACATTGAAACGAACATTCGCTCTGTGGCTCAGGCGCGGTGTCGTCCGGAAATACGCCGCTGGTAAGAGATGATGCCGAACACGCCGACCAGAAACGGAATCGCCACAAGGTTGAGGACAAACAGGGTGTTGCCCAGCGATTCGATGTCCTGCCGCAGAATCTTGCGCACCTCGCGGAGCTTGCGTCGGGTCTGGCGTTCCTCGTCCCGGAACTGGCGGATCTCCTCCTGCACCTCCGGAGGCAGAATCACCTCCTTGCGTCCGGACCTGTCGATGCGTTGCTGAAGGTTGTTGAGTCGCTTCTGCACCTCCTCCAGCTTGGCGAGCAGCAGTTGCTCCTCAGCCTGATACTTGATTTGGGCGTCATGCTGCATCGCCAGCAGGCGGGTGAAGGGGCGGTTGAACTGCCCCCGCGAGCGAATGCTCATCAGCGCCTCGCTTCCGGAGAGGTACTCGACCGCGTTGAGCATGAGGTTGAGGTTGTCGTTGGTGGGCTGGATGATGGTTTTTCCAAGAAAGTTCATCTTCTGCACCGAGAACGAATCTGTCAGGAAATCGGTATCCGTGATCACGAGGATGGAGTTGCGCTCCTTGGCTTCAGCAAGGTGTTCGCGCTTCATCGGCGTGTCCGGAGTCGTGTCCTCGCCTTCCGTTGACTCTTGAGGCGGCCGCCCTTTCGGAAACGCGGTTTTGAAGGTGTCCGAGAAGAGCGCCATCAGCATGCGCTTCTGCTGGTCTGGCTTGAGGTTGCGAATCAACTGCTGGGGCGGCATGATACTCAGGGACATGGCGTCGAGCGTACCGCTGTGCTTGGTTGTGGTCAGCAGGGGCGTGACTTCCACGCTGCTGCCCTCGGCCTTTGCCACACTGCCGCCCTCGACGAACAGCAAGCTTTCGAGCTGCGTGGTGAGTGGATGATCCTGCACCAACGCAGCACTTGGGATCGAAAGCCAAATCGGGTAGCGCAACACCCCCGCTTGCGTGTTGACCTGTGTGGCATACTGGAAATCGCCGACCACCTTTTCCGGTTCGTAGGCGATACCCCACGCTTCCAGCAACCCGGGCAGGCGGCTTTGCAGGAGGGGCTGTCGCCCCATGCGGTTCATCGGACTCATCGCATCCGCACGGGAATTCGAGTCCAGCAGCAGGATGATGCGACCCCCGTGCAAAACATACTGATCCAGCGCGTAACGGGTGCGGTCGGCAAAGTCCTTGGGGTGCATCACGAGCAGCAAGCTGATGTCTTCCGGAATTTCCTCGGCTCCCACATCCAGCATTTCGATGTTGACGATCTTTTCCAACTCGGTGAGGAACGCCCATTTCTCTGAGGGCTGCCCTTGCATGATCGGTGGTCCACCCTGCAAGTTGAGGGAGGAGAGGATGCCGATCTTTTCGGCCTGTGTCAGTGCAGCCTTGTGGATTGCCAGCGTGAGGTCGTATTCGAGGAAACGCTCCCGACGTTGATCGAAGAAGGGCAAGGCCACCTCCTGATCCAGCACCATGACCACGGCCCCGAAATACACCAGAGTGCCACTAGGCAGGGTGACGGGACTGATGCCGTACTTCTGTGCCCAGTCTTCCTCGTCTGAATCCGGCTTGGGGTCAAACACTTCCAAAGTCACGCTGCCGCCGGAAATCACCTCGATCTCCTCCAGCAATTCCTGCACACGCTGGGCGTAGGTCTTGAGGTTCGGGGGCAGTTCCGTACTGCTCCGGGAGAAGTAGAACTTGATGCGCACAGGGTCTTGCAAGCCATCCAGCACTGAGTGGGTCCCCTCGGCAATGGTGTAGAGCCGATCCTCGGTGACATCAAGCCGCACCGGGAGGAAAAAGGCGATCACGTTGACCGCGATCAGGCAGACCAAGAGCAGGATGAGGGTGAGGCCGGTTTTGGACCAGTGTCCAGAAGTCATTGCTGGTTGTCGGTTGTCGGTTGCTGATCACCGATCACTGTTTCCGGTCAGGAGGCTTTGCGGGATTCAAGCACGACCACGTTGACGAGCAGCATGAAGCTGATGACGGAGAGGAAGTACACTAAATCCCGCAGGTCGATCACGCCTCGCCGCAGGGCTTCAAAGTGGGTGGTAAAGCTGAACTGCGCGATCAGGTCTGTGAGCCAAACGGGAAGAATCGTGTTGAGCACCTCGGACATCACCCCCCAGCCGAGCAGTACCAAAACAAGGCAGACAATGACACTGAGGATGAAGCTGATCACCTGATTCTTTGTGAGGGCCGAGGTGCAACTAGCCACCGCGAGGTAAGCTCCAGCCATCAGCAGACTACCCAGGTAACCTGCGATAATGGGCCCGTTGTCCGGCTGACCCAAGTAGTGAACGGTGAGGATCATCGGAAACGTGAGCGCTAGCGCGAGTGCAATGAACGCCCAAGCCGCAAGGAACTTCGCCAGCACCGCTGTGGTCAGCCGCACCGGCAAGGTCAGTAGCAGTTCCACAGTTCCGGAGCGGCACTCTTCCGACCAGAGACGCATGCCCACTGCCGGAATCAGGAAGAGGTAAAGCCACGGGTGGAAGAGGAAGAACAATTCCAGATTTGCCTGCTGGGAGTCGTAGAAGTTTCCAAGCAGGAAGGTGCAACCAGCGTTGGCGATGAGGAAGATGATGATGAACACATACGCGACAGGCGAGCGAAAGTACGCCAGCAGCTCGCGCTTGAGAATTGCTGAGAGACCGTTCATGGGTTTTCGGAGATCCGTTGTCGGTTATTGGTTTTTTGCAGACGGTTTTGCTGTTTGTGAACGGAGGCATCACCGTGTCAGGATTTCGGCTTACGCTCTTACTGAGCACTGTGGAAAAGGCTGAATTTGTTCTCCTCGCTATGCTCAATTGGTTCTGCAAAGCCAGACATCTTAGAAAATCTGCTCAGTCAGAGCGTCGGATGATTGGCTTTTCAAGAATTTGGAATCAGGCGACAGCTTGGGTTAGCTTGCGGAACACCTCGTCCAACCGTCCACGCTCCACATAAAACTGCTCTGGCACGAGCTTGCGAGAAGAGACGTATTCCTGCACCTCCGAGGTGATTGTGCGTCCGGACTGCGGAAAGACCCGCACACTCGCAAGTCCAGAGACGGATTCCAGAGTCTGCTCGACGCGGGACACGGTGTCCAGCCGCTCCAACTCCTCCTGCATTTGATCCGGATTGGCATCGCGGACGCTGAGGGTCACAGCATTGTGGTACTCTGATTTCTCCAGCAACTCATCCGGTGTGCCGTAGCCCACCAGCTTTCCGGAGGCAATAATCAACGCCCGGGTGCAAACCGCCTCCACCTCCTCAAGGATGTGGGTGGACACAAGAATGGTACGCTCAGCGCTTATCTGCTTGATGAGGTTGCGTACCTCGTGTTTCTGGTTGGGGTCAAGGCCATCCGTCGGTTCATCCAAAACCAAAACCGGTGGATCGTGCAGCAACGCCTGGGCGAGGCAGGTGCGCTGACGATAACCCTTGGAGAGCGTGTCTATGAGTTGCGTCCGGACTTCCGTGAGTCCGGTCGTGGCGAGGACGTATTCCACACGTTTCGCCAAATCCTTGCCGGAAAATCCCCGGACTTCGCCGATGAACTCCAAGAATTCCTCAACGAGCATCTCGCTGTACGAAGGGGCACTCTCCGGCAGGTAGCCGATGTTGACCTGTGCCAGCAGTGGTTCGTTGAGGATGCTGTGTCCGCACACGGTCGCGTCCCCGGAGGTGGGAGTGAGGAAGCCCGTGAGCATCTTCATGGTGGTGGATTTTCCGGCACCGTTTGGTCCCAGAAAGCCCAGCACCTCCCCGCGCTCGACGCTGAAGGAAACTTCATGGACGGCCTGAATGGCACCAAATCGCTTGCTCAGCTTCTGGACATGAATCATCGTTTTGGGTCAGTGACAAATGCTGGAGTCAGAGTCTCAAATGTAATTCGACATTACTACAATTTTTCACTCACGTTGCAAGCAACTCGTGGGGAGTGGGTACAAAGGGGGGCCAGTAAACGTGAGACTTTCACTCAATCACTCCAGTGTGTGCTGCTGCCAGAATGCGTCTATCGTTGATTTTGCGGACAGCCCTGGAAGCGAGCATGGAGTCTGCATGCTCCAGTATCCAGCAACTGCTTGAGCGCAGATGCTAAGCGAGGCGCTGTGGCGAGATGGAGGACCACCGCAGCAGCCCTCCATCTCAAAAGGAAACATGTTTATAGTAAAAACTATATAGTGCTTGGCCGAAAAATACCCAAATTGCTGATATTAAATGACATTTCTTCAATTTCACAGGATGAAGATTTGTTCGATACCGTGTTCA
>PBTB01000079.1 GCA_002726945.1 Deltaproteobacteria bacterium | reverse complement strand
TTCCTTCACAAAGTTGCAGAGAGTCAAATGAGCCAGCAACTGACTCACTCACCCGGAATTGGGTTTACGAGTCAACACATGCATGATACACCACCTTCTTAGCAGCGTCAACACCAAAATACAGTTTTTTTCGGAATCGTTCAAATATTTGATATTAATAAGATTTTTAATGAAATTTGGGGTGTCTTCTGAGCAGGGATCACCGAAAAACAGGACTGCTGGACTTGTTGCGGGTCACCAATCCCTCATCTGCGGTGAACTCCACCACCCCTCTGGACTTCAGGGCAAGCGGCCAGCGGTTTGTCAGGTTCAGGATTGGTTTTACTTGCTGCGAGTTCAGGCCCAGGCGGGGGAATGCACTTGGAATTTGGAAGCGGGTTGAGAGCCTGCTGCACAAGCAGTGGAATCCGGAGCAACTCAGGGCTGGCTCTCGGGTCCGCAGGGACGGTGTGTCAGTTGTGAATGGCTGGGCCGTTCTGTTGATCTGGACAAGCGCCGGGGCAGTGCCCCCAGAGCAGGTGCAGCAGCATGGACAGGCTCAACCTCCAAGTCACGCTCACTGTCTTTCCGAATACTCCCAGAAACTTGTGGTATCCTGAGCGGGGGTTGGCAGCCTCAGAATCCACTTTCGGCAAAACGCAGGGCCTGCTGCACCACGGATTCGTCAAATACCCAGGCATCCGGTTCGTAGCCCACTTGCGCGATGTTCTTGCCTTCCGGATTCAGATGCACTCGGTGGTTCACGGAAAGGAAAATATCGGAATTCGGCAACTGGTAGAGCGGCACCAGCGAACGTCGGGGATAGTGTCCGGTTGGGGTTCCAAACAAAAAGGCGTTCGACTGCTGCTTCGCCAGTGCGGCGAGGAATTGGCAGCCATCGCCGCAGTGGGAGTTGACGATCACCACCAGCCGCCGGGACCAGACCGGAGCCTCGCGCTTGCCGTTGAAAATGAATTTCGTCTCCACCCACTTCTCTGGCAGATCGTTTTCCTCAAAACGCCTCAGCAGTGCAGCCAATTGTTGACGCTTCTGCACGAGGGCGTTCCTCGTCGTCGGAGTGCGGCTTTTTTCGAGGCGCAAGCCCCATTCCACCCGGTTAAGTAATCCAGTGAGGGTTTGCCGGGAATGACGTTCACGCACTACCACATTCTCCCAGCCACTGCTCGTCAGTTCCCGCAACCAGCGTTCGATAAAGCCAAAACTCCCGGAGTGGTTGCCCCGCACGTCCAGCACCAGCACGTCGCTGCGCTGTAGCCGTCTCGCCACGCGCAGGAACTCCGCGAAGCTGCGCTCGCCCCGGTCACCATCGCGGAACCAGCGAACGTAAGGGACACGCCCGCCCACGTAGTGGAAAACCGACGACTTGGGCGCGTTGCGGGGCTGCGAAGGCAGGGTCAGCTTGAAGACGTGTTGGGAAATCCGCCCCGTGTCGTCCTCCAGCGTACAACGCAGCGGTTTCGGACGCTGGGTGGCGAGCAGACCTAACTCAAAGCGTTGCTCACCGCGGCGTTCCGAGGGAATCGGAAAAATCCGCGTCTGCTTGGAATCGCATTGCTGGAGCCATTGGTTGGCCACCCCCAGACGTCTCTGGAGTGGCAGGGTCCGGAGTCGCCCGGATTGCTTCACTAGTTGAAGCTGGGTGGTGAATGGGGCCAGCGGCTCCACCTGCCGATGGTAGTGGCGGCGCTGGAGAAAGAGGTCCGTGCTCACCAGCGGATCCCGCGTGAACGCCAGTGCTTCAACCAGACGTTTCTGAAAGTGATGCGTCAACACCGGATTCGGCTCGGCCACCAGCCGTGCCCCCAAGTCACGGAAAACCGCCTCCCAGTTGGTTCCAGAACGCTCCAACTGGCGGTAGCGCCCGTAGTTTTCCTGCATCACCTGCAAGGCCACCCGCAAGTCCGCGAGGATTTCCGGATCGCTGAGAAACGCTGGGGGGGCGTCCTCAAACACGGATTTCTGCAAACGCCCTTGTGCGAAAAGCAGAGCGGGGACAAGCAGGAGCAGGATCGCCAGCAAGCCCTCCAAACGGCCCAAGTATGATTTCATTTTCAGCATTCCGCTTCTGGAAAAGTTGTCGGTTCCATGTCCTTGCAAAACCACGCGAAGAGTGCGCGCCACTCCGCGGAGGTCAAATCCTCCGGACGGCGCATTTGCACTTGCGCTCGCAACGCTTCTCCCGCTTGCTGCACCCATTCGGGGCAACACCGCCGCAGGTTGCGGAACAGCGTTTTGCGGCGCTGCTGGAAAAGGCAGCGAATCCAGTTGAGCAAGCGTTGCTCTTCTTCACTGGACAAACCGGACTCGACCGGGAGCAGATGCACCACGGCGGAATCCACCTTGGGGGGGGGCTGGAAGGCATCCGGAGGCACCTTGAAGACGAGCCTGCGCTTGAAGCCCAACTCGGCGGCCAAGGCCAGCACACCATACGCCTTGCCGTCGTCCGGCCCCGCGCAAAGCCGCTCGGCCACCTCCCACTGCACCATCAGTGTGAGGGATTGCCAGCGATGGCGCTCCGCCAGCATCCGGAAGAAGAGCGGTGTGGAAATGTTGTAGGGCAGGTTTGCAACCACCTTCCACGGCCCGGAATCCCACTCGTCCAGCACCTCCAACGAAAGTGCCAGCACGTCACCCTCGATGAGCCGGAAATCAACATCGCCGCGAAAGCGTTCCCGCAAAGCTGCCCCCAGTTTCGGATCAATCTCCACCGCCAGCACACGAACACCCTGCTTCCGCAGGGCCGCAGTCAGGATTCCCGCTCCCGGACCAATCTCCCAGACCGGAGTTCCCACCTCCACCCCTGCGGTTTCCAGGATGCGCTCCGCCACCGCAGGGCGTTTCAGAAAATGCTGTCCCCACTTGCGGGCCACGGGTGTCCCCAGAATTGGGTTGCGTCGTTATTAGCACTCGACTAGAATGAGTGCTAAATTTTTCGATCTGGAAAACCGACCGATTTGCACGATTTTACTGTAACGCATAACCTGGACGGAATAAACCACCCCGCCGCAAGCGTTGGGGGATGATGCTTCCGCCACCCGCCCACCCGACCCTGCATGGCCGACGACTCTCCCGAACTGATCATCACCCCAGAGCAATCTGAACTTGAAGAAGCGACCGCGCTGAGCGAGCCGACTCCGGAGGATAAGTCGATCGTCATCGCCAGCGATGTTTTCCCGGAGGTGCTGCTGGTCGTTCCGATGTTCGACCGCCCGCTTTTTCCCAAGATGATTTTGCCTGTGATGATCACGGACGACGACTTGGAGAAGGAGTTGCTGGAGGGGTTCCAATCGGAACTCAAATACATCGGACTCATCTTTTCCAAGTCGGCGAGCAACAACGGCAAAGGGGGCAAGGGGCGACTCGCCAAGGTTGGTGCGCTTGCCAAAATCGTGCAGGCATCGCGCCCGCAGACGGATGCTCCGCTGCACATTATCGTGCAGGTCGAGGAACGTTTCGACGTGGTGGAGGTCACGCAAGAAGAACCCGTGTTGCGCGCTCGTGTGCGTTACTGGTACGAGGCGGAACCGGACGTCAACGATGAGATTAAGGCATACTCGATTTCGATCATCAACCTCATCAAGGAACTGGTGCAGCTCAACCCGCTCTTCAAGGAGGAACTGGGGCTGCTGGTGGGTCACATCAACCTCAAGGAACCGGGCACGCTTTCCGACTTCGCGGCCTCGATGACCACCGCCTCCGGAGCCGATCTCCAGAAGGTGCTGGAAACCCGTCCGGTGAAGAAGCGTCTGGAGCGCACCCTCACGCTACTGCACAAGGAACTCGAACTCGCCCAGCTTCAGTCGCAGATCAACCAGCGCATCGAGGAACGGATGACGCAGCAGCAGCGCGAGTTCTTCCTGCGAGAACAGCTCAAGGAGATCAAGAAGGAACTCGGGATTTCCAAGGAAGGTCGGGAGACGGAGGTCGAAAAATACCAGGCGCGGCTCAAGAAGCTCAAGCTCTCAGAAGAAGCCAAGGAGCGTATTGACGAGGAGTTGGAAAAGCTCAAGGTGATGGAGCCGGCCTCTCCGGAATACAACGTCTCCCGCACCTACCTTGACTGGCTCACGATCCTGCCGTGGGGGGTATACAGCAAGGACTACTTCGACATCAAACGCGCCAAGCGCATCCTCGACCGCGAACACTACGGGTTGCAGGACGTCAAGGACCGCATCCTCGAACTGATCTCGGTGGGCATCATCCACGGGAATCTCGCGGGTTCGATTCTGCTGCTCGTCGGCCCTCCCGGAGTGGGAAAAACCTCGGTCGGCCAGAGCATCGCCAAGGCGCTGGGCCGCAAGTTCTACCGCTTCAGCCTTGGTGGGATGCGCGACGAGGCCGAGATCAAGGGGCACCGCCGCACCTACATCGGCGCACTGCCGGGCAAGTTTCTCAACGCCCTCAAGACGACGAAAACCGCGAACCCGGTGATCATGCTCGACGAGGTGGACAAGATTGGCGCGAGCTTCCACGGCGATCCCGCCTCCGCGCTGCTCGAAGTCCTCGATCCGGAGCAGAACAAGGATTTCCTCGACCACTACCTCGACGTGCGCTTTGACCTCTCCAAGGTGCTCTTCATCTGCACCGCGAATCAGCTCGACACCACTCCGGGACCGCTGGTGGACCGTATGGAGACCATCCGGCTTTCCGGCTACATTCTGGAGGAAAAGCTCGAAATCGCACGTCGGCACCTGATTCCCAAGCAATTCAAGGCGCACGGCATCAGCCGCAAACAGGTCTCAATCCGCAAGCCCGTGCTGCATGAGATCATTGACGGCTACGCCCGCGAGGCCGGGGTGCGGGGGCTGGAAAACCAGATCAAGAAGCTGCTCCGGAAATCCGCCCGCAAGATCGTGGAGGAAGAAACCGAAACCGTCCAGATTGCCACGACCGACCTTCCGGAACTGCTCGGTCGGCGCACTTTTGAGGAAGACGCCCGCTACAAGGAACCCCGCATTGGCGTCGTCACCGGACTCGCCTACACCAGCCTCGGCGGCGCGACCTTGCACATCGAGGCCAGCCATGTCACCGCCAAGAACGCGGGCTACAAGCAAACCGGGCAATTGGGCAAGGTGATGATCGAATCTTCCGAAATCGCCTACACCTACGTCCGCTCACTGCTGGAAAGCGAGGACACCAAGCGCAAGTTCTTCAGTGGACACCGCATTCACCTGCACGTTCCGGCGGGTGCGACGCCCAAGGACGGACCCTCAGCAGGAATCACGATGGCTTGCGCCCTCTACTCGCTGGCGACGGGGCAGTTGATCGCCCCTGATTTGGCGATGACCGGGGAACTGACATTGACGGGAATGGTGATGCCGATTGGCGGGGTGAAGGAGAAAACCATCGCCGCCCGGCGGGCCGAGGTCCGCGAACTGATCTTCCCGGAGGAGAACCGCAAGGATTTCGAGGAGTTGGACGAGAGCATCCGCGAGGGAATGACCCCGCATTTTGTGAAAAGCTTCGACGAGGTGCTGAGCATCGGGTTTCCGCGACCTCCGGAACCAACCCCCAAGCGCAAGGTGGTGAAGCTCAAGCCCGCGCCCCGGAAGTTATCTGGAAAGCGAACTCAGGCGTCCTGAGCGAGTTTTCCCCGCTTCGCGGCTATGGCTTCAGCGATCATGCTGAGGGCCATTTCCGCCGGAGATTCCGCACCGATGTCGAGTCCGGCTGGCCCCTTGATGCGGGAGATGGCTGCTTCATCGAATCCTGCCTCCCGCAGTCGGCCGCAACGCTTCGCGTGGGTTCTCCGGGAACCGAGTGCCCCGATGTAGCGCACTGGACTTTTCAGCAACAGGTGTAGCGCGGGATCGTCAATCTTGGGATCGTGCGTGAGCAGAATCGCGTAGGTGTCCTCGTTGAGGGAACGCCGGGCCAGCGCCTCCTGCGGCCATTCCGGAATGAGATGATCCGGAGCAACGGGAAAGCGCTCGGTGCTCGCAAACACTTTGCGGGGGTCCACCACCACCGTCTCGAAATCGAGCGCGGCGGCGTACTGCACCAGCGGAATCGTGATGTGCCCGGCCCCGATGATGAGCAATTGATCGCGCCGAGGAAACACCTGCACGAAAACCTCGCCTCCGGCAAGTTCCACCACCTCCGGCTCGCGCTGGTCATACGCCTCCCGCGCCAGTCGTTCGGCCTCTTTCTGCGCCATTCCCCAATCCCCCGCCGTTGAATTTTCAGGGCGCACCAGCAGATGCCGTGGCCCTTGCCCGGACATGCGTGTGAGCAAAACGGCGGGTTCGTTGTCGCGCAAACATTGCTGCAAGGCGTCCCAAACCACCTGCGTTCCGGAATCCTCTGCGAAGGCCCAGTGCGGCTCCACGAACACCGAAACCTGCCCGCCGCAGGACAGCCCGACCGAAAGCGCCAGTTCGTCCTCCACCCCGTAGGTGAGCTTGCGGGGCGTTCCGGATTGCAGCACCTCCAGCGCCTCCTCGATCACCGCGCCCTCGATGCAGCCACCGCTCACCGAGCCGGAGACGCACATCGCCTCGTCCACCAGCATCCCTGCCCCCGCACTGCGCGGAGCCGAACGCCACGTCTGCACCACTCGTGCAATCGCAAACAGCTTTCCGGCCTTGGTCCACTCGGTCACATCCTGCCAAATGTCTCGCATCATCAATCTGTTGTATTCAGGTGAGGTGGTATCTCGCCAAAGTATTCAGGAGTCAGGAGCCCCCCGTTCATGCTGAGCCTGTTGAAGCATGAGCGGAGACACTCATTTCAAATCGGGGCGTGTTTCCAGAAACCCCCGGAGTCCCGCGTGATCCTCGCCTGCATTGCGAATCCTCCGCACTCCGTCTTCCAGCACCGACAATTCGGATGCCGTGGAAAGTCGCAAAAAATGCAGGCCGTCGGCCTCGATCTGTCCAAAGGATTTACGATCCAGCACCGCGACTTGATGTCCGTAAAGCGCGAAAAGCTGGAAGAGTCCGGAGGGCGAGGTTGCTTCGTGTTCGGCTTCGGGCAGTTGCGCGTGGTACTCGATCAGGCCCAACTGTTGGCAGATCCCCGAAATGTTCGGAAAGAGGTAGAACGCCCCGTCCGGTTTTTGGCAGGCCACTCCCGTAATGTCATTGAGTTGCTGCCAAATCACGTTGCGCCGCTCCTCGAAGGTTGCGACCATTTTGGCAATCACCGGAGCGGAAAGCGGGCTTTCGAGTGCGAACTTCGCGGCTTCCTGATTGTAGGGGGCGGTGCAGGAGAAGTAGTTGATATTGAGCCGCGTGAAAACCTCCGCCTCCTCAACCGTCGGGAACATGGCATAGCCGATGCGTCCACCCGTCCATGCGTAGGTTTTGGAGAAGCCGCTGGCGATGATCGTGCGCTCGGGCATGCCCGGCACCGCCGTGATTGAGGTATGTTGCTGACCGTCAAAGAGGATGTTCTCGTAAATCTCGTCCGAATACACCCGCAAGTCTGGCCGTCCCTTTTCCAGAATCACCTCGGCGATGCCTGCCAATTGCTCACGGGTCGCCACACCTCCGGTGGGATTGGAGGGAAAATTGAGGTAGATCACCTTCGTCTTCGGAGTGATCAGCGCTTCCAACTGCTCCGGCGTGAAGGTGAATCCAGTTGCCTCGTCGAGGTGGAGTGGCACCGGAACCGCGTGGACGTAGCGGATGAAGGACTCGTAGATCGGGAATCCGGGGCTAGGGTAGATGACCTCGTCTCCGGGGTCGCAATAGACCTGCTGGGTGAAACCAATCGAGGGCTTGCCGCCGGGGAAAACAACCACCTGCTCCGGAGTCGTTTGCAGTCCACGGGTTTCGTTGACCTGACGACTGATCGCCTCCCGCAGTCCCGAAACCCCCTTGGGGTCGCAGTAGTGCGTGTTGTCGAGGTCCAGTTGCCGCTTGATCTCAGCCTTGATGTGATCGGGCAGGGCAAAGTCGGGTTCCCCCAAATTGAGCTTGACGACGGCTCCGGAGTTCCGTTCCACCTTCACGATGTGCGACCCGACCTTGAAGGCGTTTTCGGTGTCGATGCGCTGGTTGCGCTCAGCAAAAAGGGTCATCCGAGCAGTTTACAGTTCGAGTCCATCAACATTGCCATTTTGGTCAATGGCGGTTTCTAAGGCAACTCCCGCTGAATAGTTCACCCGCTACAACTGGCTGGCGAGATGCGAACAAAGTATTTGGGAAGTAATTTGTCTCGCTGCAAT
>PBTB01000078.1 GCA_002726945.1 Deltaproteobacteria bacterium | reverse complement strand
GTCACCTTCCCAGTGTCCAACGCTCTTCCGCGTCTCAACTTCGGCCGGACGGGTGTCGATCATGCGCTGGTTTGGAATCTTCCCCCGCCCCGCCCTTCTTGCCGCGGGCAGCACCGGCGCCGTTTGCGCCGGGCGCGAGGAAGGTAGGTCCACAGGTCACCGCCGGCCTTGGCATCGCAATAGCTACTGGCTATCGGGACAACATACTTTTTCTCCTCAATAAATTTTAGCGACTCTTAACGCTAAAATTAGAATTGCTGCACTTTCACTTGCACCCGTCACTTCACGCCAAGCTGCAGATAGACGGCAAGGGTGGCGTCAAGTATGTGCTGTGGGGCAAAGCGGGTTTCGGCCTCGCGTAGGGCGTTGTCGCTCAGCCAGTTGTGGTATCCGGCATCGGCGAGCAACGGACGCAGCGCCTCGGCAAGGGCGTCCGAGGATTGCGTGGAGGCCACGGCTCCCGTTTTGCCGTCCGCAACGATTTCCGGCAAGCACCCCGTTGGAAAAGCGACCACCGGAGTGCCGACTGAGAAAAACTCCACCGCCACCCGACAGATCACTTCCGAAGCGATGGAGCTAACGATTCCCACATCCGCGAAGGCCATGAGTTGGCGGATATCCTCGCGTTCGGCGTCCATCCGGACGTGCGTTGCCACTCCCAGCCGCTGCAAATCCGCCTGCACCGCCTGCAGTTCCGGATTCTTGGACAGGGTGTCGCGGTAGAGCAACAGCAGCGTGAGTTTGGGGAATTCCGCAAGTAACTGACGGAAGGCCTCCAGCAGGAGCCGCACCCCCTTTTCCGGACGGATGCGTCCGACAAATGCCAGAACCGTGTGATCGTTCGGAATCTTAAATTCCGCCCGGTAGTCCGGAAGCTCGTTGTTGCTAGAATCGGCAGAATCCTCTGCAGGGTAGTAGATGACATAGGGGTGCCCTGCAGGTAAATCGAGGACATTCCGAAGTTGCTGCGCCACCACTTCGCCAACGGCAATGGTCGCATCGGTCCAGTCCCCGTAGAGTTTTTGGTTGAGCCAATTTTGCTGCAAAGGCCGGGCGGTGCCACGGGTGCGGACGAGGGGGATTCCGAGCTTCCGCTTGGCAAAGGCCAAGAGCGGGTAGCCTTCGGAGCGATGGGCATGGATCAGATCAATCTGGTGTGTTTGCAGGAAATCGCAGAGTTGGTGGTAACTTCGGAACCACTGGAGCGGGTTGTTGGAATTGAGGTCGATCTCCGTGAGAGTACGCAACCCACGCGCCTGGAGTTTTTCGGCGTTGAGGGAATCCGGACGGGTGAGGACCCAGACCTCATGCCCGGCATCCTGAAGCAGCGCAGCGAGGGTGGTCGCATACGCCGCCTCAGCGTTCCACCAGTGGACGTTGCTGCCAATGAGGAGGTTCAAGGAAGCGTTGCGGGGCTGAATCCCAAGTTCGGCTCCGGCTCAGAAGCGGGCGCGGTGGCTGCTGCTCATCTCCACCGAAGCTCCCGTGGTGGCGCGGGCGATCTCGTCCCAGCCCTCCGTGTTGGTTCGGCAATGATCTGAATTCCGGATTGGTTCGAGCCGTCGTTGAGCCGCAGAAGGGTGAGGTTCTTGGAGTCGCGGTGGGTGCGGACCCAGCCCCGGATTTGGACGGAGGTGTTGAGTTGGGCGCTGTGCTGCCGGAACCACGCCATCAGAGCGCACCCCGGAGTTGCTTGGCAACTTCAATCTCGGAATTCTCCACCAGTTCCGATAGCTCGTCCACGGTAATCACCATGTTCTTGCGGTCGGGCATGATCGCGTAGAGGTACTTGACGTACTCCGGAACCATCGAGAGAAAATTCTGGTTACGGTCCACCTTGATCTGCCGGACAACAAATTGCTCAAGCTGATCCTTGGACATGTGGCGCATCACGTTGATGAACTGTGTGGAGTTCTGCTCCAACTCCTTGCTG
This sequence comes from Deltaproteobacteria bacterium, assembly GCA_002726945.1. Taxonomy (GTDB): domain Bacteria; phylum SAR324; class SAR324; order SAR324; family NAC60-12; genus UBA8110. The sequence continues at coordinate 5,533 of PBTB01000078.1, read as the reverse complement.
ACGTCCACGGGGTAGAAGTACTGAAAGCGGGAACGCGCCCCGGCGACTCGGGAGAAGATCACCATGATGATGCAGAGTCCCACACCGTCGATCCAGTTGATCCCCCAGAGGTTCATGTAACCTAAAAGGAAGTAGATGCACCCTGCAATGGAGCCGAGCAGTTGCAGGGTCATGCGGATTTTTTCGACCGCGAGGAACTTGTAGTTGTAGCGCTTCTCCTTGACGAAGAACCCCAGTCCTTCTGTGAACGGCGCTGCAGCCATCACCACCTCTTCCGCACCGGCGAGTTGGTTTTCCAACTCCATCTCGAGCTGCTTCTTCTTCTCAAGCGCCCGCTGGTTCATGACGTCCTGCATCACATAGCGGCGGGAGCCACGCAGCTTCTCCAGGAGGACTCCGACAAACTCGTAGGGGTTGTCCTGATTGAGAGACCCCGCCTTGAAATCCGAACGGGTGGCGAGAAAGTCGATGACGTCATCGTACATCTTTTGGAGGCTGGGCAGGGAACTGCGGCCCGTCTCCTTCTCCTCCTGCTGGGCCTTGGCGTCAATCTCCATTTCCTGACGCACAAGGTGCGAGTAGATCTCCGCGCAGTTGTCGTCATTGCTGGCGTTGTTCTCCACCATCTTGATGAAGGTCATCGCCATGACCGCGGAGTAGCCGGAGAATTTTTTGTCCTTCAACTCCACGTCCGGCTTCTCGAGCGCGTAGTAGCCTTTGAGCGCGGCCCCCATCATATTGGTCAGCAGCCCATCGAGCTTCTTGTCATTGACGGCAGCGTTGATGAGGCCGTTCCAGGCAAGTCCAGCGAACTTCTCGGTCGCGGTGTTTTCGTGGAGGAGTTCGAGGGCGTCGAGGTAGTAACTGAGGTGATCGGGGTAGCAGGATTCGTAAACGTAGTCCGCCGCTTCAGCCCCGCCGATGAGCGGGTCCATCTGCTTCTGGAGGATGACCACGACACGGGTCGCCAGTTCCTCCGCAAAATTTTCCGGGAGTTCAGTGCTGCCTACGCTTTCTTCTGCTTCCGCTTCGGCCATGTGGCTGCTTGCTGGTGGCTGCTTGCTGGTGGCTGCTTGCTGGTTGGCCGGGACTGAATCCGATCCACCTACACGTTCCGCCAGTCCGCTCGGTTTCGGTTTTCCTCCAGAATCCGGGACTGGAATTCGGTAAACGCGACCGTCTCTCGGGCCTTGCTGCCGTAGCGCTGCCAGGTGACGGCCTGATTGCTCTGCTCCTCGCCGCCGACAATCAGCAAATTCGGGATCTTGGCGGTTGCACCGTTGCGGATTTTCTTGCCGAAGGAGTCGTGAGAATCGTCCACTTCGATCCGCAAGAAATCGCGGTGCAACTCACCCCGAAGCTGATGGGCGTACTCCGAGAACGTTGGAGCCACAGGGATGATCCGGACCTGCACGGGCGCGAGCCACGTGGGGAACGCTCCACCGTAATGCTCGATCAGGAACGCGCAAAAACGTTCGTGTGTTCCCAGCGGCGCACGATGGATGATCATCGGCGTGTGGTCTTGGCCGACGGCTCCCTTGTAGGTGAGCTCAAAGCGCCCCGCCATCACCAGATCAAGCTGGTTGGTGGAGGCAGTTTCTTCCCGGCCCACAACGTTGCTCACTTGGAAATCAATTTTCGGACCATAGAACGCAGCTTCTCCACGCACCGCCTCGTAGGGAATCTCCACTTCGTCCATCGCTTCCATCACCAAGGCTTCGGCCTGAGGCCAGACTTCCGGATCGTCCACGAACTTCGTGGTGTCCTCTTCGGCAAGCGAGAGGCGCATCCAAAAGTTTTGTAGCCCGAAGAGGTTGTAGTAGTCAATGTGTAGCCGCATGACACGGATGAACTCCTCCTTCACCTGTTCTGGAGTGCAGTAGATGTGGGCATCGTTCATGGTCAGCGCCCTTACTCTCAGCAAGCCTGCAAGCTCTCCGGATTGCTCGTAGCGGTAGCAGGTTCCGTACTCGGCAAAGCGCACCGGCAGATCGCGGTAGCTCCGAGGCACCGCCTTGTAGATCATGTGGTGGTGCGGGCAGTTCATCGGCTTGAGGTAGAGCTTTTCCCCATCCACTTCCATCGGAGGGAACATGCTGTCCGCATAGTACGGCAGGTGCCCGGAAGTGTGGTAGAGATTCTCCTTGGTGATGTGCGGGGTGGCGACGCGCTGGTAGCCGCCAAGGAACTCCCACTCCTTTGCGAGCTTTTCCAATTCATCGCGGATCACCGTGCCGTTGGGCATCCAGAGGGGTAGACCTTTGCCGACCTCCTCCTCAATCACGAAGTAGTGCTGCTGCGTGTTGAGCTTGCGGTGGTCGCGTTCCAGTGCAAGTCGGCGTTTTTCCTGAAAATCACGCAGTTCCAGCTTAGACTCGAACGCAAGGCCGTAGACACGCTGGAGCATCGTGTTTTGCTCGGAGCCTTTCCAGTAGGCGCCTGCAAGCGTGTCGAGCGCGAAGCAGTTTCCTGGAATCTCCTTGGTGTTCAAAACATGCGGGCCTTCACACAAATCCCAGAACGGCCCGTTGCGGTAAAGCGTGAGCGCTTCGCCCTGTGCTGCCAAATCCTGCACCTGCTCCACCTTGTAGGACTGTCGGGACTCCTCCAGCCGAGTGCTCATTTCTTCTGCGCCCACCTCCTCGCGCTCAAAGGTCTGCCCCGAGTTGATGATGCGTCGCATACGCTTTTCCAAATCCGGGAAGTCCTCCGGAGTGAGTGGCGCTTCGAGGTCGAAGTCATAGTAGAACCCATGCTCAATAGGTGGACCAAAACCGAGCTTGGCATTGGGTCGGATTTCCAGCACGGCTTGCGCCAGAACATGGGCGAGCGAATGCCGAAGCCGATAAATTTCGGAAGTGGGATCGAGAGCGTGACGGGCCATGATGTTCGGGAGTGGCAGGCTTCAGGTTTGGGCAGCGGCGTCCATCGGTGTGGAAATTTCCTCCGCAGTGCTTTCCGATGACGGCGTGACCAACGGTTGATCCCGGAGCAGGGTCGGGTGGATTTCGAGGGCGAGTTCAAACGCCTCGTTGACATTCCGGACCGCCACGACGTTGAGACCCTCCTTGATCTCGTCCGGAACCTCCGGTAAGTCTTTCTCGTTTTCCATCGGAATGAGGACCGTTTTCAATTCACCGCGCTTGGCGGCCAGCAGCTTGGCCTTGAGTCCGCCGATTTCGGTGACGTGCCCCCGCAGCGTGATTTCGCCGGTCATGGCGACCTCATGCCGCACCGGAATCTTGGTGAACGCGCTGGCAATGGCGAGGATGAGAGGCAGCCCGGCAGAGGGTCCATCCTTGGGCGTTGCGCCTTCGGGCAGGTGGACGTGCAGGTCACTTTTGCCAAACACTTCCGGATCGATGCCCAGAAATTCGGCATTGCTGCGGACGTAGGAATAGGCGGCACGGGCGGACTCCTGCATGACATCTCCGAGTTTTCCAGTGAGTTGGATTTTGCCCGCACCCACCATCAATCCGGCTTCGATGAGCATCAGTTCCCCACCCATTGAGGTCACGCCAAGGCCCATTGCGAACCCCACTGCGTTAGCATCTTCCTTCACGTCGCGGGAGAACGGAGGCACCCCGAGCAGTTCGTTGACCAGTTTTGGCGTCACGGTGACGCTCTTCTTGCCCTTGCCCCGGACGAGCCGCGTGACCACCTTTCGGCAGATCTTGCCGACCTCGCGCTCCAAGCTACGGACTCCGGCTTCACGGGTATAGTTGCGGATAACGTCGCCAATCGCCAGTTTCCGGAAGCGGATGCGCTTGGCCGTGAGGCCGTGCGACTTGCACTGTCGGGGAACCAGAAAGCGTTCGGCGATATGCTGTTTTCCAATTCCGTGTAGCCCGCAAGCTGAATCACCTCCATGCGGTCAAGTAGCGGGGCGGGGATGTGTTGGGTCGTGTTGGCAGTGCAGAGAAAGAGGACATTGGAGAGGTTGTACTCCACCTCCAGATAGTGATCCATGAAGGTGTTGTTCTGTTCCGGATCCAGCACTTCCAGCATCGCCGCCGAAGGATCGCTGAAGGCGCTTTGGTAGAGCTTGTCGATCTCGTCGATGAGCAGCACGGGGTTGTTGCTCTTGGCCTTGCGGACCGACTGAATGATCTTGCCGGGCATGGCCCCAATGTAGGTGCGGCGGTGCCCCCGGATTTCCGCATCGTCCCGCACCCCGCCCAAGCTGATGCGCACAAAATTGCGCTCCAAGGCACGGGCGACGGACTTGGCGAGCGAAGTCTTGCCGACTCCGGGAGGTCCGACGAGGCAGAGGATCGGCCCCTTCAGCGAATCCTTGAGTCGTGCCACCGCGAGGTATTCGATGATGCGCTCCTTGACCTTCTCCATGCCGTAGTGGTCTTCGTCCAACACGTTTTGGGCGCGGTCAAGATCGAAGTTGTCCTCGGTCTTCTCCTGCCACGGCATCGACACCAGCCACTCCAAGTAGTTGCGGACGACGTTGGCTTCGGACGAAAGCGGAGACATCAGCCGCAGTTTCTTCAACTCCTTCTGGGTTTCCTCCTCCACCGATTCCGGCATCTTGGCGTCTTTGACGCGCTGCGTCAGTATTTCCAACTCCGTGCGGGAGTCGTCCATCTGCCCCAGCTCCTTTTGGATGGAGCGCAGTTGATCTTGCAGGTAGTCGTCCTTCTGAGTGCTGGAAATCTGACGCTGGGCCTGCTTCTTGAGCCGTCCTTCCAACTGCCGGATTTTCAACTCCTCCTCCAGAATTTGCAGAAGCAGCTTCAGCCGTTGCGCCGGATCAATGGTGGCGAGCAGCTTTTGCTTCTGCTCGCGGTCAATGCCGAGTAGCGGCGTGATCAAGTCCGTCAACGAGCGGGGGTCGGCCTGCTCGATTTTGCGCACCGACTCCTCCCGGATTTTCTTGTTCTGCTGCTTGATGTAGCCCTGGAACCGCTCCTTGATCTTCTCAGCCGTCGCTTCGGTCGCCTCTCCGGAAGGTTCCGGTTCTGGCAGGGGTTGGACGCAGGCGAGGTATTCTCCGGAAGCCAGTTTGGTTTCAATGATGCGTGCGCGCTGATGGCCCTCAAAGAGCGCCTTCACGGTTCCGTTTGGCAGCCGCATCACCTGCAACACCCGGCCCAGCACACCGACCTCGTACAAGTCGCCTTCTTGCGGCTCTTCCCCTCCGGCATCCCGTTGCGTGACCACGAAGATCGTGCGTTCTCCGGCCAGCGCCTTTTCGAGCGCATCCATTGATGCTTTGCGCCCAATGAAGAAGGGACTGGTGCTGCGCGGGAAAACCACCTCCTCGCGCATCGGCAGGAGGGGGGTGATCACAAAGGAGTCGGCTGGAGAGAGCATGGGCTAGAAGCTGAGAGTTGCCGGATGAGGTCCGGGGTTAACCGGACAAGGCGTCCGTAGGATTTGTACTGGGTTCAGGGTTTCGTCGACCAGGATTTGGAAAAGAAAGCGTAGCATATAAGAAGCTGATTTCGTAAGTTCTCAATAAATTGGGGTACGGAGTAGAGCAGGCTAAAAAATTGCAGACTCTCTCAAAAGACCATGAAAG
>PBTB01000077.1 GCA_002726945.1 Deltaproteobacteria bacterium | reverse complement strand
TATACTCAAAAATGGGGTACCTGAATAGTTACTTCAAATATTTGATATTAATATGATTTTTAATGAAATTTTGGGTGTCTTCTGAGCAGGGATCACCGAAAAACAGGGCTGCTGGACTTGTTGCGGGTCACCAATCCTTCATCTGCGGTGAATTCCACCACCACTCTGGACTTCAGGGCAAGCGGTTTGTCAGGTGCAGGATTGGTTTTACTGCAAGGAGGGTTGTGAGAACAACCCGGAGAAACTGCAGAAAGCAGGGGTTCCCCACATGCAAACGCAGGGAGGCACATGCCTCCCGTCAGGAACGTCTCCGCATGCGGATGCGGATGCGGGATCTTTCCGGGAGTTCAGGAGGGAGAGGAGTGGGATTCTTGAAGCGATGACGCTTGCGTCCCCTGTCGGGATGGGCAGGTCCATGATGCAGGCGCACCGGAGGATTGGGTGAAAGTCTCACTTTGACTTGCACCCTCTTTCCAGGGTAAGCCCTAAAATGACTTGATTGCGGAAGAGGGCTGTGACACCTTGATGCTGCCCCAAAGTTGGGACTTGCAACAACGAACACGGCAACAAAAACGAGGGATCATGAAAAATATAGTTGAAAACTACATTAACGGCGCACGAAAATCGAGTACCGGAGGTGCGACTCAGGACGTTTTCAATCCGGCAACTGGAGAGGCCATTGCCCAAGTGACGATGTCCACGGCAACGGATGTGAGCACCGCTGTGCAAGCCGCGAAGGAGGCGTTTCCGACATGGCGTGACACTCCGCCTGTCAAGCGGGCGCGGGTGATGTTTGCGTTCAATCAGGTTTTACAGGCGAACACCGATAAAATCGCCGAGACCCTCACCCGTGAACACGGCAAGACCTTCGAGGACGCCAAGGGCGAGGTGATCCGGGGCATTGAGGTGGTCGAGTTCGCCTGTGGCATTCCACAGTTGCTCAAGGGCACCTTCAACGAACAAATCGCCACGGGTGTTGATGCGCATTCAGTGCGTCAGCCGTTGGGTGTGGTGGTGGGCATCACCCCATTCAACTTCCCGGCAATGGTGCCGATGTGGATGTTCCCCATCGCCATCGCCTGTGGCTGCACCTTTGTCCACAAGCCTTCTGAAAAGGATCCCAGTGCCTCGCTGCTGATGGCGGATCTGTTCAAGGAAGCCGGACTGCCGGACGGCGTGTTCAACGTGGTGCAGGGCGGGAAGGAGGCTGTGGATGCGCTGCTCGACCACCCGGATGTGCAGGGCGTGAGCTTCGTTGGCTCGACCCCGGTGGCGGAATACATCTACAAACGCGGAACCAACAGCGGCAAGCGCGTACAGGCACTCGGCGGTGCGAAGAACCACATGGTGATTCTCCCGGATGCAGATCTTGACCAAGCCGCCGATGCGCTCATGGGCGCGGGCTACGGCTCGGCTGGGGAACGTTGCATGGCGATTTCGGTGGCGGTTCCGGTGGGCGAGAAGACTGCCGAGGCACTCATGGAGCGACTGGTTCCGAGGGTCAAGGAATTGCGCGTGGGATCCGGCATGGAACCCGGCATGGAAATGGGGCCGTTGATCACCCGCGAGCAGCGCGACCGCGTGGCCTCGCTGGTGCAGAGTGGTGTGGACCAAGGCGCGGAACTGCTTGTTGACGGACGCGGCCTTGTCGTTTCCGGATGCGAAAACGGCTTTTTCATCGGCGCCTGCCTGTTTGACCGGGTGAGCACCGACATGGAGATTTACAAGCAGGAGATTTTCGGACCTGTGCTTGCGACCGTCCGTGTGGAAAGCTATGAGGACGCGGTTGCCCTCATCGAAGGCAACGAGTACGCGAACGGCACGGCGATCTTCACTCGTGACGGCGACGCTGCCCGTGATTTCGTCAATCGTATTCAAGTCGGAATGGTTGGAGTGAATATTCCGATCCCGGTGCCGGTGGCCTACCACAGTTTCGGAGGCTGGAAGCGCTCGCTCTTTGGGGACTACCACATTTACGGAACGGAATCCGTCAACTTCTACACCCGGCTTAAGGCGGTCACCACCCGCTGGCCCGCTGGCATCAAGGAAGGGGCGGTCTTCAACTTCCCGATCCTCACCTGAGTGTTTCCGGACGGTGATACGTCTGCGTGTCACGGTCCGGGGCAAATCCATTAACCACCACGATCACAAACCCTTGTGCCACACGTTGGAAGGATCTGAATGGCATTCGTCACCACCACGGACCTCATTCCCCTCATCCCGGAACTGATCCTGCTCGGAGCCGCCTTTGTGGTTCTGCTGCTGGACTTGTTTGCTCCGGGTTCACAACGCACGACCCTTGCGGTGACGACCATCGTAGGGTTTGTGATCGCACTCGTCGCCGAGATTCAGTTGTTGGATTCCGGTGCAACGGGTTTCTATGGCACCATCGTGGCCGACGGTTTTTCGATTCTCTTTGAATCCCTCTACCTCGTCATCGGCATCCTCACGGTCCTGCTCTCACTGCACTATCTCGACGATCACGGAATTGGTTTCGGCGAATACTATGTGCTGCTCATCACTGCGGTGGTCGGGATGATGTTCATGACCTCCAGCCTTGAACTGCTCGTGATCTTCATCGGACTGGAGATCATGTCGATTTCGAGCTACATCCTTGTCGGTATTCGCCGCCGAGTTCCGGAGTCGAACGAAGCTGCGCTGAAGTATCTGTTGCTTGGAGCCTTCTCCACTGGCTTCTTGCTCTACGGAATTTCTCTGCTGTACGGTGCCACCGGCAGCATCCGTATTCCGGAAATCGTCGTCGCCTTGCAGGAGCCGGGTGCCTTGAACAACCCGCTTGCGATCATCGGAGTTGCACTCATCATCATCGCAATGGGCTTCAAAGTTGCGGTGGTTCCCTTTCACATGTGGACTCCAGACGTGTATTCCGGTGCCCCCACACCAGTGACGGCGTTCCTCTCGGCAGCGGCGAAAGCAGCGGGATTTGCCATGTTTGTCCGTGTCTTGCTCACGGGCATCCCGCTGGAGGCGGAACTCTGGAAGGATCTGTTCTGGGCGATTGCCGTGCTGACTATGACCGTTGGCAATGTGATGGCCCTGATGCAGAACAGCGTCAAGCGCATGCTCGCCTATTCCTCGGTGGCTCATGCTGGTTACATCATGGTGGCCGTGGTGGTTGGAACTCCGGCGGCACTCAGCAGCGTGATCTTCTACTCCTGTGCCTACGCCGTGATGGGCACGGGCGCCTTCGGAATCCTGACTGTGCGGCATTTCGGCAAGACTCCGGACTCCTACGATGATCTTGCCGGCTACGCCAGGTACAAGCCCTGCTTGGCTTTCTTGATGAGCGTCTTCATGCTCTCGCTGATTGGGCTTCCACTCACCGGAGGGTTCATTGGCAAGTTACAGATTTTCCAAGCAGCCTTGGAGGAAGGCTGGGTGTGGTTGACCGTCATTGGTCTGCTGAACAGCGCACTGTCGGTGTACTACTACCTGCGCGTGGTGGTGTGCCTCTACATGCGCGAAGGTTCGGTGCCGGACGGTGCGGTATTGGAAGTGGCAGAATCGCCGGGATTTGCACTCACCGGACTGGTGGGAGCCGCCTCGGTGGTGGTGTACCTCGGGGTGTTCCCGCAGACGCTGCTGGAACTCGCGGCCTCTTCCGTGTCCACACTTTTCTAGTAAAAACTCCTTTCTCGAAAGCCTGTACCATCAGAATCCGTTCAGCGGATTCTCCCCTGATCACGCTTCTTGCATTTCGCTTCCATGCGCGATAGACGGTGCAGTGGCTTCAGTCTGATCGAGGTGATGATCGTTGTGGTGATCATCGGCATCCTCGCCGCCTTGGCCTATCCGACCTTGGAGGGTTACCTCCAACGCACACGCCAGACGGAGGCCAGGACCAACCTCAGTGCCCTCTACACCGCGCAGAAAATCTACTTCGCCACCAACCGGACCTACGCCAGCAGCTTTGACGACTTGGACGTGCAGTTCGAAACCGGAGGCGACGTGGTTTATTCCTACACCTTGACCGCCACCGCCACGAGCTTTGTGGCCACGGCAACAGGAAATCTGGACGATGATGCGGCGCTGGACACTTGGAGCATTGACCAAGGCAAAACCCTCCGGAATACGGTCAATGACCTCACAGCAGAATGAGGCAGCTGGGCGGCAGCTTTCCAAATGGGGGTTGTTGCTGTTGGCGTTACTTGTCCTGAACGCCTGCATGACCGGGCAAATCCACTACTACCCTCCTTCCCAAGGCAAGCCCTTTACGGGGATCACCGCCCTCTACATTGACCGCTTCAAGGGAGAGCAGTCCAACCTCCTCCGGGATCTGCTCATCCGGGAGATTGAGGGCTCCTCCTTTTTCGAGTATCTGGAGGATTATCCAGACGCCACCGCAGACGATATCGCCATGATCAACGCCGAGGTGCGTGTGCTGTCCATCCGGGATGTGGACGAACTGCGTCCGCAGACCACAGTGGTGCTGATGGACCGGGAGGTCACGCAGGCACAGAGTTCCGGGGAACTCGTGAAGAAGCAAGCGGTGGAGTTTATCGAAAATCAGCAGACCGAGAAATTGATTCACCGCACCATCGATCTGGAAATCGAGTTCGAATTCACCAAGCGCACCCGCGAACAACCCCTCGCCCAAAAGCGACTGCTGGTGAGCTACCAGCAGGTGTACACGGGCGCGGATCGCATACTGCTGATTCCGGATCCGGAGGATGAGGTCATCCGCCTCGGAGGGCTGATGATGCGCCGCTTGGTGGACGAGATCAATCCCGTGGCGCGCGAGTACGTTGTTGCTCTTGATCCCGGCACGGCTCCGGTGCCTTGGACCATGGGCTTCGTGAATTTTGGCCATCCTCGGATTGTGGAGGGCATCGGCCATGCCGAAGGCGGAGATTACGACTTGGCGATCAAGGTTTGGAACACCGTGCTTTACGCACCTCAGCCTTTTCCAAAACAGGATCGTTTTGCATTCACAATGCCTGCCTATGTCGAATTGCGCGATGCCGGAGTCCCCAAGGCGGTGATGAGCAAGTTGCTGCGTCTGCGTGGTCAAGTGTTTGACGAGCCGGGACTGGACATGGTGCTGCACCAGCGGCTCTCCCGTGAAAGCGTTTATCGCTACGGCATCCTCGTCAAGGCGCACACGCGGATTCCCGGAGAGCAGGAGGCACGGAACCGACTTGTCGTGCATTACAACCTCGGAGTGGTTCACCAACTGGCGGGCAACCTTCCGCTTGCGGCGCATCACTTTGCCCAAGCGAACCTGCTGCATCCGGACCCGAAATACGCACAAGCGTGGACCGACACCCAAGTGTGGCTGGGGGATTACAACCCGCTGGACTCGATTGCCGAGCAGACCATTGACGCCGCAGGTCGGCGTCCGCCTCCGGAAACCACGATGATCCGTCCAGTACGGCTGGAGGCTCGGCAGTTGCCGATGTCAATGTCCGACGCTGCTGAAGCAGCGACCAATTCCGCAGCCTTTCAGCCCGTTGAATTGCCGCGGTTGTCCTCTCAGGTGCAGCCTCAGGAAGTTGCTCCGATCGCAGCCGATTCAGAGCTCCAACCGGTGCAACCACTGACGCTGGAATAACCCTCTTCTGAAAACCGACCATGCCCTGGAAAATACTCCTTGCCGGATTGCTGGTTTTTGTGGTGGTTGGAGCGCCGCACGCCCGAGAAGTGGAGGTGACGGGTTCCGCAACGATTTATAGCAACAACGTGGGGGGTGCCCGGACTCAGGCGCTCAAGAACGCTCAGCGTCAAGCGGTGGAGCAGGGGGTTGGCGTAGTGATTGACAGCAACACGCTCGCCCGTAATTATGAGGTCATCCGGGATGAAATCCTCAGCACCAGCCAAGGCTTCGTCTCCAACTACGAGATCCTTAAAGAGGGCACCGTTGGGGGAAGCGTATTCGAGGTGACGATTCGGGCGGAGGTGGAGGAGGGCAAGATCAAGGACACCCTCACCGCCTTGCGCATCCTCCACAAAAAGATGGGGAACAAGCGACTGATGATCGTCTATCACAGTCAGGATCCCCACGCCCTGCCCCGCGACAACGGAGCTGTGACCACCACGCTGGGGGCGGTCCGGGAGGAGTTCAACAAGGCGGGTTTCCGGATGTTCAACGACCAGCAGATGACGCGCATCTATCAGGCGATCGAGCAGGAGGCACTGGTGGACCGTGCGGTGGACAACCTGCTGGTGCTGGCCTTGGACCAGCAGGCGGAAATCTTGGTGCAGATGGAAATGATCGCTGGAAAACGTGATCAGCGCGGTGGCGGGTTCTGGGCGGTCAAAACCACGTTGAGGCTCGGGATTTACGATGCCGCTACCGGACGGCAGATCGCCGACATCGTCACGGAAGGCAAGGAACTGTCGTCCAAAAAACCAGGAAATTACGACTGGTACCGAATGCTTGGCAAGGCGGGGGTTCGTGCGGGAGCCGAAGCAGGACGACAGGGGATTTCCCGGATTGCCGAATTTTACCAAAACGTGGGCGACAGCGGCTTTGCATACCTCCTCATTTTCAGGAACTTCTCCTTTGATCAGGAAGACGCCATCCTCGACTACCTTGAGGGCAGCCCAGGATTTCAACAGCTCTCCGAGTTGAAGAACACCCGGAACTACCTTGAACTCGAACTCTTCTCCTCCGAGGAGAAAAGCCGCCTGCGCCGCAAAATCCGCCGGGATCTGCGTGATTTGGAAATCGAGGTCGCCACCCAGTCCGTTTCCGGCAACCGCATGGTGTTCATCAATCCGGACGCCGAGTAACCCCCCGCCTCCCTTTCAGGGGAACTCCACCTGCGCTTTGCCTCTCCAAACCGCAATCACCTCAACCAGATCACCCTCCAAGGTAGAACTCCCGAAGCTGCGCCACAGCGTATTCCTGCATCTCGGCGGTCAGCCCCGGATAGATCGGCAGGGCCAGCACCTGCTGCGCCGCCGTGCGGGACACCGGATAATCGTTGCTCCGGGGGTTGAGGTACGCGAAGCACTCCTGCTGGTGAAAGGGAATCGGATAGTAGATTTCAGAGGCAACGTTTCGGCTTTGCAAAAACGCCCGTAGCTCATCGCGTTGCTGCGTCCGGATCACATACTGGTTGTAGATGTGCCGGTTCGTGAGGTGTTCCGGCAACACCGCTTCCGGAGTCCGCACAAACTCGCCAATGCTGGCTTCGTTGATCAGGCGCGTGTAGCGCTCCGCGTTTTCCCGACGTTGCG
>PBTB01000076.1 GCA_002726945.1 Deltaproteobacteria bacterium | reverse complement strand
TCAAGACATAATTTAGGGGCATCAACTGAGTTCTAAAACAATATTTTGCGTGTGCAAGTGATGGAAAGTTGACTTTCAGATCTTGTTTAAAATAATCCCTGTCAAAAAACAGGGGAAATACAATCTAAATGTGCAATTGCAGGATTTAGGTACTATTCACCCTAACCGCGCTACTTGTTCTTGCAGGCTGCACCAAAGGAGCAAGCCCAAACCTTTGTCCTACAGTATGCGACGGACTGGTCGCCTATTATCCTTTCTACGGAGATGCCACCGACAAGTCCGGTAACGGACTCGACGGCAAGGTGATCGGGGCCACTCTCACCAAGGATCGGAATGGATATCAGAATCATGCTTATCGTCTAGACGGGATTGATGATTATCTCCAACTGGAAAATAACCTTAGGCAACTCGCGCTTAATAGTTTACCCGCTTCAACTGGCTAGAGAGATGCGAACAAAGTATTTGGGAAGTGATTCGTCTCGCCAGCCAGTTGTAGCGGGTAAACTATTAAGCGCGAGTTGCCTTACATCATGCGGGAGTGTATACCGGACGCCCAGTGATGGGATACTTGGGATCGTTGTAGCCCGGAGTAGAGGGGTGTCCCGAGGGCACAAGCGAGTTGAGGAGAGTTTCATCATCCTTGGTGAAGTCTGCGTCAAACGCGGCAACGTAGGTTTCCCATTGCTCAAAGGTTCGAGGTCCAGCAATCACGCTGGTGACGTTTCGGTTATTCAGTAGCCATAGCAGGGCATAGGCAACCATGCTGATGCCCTGCTGTCTGGTGTGTTCCAGCAGACGTTCGGCAATACGCAGTGATTCGTCACGGAACTCAGTGGACATAATGCGGGCATCCTTGCGTCCAGCCCGGCTTCCCGTGTCCGGAGCCTGATCGACCCGGTATTTTCCGGTCAACACTCCGCGGGCCAGTGGGGAGTAAGGCACGATCCCAATGCCGTAGTATTCACATGCGGGCAGGATTTCCACCTCAGGCATGCGGTTGAGGGCGTTGTAATAGGGCTGGCAGACAATGGGCCGCGGGACACTTAGCAAATCGCACTGTCGAGCGAGTTCAGCTATTTGCCATCCCCGAAAATTGGAGATGCCCCAGTAACGAATTTTTCCGGATTGGATGGCATGTCCAAGGGTCAGCACGGTTTCCTCAAGTGGAGTGTCATGATCTGCCAGATGGAGGTACCAAACGTCAATCCATGCTGTCCCCAACCGACTCAGGCTGTTGTCCAGAGCCTGCATCAACCATCTACGGCTGAGGCCTTGCTTCAATCCTGTCCCGTCCATTGGCAATCCCACCTTGCTCGCAAGGATCCAGTCCTGACGGCGCGCCCGGATAGCTTGCCCCACGATTTCTTCTGAAAGTCCTTTGTGGTAAAAATCGGCGGTGTCCACAAAATTCACGCTGTAGTCCAGCGCATGATCCAACATGCGGCGGGCATCAGCTTCAGAGGTTTCGACACCAAACATCATGGTGCCCAGACACAGGGGCGGCACTTTCAATCCGGAGTAGCCAAGGTTGCGTCGTTGCTTGAGATCAATTTTCATGAGTGTTTTCTATTGATGCGCTGGATGTCAAAGACGATGTTGCGGAAGAAGGCGGTGTTCGCAATGAGAGGATTGCGTTAAAAATCAGGGCTCCAAGTACAAATCCACCTCCAACAACGGTCATGCGCGAGGGGACCTCGTTAAGGAACATCCAGACCCAGATGGGTCCCAGCACGGTTTCGAGCAGCATGATGAGTCCGACTTCTGGAGCCGGCAGGTAGCGCGGGGCGAGGTTGATCGCGGCAAAGGAGATCGGCTGGATCACGAGGCCCATCAACGCCAGCAACCAGTAGTCCGAAACCGGCACCTCGAAGGGATTGGTGACGAAGAGCATCACCGCCGCCGCGAGCAAGCCCCCCAAGCCGATGGTTGGGACAAAGTTGATCGCTTTGGCCTTGCGGATCAACACAAACTGCACTGCCAGTGTGAGCGCAGTCAGAAACGCAAAAAACTCTCCGAACCAACTCCCTCCCGCAATGCCCTCTGCTACAATCACGGCAATTCCGGTTCCGGCAATGGCGATTGCCAACCACGTTCGCAGGGGCACCGATTCCCGCAAGACGAGCAAACTCAGCAGGGCGGCGAGCAGCGGCAGCGAACTGATGATGAGCAGCACGTTTGCGACCACTGTGGACTTGATCGCGAGGTTGAAGCTCCACGAGCCGAGGGCATAGAGCAGGGTCATGGCGACTCCGTACCAGCCCATGGCCCGCAGCATCCGCCAAAAGTTTCCACGCTCCCGGATTGCGAAAAAGCCGAGCAGCACCCCGCCTACCAACACCCCGCGCCAAAAGGTCACGGTCCAGGCGTTGCCGTGGATCATGCGGATGATGAGCGAATCCGGGGTCAACACCAGAATGCCACCAACTCCAATCAGCAGCCCCTTGGCATGGTCAGTCACAGGGGGTTCAAAAAAGGGGGTTTGTCATGGTTTGTTCAAGCAAGCATGGTAGGGGGAATCCCTGCGAGACACAATCCCCTTTACGAGCATTTCCTTGCAATGCCAGTCATCCTGCCCCCCGATTCGGACGAAGCCTCCGAGGACTACAAACAAACGCTGGGTCACCTCAAGCATCTGCCTAACGTGCGTTCCGGCCCCACCACGTCCAAGGACGCGAGCAGCGCCTCACAGAAATCCACCTGATCGGCAACACCGCTGCAGCCAGTTTGGATGAAATTGATTTTAAAATACTTCATCACCACGGATAATCAAGAGGGCCCATGCAACCGCCAACGCAGTCATCCAAAATCAAGTCTCACAGCGCCACAGCAAAACACGGTCAAGAGGATTCCCGAAAGACGGTCAACGGGTTGACGCTCCCTGCGTGAGCCAAGTGGCGATCAGCTGACGTTCGTCCTCGGTGATCTGGGTGAGGTTGCCGATGGGCATGTAGCCCGTACGGACGGTTTCGGCGAGTTTGACCGCGTGTTGGGCGACCTGTTCTGGAGTTTCGAGCAGGACGCCTTTGGGGGGCTGGGCGAACCCCGGCTGCATCGGCTGGGCCGCATGGCAGCCCACACAACGCTGATTCAGCACCTGCTGGACCTGCGCGAAACTCACCTGCCGGTTTCCGGAAGCAGTTTCCAAGGGTTTGGGCACCATCGCTGCAATGAGCCCCATCAGCAGCACGGTTCCAGACAGCGGCAGCCACCATTTGCTTTCACCTCGGTGCCGCAGCACGAAAAACTGCCGGATCAGCACCCCCGCCAGCATGATCACCACCAGCGCGAGCCACCCGTGTTCATGGCTGTAGGTCATCGGGTAGTGGTTGCTGATCATGATGAACAGCACGGGCAGCGTGAAGTAGGTGTTGTGAACCGAGCGCTGCTTGCCGATGACTCCGGGCGTGGGATCGACCTCCGCGCCTGCCCGGATTTGTGCGACCATCTTTTTCTGTCCGGGAATGATGTGGAAGAAGACATTGGCAACCATCATCGTGCCCAGCATCGCACCGACGTGGACAAACGCCGCCCGTGCACTGAAGAGTTGGAAGAGCGCATAGTCCGACGCAACCACGAAGACGAA
This sequence comes from Deltaproteobacteria bacterium, assembly GCA_002726945.1. Lineage (GTDB taxonomy): Bacteria > SAR324 > SAR324 > SAR324 > NAC60-12 > UBA8110. Next base: position 14,502 of record PBTB01000076.1, on the reverse strand, counting down.
AACCAGCACGGCCAGCAGGTTGTCCTTGCCCAGCAGCAGCCGGCAGAGTCCATCGTAAGCCAGCCAGCCCATGCCAATGAAGGCGATGCTGAGGACGATGGCGTGGGCCGGAGTGAGGGGGAGTACCCGCTGGTCAATCAGGTAGGAGTTCGCGCCGAACCAGTAGATCAGCGCCAGCAGCGCCATTCCGGACGCCCACGTTGTGTACGCCTCCCACTTTGTCCAGTGCAGGTCGTTGCTGAGCGGTTCGCCCTTGGGTCCAGTGAGAAATTTCTGACTGACGTAAAACCCACCGCCATGCACCGCCCAGAATTCCCCGAACACCCCACGCTGCTCATCCTCTGGATGCTTGGGGGGCTTCAGCGACAGGTCGAGCATCACGAAGTAGAACGAAGAACCCGTCCAGGCAACCCCGGCGATGACGTGCAGCCAGCGTACCAGCAGGTTGGCCCAATCGAGCAGGTAGGATTCCATCAGCGGTGGTTGTGAAAAAGCGAGGGCATAACCGCAAAAAATACCACCCCCCTCCGGAGGGATCAACGCAATTCAGGTTGCAACTGTGAGGGCAACCGTAAATTATTCCGGGTCAGAACCCACTCTGTTTGCGCCCTTTTTGTCATTCTCACAGACGGGAATCCAGTAACTTCTCAATGAGTGGAGGTAAAATCACACCTCTAAATCTAAAAGTCTTTTAATTTCAATGACTTAATTTTAATCAACTGGCCGTTAGCCTCCACTTCTTGAGAAGTTGCGGAATCCAGGGACACCTGTCGGGATCCTATCCAAATGAACGATTACCCCCGCGACATGATCGGTTATGGCCGACATCCCCCGGACCCGCAGTGGCCCGGAAACGCCAGGATCGCAGTGCAGTTCGTGGTCAATTACGAGGAAGGCGGCGAGAACTGCATCCTCCATGGGGACGAGGCGTCCGAAGCCTTCCTTTCTGAGATCGTCGGGGGTGCGGCGCTGGAGGGGGTGCGGCACATGAACATGGAGTCGATCTACGAATACGGCAGCCGGGCGGGTTTTTGGCGGCTGCATCGGCTCTTCACCGAGCGCAACATTCCCGTGACCGTCTATGGTATCGCGATGGCGCTGGAGCGCAATCCGGATGCCGTGGCTGGAATGCTGGAGGCGGATTGGGAGATCGCCTCGCACGGCTACCGCTGGATTGATTACCAGTACGTTTCCCAAGCGGAGGAGCGCGAACACATCACCCATGCCATCGAAATCCACACCCGCGTCACCGGCAGTCGCCCCCTCGGTTGGTACACCGGACGCACCAGTCCGGACACCCGACAGCTTGTGCTGGAGGACGGGGGTTTTCTCTACGATTCGGATTCCTATGCGGACGATTTGCCCTACTGGGTGGAGGGTTTGAACGACAACCCCCACCTCGTCATCCCTTACACGCTGGACGCGAATGACATGCGCTTTGCCACCAACCAGGGCTTCAACTCCGGAGATCAGTTCTTCACCTACCTCAAGGATGCTTTCGACACGCTCTACGCCGAGGGGGAAACCGCTCCAAAGATGATGAGCATCGGCCTGCACTGTCGCCTCGTTGGCCGTCCCGGGCGTGCCGCCGCGCTGACACGGTTTCTCGATTACGTTCAGTCCCACGAGCGCGTCTGGCTCTGCCGCCGCCTCGACATCGCCCGTCACTGGCACGAACACCACCGTGCTTAAGGGGCCCCGATAAAAGGGAGAGATGAAAACCGGGGGGACTTCTGGAGACGAGGCCGAGCGAGCGTGGCTGCATCCCCAGCCCCCCTCCCGGATTGGGCAGTGGTTGCAGCAGCTTCTGCCCCCCGCTTGCCACCACTGCCGAGCGCTGATTCCGGCTAATGCCTACGCCGAGGGCGGCGCCCCGTTTCTGTGTCCGGAGTGCTTGGAACGCTTGCCCTGGCTGGCTCCAGCGTTCTCTTGCCAGCGCTGTGGAAATTTGACAGCAGAACCCAAGCGCCGGGGCTGTCCACAGTGCCTTGGCTCCAACTGGTCGCTGCACCAAACTATTGCCGATCTGCGTTACGAAGGCATTGTGCGCGAGTGGGTCTTGCGCTGCAAGTTTGGAAGGCAGGACTGGCTGGGTCCGCTGCTCGGACGACTCATGGCTCTTGCCCAACAGCAGCGGCCTCCGTTACCCTCGAATGCGGTGCTCATCCCGGTTCCCCTGCACCCCAACCGTGTTCGCAAGCGCGGTTTCAATCAGGCACTGCTGCTTGCTCAGCACTTGCTCAGCAATCTTCCTGAACCCAAACTGGAGATGCGTCCGGAGTGGTTACGCCGAATCCGCGACACGCCGCCACAAACGGAATTGTCCTTGGAAGAGCGCCTGCGTAATCCGGAAAACGCCTTCGCTGCGGCTCCGGAAGTTCAAGGCCGCACGGTCATCGTGGTGGATGATGTGATGACCACCGGCTCCACCCTCAACGCCAGCGCCCGTACCTTGCAAGCGCAGGGGGTGCCTGAAGTGATCGCGTGGGTGCTGTGCCGTCGGGTCCACGAACCGGAGGTTCAGGATTTCGGCAGCCACTGACCAATGCGCTGCGTTGCCTGTGCGGACGCACCTGCTTGTGCTTCCACAAATTCCCGGGCCTGCGCCCCCAATTCCTGACACCGCTTGCGAGCTTTCAGCAAGTCCTTCAGCATGGCGTCAAACGAGTCCGGGGTTTGCACTGTAAACGCGAGCCCGCGCTCAACCATGCTCAGGGCTTCGTGCGAGTTGTCGTGGCGAGGACCGAAAATCACTGGAAGTCCCATCGCAGCGGGTTCGAGCGTGTTGTGAACGCCGGTTGTGAACGCACCACCGACATAGGCCAAGTCTGCGCCCCGGTAGAGTCCGGCCAGCAGGCCCACCTCATCCACAACGAGCATCCGGGTTTGCGGGGTGGTGTCTTCACCTTGGGTCCAACGCTTCGGCTGAAATTCCGCAAACCCAGTTTCAATGGCTTGCAGGTGCGGTTCTGTCGGCTCATGCGGGGCGATGATCACGAACAAATCCGGATGATCAGACAATGCGGATTTCAGACCCGGCGTGAGGCACTGTTCATCGGGAGGCCAGGTGCTGCCTGCAACCAAGATGAACTTCCCGGACGCGACTTCCGGAAACTCCGGGGGGGACAACCGCTCCCGCCGTTCCAGCACACTGTCACAGCGCGTGTCTCCCATCACGAAAACCTCCTGATGCTGCGGGGCACTGCGCAGAATTCTGGCTTGATCAGCTTCGGCAACGGCACCAACGAATTCCAGGGCTTCGTAGAGACTGCAGTACAGTGCGCGTCCGAACCCCTTGGCTTCACGGGCTGATCCGGCGTGGACAAGCGCGGAAATCAAGCCCTGGGGAATGCCCTGCCGTTGTGCCTCCCAGATGAGGTTGGGCCAGAGATCATAGCTGACATGCACGATTCCGGAAGGCTGAATCAATCCCAACAAACGCCGGGTATTGAAAATCGTGTCCTCAGGCAGAAAATCCGCCGCCAGCACCTCCGGAATCCCACCGGGTCGTTCCATCCAGCGCAGGGCGTTGCTGGAACTGTAGGTGAGGACGCACTGCCAGCCCTCGGCGACGCACCGTGAAATCACGGGTTGTGCCTGCAAAAGCTCCCCCGCACTGGCCACATGAAACCAGAGCAGCGGCTGCTGCCAGTCACGCGCGCCCAGCGAGTTTCCGAGGCGTTCCCACACTTCACGCCGCCGCTCCAGCCCTTCACGAAGCCTGGTGTCCTTACGGGCATGCACACGCACCGCTATTCGCAACAGCGGGAGCAGCACAAGGTTGTAGAACCACTGGGCGCAGCAGGCGGGCATCCGGGTCAGGCTTCTTCGTGAAAGGAACTGGGGAGGAGCTTGAACGGTAGGATTTTGATGAGGATGGGCAGCAGCAACCCACCCCCTGGAAGCACAAAGATCGCCAGGGCCGGGATCGTCTTGGCGATGTCAAGCAGTTGGTCCTGCACCTTTTGCTTTTCTGCGGCAGAGAGATTTGTGGTGGTTGCCTTCATGAGCAGATCGTAGAGTTCCCGGGTTTCCCGGATTTCCTGCATCACGTGGTCGAGGTTTTTCTTCACCTGCCGGGTGATCAGATCGTTCGAGAAATCCTTGAGGTGCCGCATCGCCGGGTTGTCCCGCAGGAAGCTGAAGTGTTCACCGTACTCGGCATAGAACGCGCCTACGGAGGCATAGATTTCCTCCAGCGTGTCCTGGGTCACTTGCAGCCGCTGCGCGATGTGTGCGATCAACGCCCGTTCCTGCCTCGCCTCCTGCGCGTCGATCAGGGCAAGCAGAACGAGTTGTTCCAGCAGGAAGCGTCGCAAGATGGGAGGTTCCAGCCGCAGTTGCAGGTTTTCCGGAATCATCGGCTCAAACAACTGTTTCTCAAGTTCCGCCTGCCGTGCTTTGGGGAGTCCGGATTGTCGCAGGTACTTGCCCAGCACCTCGCGTTCCACATCTGCCAGCACCTCATCCGACCAAATCAGTGCGGCAAAGGCCATCAGGCAGTCCTCGTTTACCTCTGCTTCGGTGGCGTGAATCACGGCCAGCGGGGTTTCCACGCCTCGGAGGATCGAGTCGGACCACACCAAAAAGGCATAGAGCCGGGGGAAGACAAAAAGGTTCTGCCGATCCTGAAAGGTGTAACCAGCAACTGGAATCTGCTCCAACAAGCCCTCCTCCAGCAAGCGCAACGCACCTTGCAGCACCTCGTTGCTGGCCAGCAGTTGGTCAAGTGGAACGGATTCCAGAATACGGAACTCCCGGTTGGGCAGGTGAAACCGCAGAAGCCGCAGCACCCAGCGAGTCATCCGTTCTGCATACGGCCCCGGCTGCGCATGGAGCAGCAGTTCTTCGGCAAAGCTGAGGGTTCCCAGCGTGTCGAGGTAAAGGAAAAGTGTTCCGCCCTGCTGCTCTGGGAACTTGAGCTTACGCAGCCGACGGCGCGATTCTTCGTCAACCGCCGGGCAGCCGAGGAAAAGTCCGTTACCTTGCACGAGCGGGCAGAGGCGTTGGTCCAACCACTCCCGCGCAGGCGGAAATTTCAGTGGAGTTTGTTGATCTGCAAGGTCCGGAAACGGCGTATTCAGCCGAAACCGCAAGTAATTCGGCAGCCATCCGGATGTGTCTTTGAAGAAGCGAAACATCAGTGAAGGTGTGGGATCCATGAGATGGAATGTCCCTTGCTTTAATTCTACACCGTCCTTGTGAGAGAGTCACTTCCTTTCAAGTAGGTCTGGAATCTTCGAGATGAAATCTCCAATGTTTGCCCGTTTGCCTCGCCTGATTCACACCTCCAAGCGCGCCCTGCTGCTCAGTGTCTTTGGGCTGTTGGGTGCTGCCCTCGTTGCATGGGGTGCCACACGGACCTTTTCCAACCTCGCCAAGGAGTTCCGGGAGCAGGCGATCAAGGAATTCGTGGGCTACGTTGTCAAAGGCGAGCGCTACCCGATGGTTCATGAGATTTACGAACTGCGCTACCGCATCTTTCAGTCCAAGCTCGGCATCAACAACAAATCTGAGACCAAAGCCTGCTCGCGGCACCGCGCCTTTGGATCGGAGGTTCCGGAGGACCAGATCGATTTCTGCCGACGCTACGATGAACTGGTCGACCTCGCCAAGCAGCAGCTCATCCTCCCGAAGGTATTCGAGTACCTCTACTACGAGACCGAACCCTTCCTGATCCGGGAAATCGAACGTCGCAAAGCGCGGGATGCGATCCGGGTGTGGATTCGCCAGAAACTGCGCTGCCTCAAGGACAAGTACCGCTGCGGACGGGACGAGCGGGGGTTGCTGGTACGCGTCACGTCACTGGACCCCGAACTCCTCAAACTTTACCATACCCTGCTGGCCAGTCTGGAAAAAAAGCTGTTTCCGGAGGAGGCGATGCTGCCGCTTGATTTTGTGGACGAGATGGAATCGAGATGCACCCTGCTGCCCAAGGATTCTGCACATCAGGTAGTGAGCGGCATGGTCTTTGTGTCAGAAGGCCCGTTTCGGATGGGTTCCGAATCCGGAGAGGCGGATGAACGCCCCCTGCGCAATGTCCTTGTGAAGGGGTTTTGGATCGACCGCTGCGAGGTCACCATCTACGACTTCCTGAAAATGGCCGATGCCGAGCCGATTTTGCGCAAAAGCACCTTTCCGCGCAAGTTCCACAACGGGCGCTACCTCGCCAACTGGGAGGACGACCTGCAACCGCCGTTTGGTCAGGAATTGCAACCCGTGACCCACGTTTCCTGGTTTGCCGCCCGCTACTTCTGCAACGCCTTGGGCAAGCGTCTGCCCTCTGAAGCCGAATGGGAAAAGGCCGCCCGTGCTGGTGCCGAGAAGGTTTACTCCTTCGGGGATGACCCGGCCTTCCTGGTGGACTACGGCTGGTATCGCAAAAACGCCACGGCCCCCCGTCCTGCTGCGGAGTTGATGCCTAGCCCGCTGGAACTCTTCGACATGCACGGCAATGTCCGCGAGTGGGTTTGGGACTGGTACGAATCGTACACCCCGAATCCCGATCCGGATCCTTTGGGTCCACAGCGGGGCAAGTATCGGGTGTTGCGCGGAGGCTCGTGGAAAGACGGCCCGGAGCAGTTGCGCTCAGCCTCACGCGATGACGCGTCTCCCGCACAAACCGCTGCGGACATTGGGTTCCGCTGTGCGTCCGACCAGAGTCCGGAGTGATCAGGGTTTCCGTTCGCGGAGGGTTTTGATGTGTTTGTGCAGCCGAAAGCGGCCCCGCAGCCCAAGTTCCTGGTATTCCGGCTTTTCGATGTGGTAGCCCAAGATGCCGCCACCCAGCCAAATGCTCACTCCACCCATGTGTCGCGCCCGGAAGTTGTCAACGTGCCAGTCCTCTGGCTTGCGCTCCATGTTGTGGAGGATCACATCCAGATTGTCTCGTTGCATGCGTGAAAATTCAGTAAACGCGGAGGATCATTCTGCGGGTGTTTTGCACTGGAATTGGGGCAGGAGTGTGGGGCTGGGGCTGTTGCTGGGGCTGTTGCTTTCCAGTTGTCAGAAAACGCAGCAGGAGGTGTTGGTGTACGAGCGTATTCCGGAACATGATGCGTGTCGGCACCTCACACGGGCGCAGGAGGTTCTCGCCTGTGACCGCGCCTATCACCGCCGCACCAACGTGCGGGTCAATGCCGCACTGGATCAGACCACGCAGACTCTGGAGTACCATCACCATCAGGCGACCACCTGTCAGATCCGCTCCCGCCACACGCCTCCGGACGGCTGCCATGTTGGGCCTGCAAACGTCCGTCCGAAGGTTCGCTTCTCTCTCATCATCGATTGATTCATACCGGGATCAACCGTAACCCGCATCCTTGATGAAGAGTTCAAGCTGCCCTTCCGAGAGGTCTGTTTGCTTGAACAGTTTGGCGGCCTCGCGCTGGATGAGTTTCGTGTCCTCCATGTCGAGCTTGCCATCGCCAGTCACGTCCTGAAACACATGGATGTGGTCCATCGTGCCATCGTGATAGCGGTCCACCGCCACAGCAATGCCGCGCCCCTTGGGATCAACAAAGGAGATCATGTCCACCTTGCCGTCCCGATTAAGGTCCAGCACATTCGCGTAGATGTAAACCCCTTTTCCTTTGGCTTTCATTGGTGAGTTTTGCGTTCGAGGGTCAACTCTTCTGGAACTGGCGCACACGGGTCAGTCCCTGCTTGATCGCGTTGCGGATGTCTGCCTCCGGAACCCCGAGCGCGTTGCCAATCAGTTGCATGAGCGTCTGCTCCTGCGGGGCAAAATCCTGATCCACTGTTGCAATTTCGATCAATTCCTGCAAGATGCGTTTTTGGTCTTCCGGACCAAAGCTGGTGTTTGGCTCGATTTCAAAATCCCGTCCCAGCAGGATCGCCTCTTCCAGTTCTTGGATATGCACGGAATTCTCAAGCATCTTGATGGACTCGTGCAGGTAGGTGCGCTCGTAAACATCGATGCGCCCGTCCACCATCACCATCTGCGTGATCGCCTTGGCATACCAGAAACGCTGCTCCTCGTTGAGCGTGTCCATGAGGACTGGATTGAGGGGCTTCTGGTTTTCCTTGAAATCGGCCTCACTGTCACGCAGGGCTTTGACCGATTTCAACGTCTTGCGGGCATCCGCGCTGCCATGTGCCGCCGCATCCCGGAACCAGTAGTAGGCTTCGTCGATGTTTTTTGGCACCCCCTGTCCCTTGAAATTGAGGATGCCCAGATTGTACTTGGCACGGACGTGTCCCAGCACTGCCGACTCGTGGAAGGCGCGGTAGGTTTCCATCGCATCGCCGCTGGTCTTGGACAGCAGCAGTCCCTTCCGGAACAGGTCCTCCGCCACATCTCCGGTTTGTGTCTTGAGGGCTTCCAGTGCCTGATCGGAGGTGTCCGTGTCCGTCACAGCTCCGCCTGCATCAACAGTGGCATCCGCGTCCACCTCCTTCGCGGCAACCTCTTCGTCCTCACCCTCGTCTTCGTCCGCATACACCCCCAGAATCTCCCGTGCGTCCTTGCGGATGCCCTGGCAGATTTTGTCAACGGGCAGGTCATTGGGGTCGTCACCAAAGGGGTCTTCGATCTCAATGCCAATCTCCTCAATCCCGACCAGCGCGTAGATGATCACGATCATGGCGACAATCGTGGCGTAGCCGAACGCAGGAATCAGCACGACAGGCAGAGTCAGGAAGTAAACCAGCATGAAGACCTTGAGCTGGTTCACATAGGCAAACGGAAGTGGCGTGGTACGGATACGTTCCAATGCCCGCAGTGTCTCCTGCAACTCGTCAAGGCTCTTGCTGAAGACGGAGAACACGGGGGGAGGCAACCATTTTTTATCAACGCCGGAGTAGAAACGAACGCTCAACAAACTCAGGATTCCGTTCAGCGGGTTGGTGTAGCCCTTCAAATCTGTCTTGATGGAGGGCGATAAATCCTCCAGCTTCTCCAAGTCGACCCCGTCCCGCAGGTGATCTTTCAGGGCCACGCCGTAAGCCCCAATGAGGGCGACCACCTCACTGCGCAAGGCGTGCTCTTCCACAGGAATGATCGTGTTCGCCTTGATCGCCAGGTTGCGGGATGAAATACCGAGACCGCCCAGTTGCTTGCGACCTTCCCAGAAGCGGTCGTAGGCGGTGTTCGTCCGGAACACAAGCAGGAGGCCCAGGGCGAGGCCAATCATCGCATGAGCCTGAGTTGTCACTTTCGGCATCAAGTCCGTGTACTCATGGACGGCCAGCAAGGCTCCTGTCCAGAGGAGCATGACCGCCATGTACTTGGAGACCGCCGGCAGGACGGTGCCGTGGATGGAGAAGATGATCTGAAACCGGTTTTCTGGATCGTATGAAACCATGATTTTCTCTAGCTTTCGTCTTCAGCGAGGGTGATCAGGCAGTCACCAGGTTCAAAGCGGAAAGTCTCGTCACGTTTGGGAATCAGCTGGACACCAAAATTGCGCTCCGCGTGAGCTTCGTCCGCGATCAGCTTGACGCCAAAGCAGACCTCCTCCCGTGCCTGTGCAGCGAGCATGCAGTCGCCGAACGACACCTGCGGGGATTCTTCTGGGTCAAAGTACAGTGCCACGGACTTGAGGTAAACCTCGCTGCCTTCGGCGGAGAAGAGTTGATCGTAAACAAACATCACCTCCGGGTTGAGCGCGGCCTGCGCGAAAATCTTGGAGATGAAGCGGTTGGAGAGCAGGAAGTCCCGGACTCCGGTTTTCACAACCAGTTCGGTGTTTTCCGATTCGACAACCTCAGTGATCAGCTTGGTGGTCACAGTTTCCCCCGTTTCCTCCGCATAGGCCCGGAAGTGACGTCGCATTTGCAGGAGGATGAGCAGGGTCCGGGTGTCGATCTCTTCTGCGGTCGCCGAGGGCCGTCCGAGGATGGCCACGGTGTTGTAGCGATGCGGGCGGATGGCACGGATGGCCGCATAGCGGGAGAGGTCGAGTTCGCGGATTTGCATGACCACGTTCGGATTCTGCTCCGCAATTTGGGTGAAGGTCTGGCGCAGCGCGTCGGAATTCTGCTGGACAACGAGGTGGAGTTGCGAACCCGATGTGAGGTAGGAGGCGTACTCCTTCAGCACAATCGGGGTCTTGGTGGTCCAGTGGATGATGAGGTGTTTTTCCTTGGGAACAGACGCCCGCTGTTCTGAGTAGGAGAGGGTGATCGGCACCATCACGGGCTTGTCGAAAAACTTGATGGTCGAGTCATCCTCTGCAAGGATCACCACCTCATCCTCCGGGAGCATCGGGTAATCTGGCGGGGGATTGAGCCGGATTTGGTGATTGACGTTGCGAACCCCGAGCGGGACGCTACGCTGGAAGTGCAACTGAAGCTGCCCGAAGGTGAGCGGTCCCCAGCCCTGTTTGGGCCGGAAAAAGTAGAATTCGTTGCCCTCGAAACCCACCAAATCGGAATACACCACCGACAAGCCGACGCTGCGGGAAGTCTGCACGAGCATCCGGGCGAGCAAATCGGTTTCATCGAGGGTGGTAACGCGACCCGGCTGGACACTCTCGGCGAGTTCGCGGTTGCGTGCGAGGTGCAGTTCTGCAACAATCGGGATTCCGGAACGGTCTCCTGTGATCGCCAGCACGGCCATGATGGCCTTGATCACGCGGGCGTCAGCGAGTTCCTTGACCTGGAGTGTCTGCGAGGGTTTGGCGTCGCTGAGGATCACAATGGAGTCTGCGTGTTCCACGCCGACCTTGCGCAGGGTTGGCAAGCTTGCCGTGTTACCGCTGCGTACAATCATCCGGGTGGTCTGCCAGTCCAAAATCTGCTCACGCAGGTAGTCATCCATCTGCTCCTTGTCGTTCTGCGCCAACACGACTACGACAGCGTCCGACTCGGATTCGTTGGCGATGATCAACCCCCGCAGCATGTCCACGAGCCGATCTCCAAAGCCGAGCACGAGCGTGTGTCCGGATTCCAGCACCGCGCTGCGGCCCTTGCGCAGCAGTGCAAGCCGTTCCTCGAACTGCTGAGTGATGAACGCGACCATGCTGGAGAAGAGCACCAGTCCGAAGAAGATGGTCACGATGCCGACGAGTTTGCTTGCCAAATTCGATCCGGCGTCGAGTTCCGCGAGCGATCCGGAATCGATGATCTGGAAGAAGACCCGCCAGTTCAGGTCGGAGAGTCCGTCGACCCCCGCATCCGGAAAGAACCAGAAGACGGACATCCGTACCGTTGACATGATCACGAAGGCGATGAAGAACAAGCAGAGCAGCGCGAGGAAGACGGCCATCCCCCCCTTCGACATGAAGTTGTCAAGGCGGTATTGCAGCCGCTGCTTGAGAGGAATTGCTTTCTGCTTTTGAGCCATGGCGATCAAGTGTTCAACTGGAGTTCCGGATCCAAGATAAGTGGAGTTGCAAAAATCGGTGCTTTCCCGGTCCGTCCCCTTGGAGCTTTAACGGATCACCCGTTGAATCTCAAGAGAAAACCCCCGCATCCGGAGTCCGTTTTCATCGCAGGCGCAGGTGTGGGACTCCTCGTTGTGGAAAAACGCCTGCAGCACGTTGGGCTCGAGGTCAAGCTTCTCGTTGCACTGGGATTCCGGAAGTCGCGAGGGGATCACATGCTTGGGTTGGAACATGGTTGGAACGATGAGATTTTGGGTGCAGCGACACGCTTAGCGCATCCGTTTTCGCACAAAGACAACAATGAAGAGCGACATGGAAATCGCACCAATCAACGCTTCGGTGGCAGCAAAGAAGCGTGCAAGGGGGCTGATTGGAATGAAGTCACCGTAACCGAGCGTGGTGAAGGTGACGATGCTGAAGTAAACGCAGCGTCCAAAATCGCCAAGGTTCTCCAACAACGCCCGGGCGGAATCCAGCACGACTTCATGCCCGTCCCCGTGGATGCCAACGAAGAAGTAGGCCAGCGCGTAGCAAACAATCAGCAGTGCGGCAAAGCGCAACACCCGGCTGGGTTTTTCGCCATAGCCGGTCACAAAGTCCTCGAACTTGGAGAACACCCGCACCAACGAGAGCAGGGGTTTCTTGTTGCGGTTCATCACCATTTCGTGGTGAAAGAAATCCCCGGCCAGTTCAAAGTAGCCCCGCTCCTCCGCACCGCGCCGCAGGTTACGATAGACCTCCTCAGCCTCCTCAAAGTAGGTGAGCGCTTCCGTGAGTTTGTTCGCCCGTTGGGACTCGCGGGCGTAGTCTTCCTGCAACACACGCTCCCCCCAGTGGACATGCTCCAAGTGCGTCCCTCCAAACTCGGTGCCGAGCAGGGTGGAGTGTTCGAAGTTGGCGCGGTTGAGGTTTGCCTTGTTGAGACTCGCCTTGTGCAACGAGGCGTGGCGAAAATTCACCCGGAAGAGGTGCGCCCCGTGCAAATTAGCGTGGGTGAGATCGGCGTAGCTGAGATTGAAGCCCATCCGGGTTCCCGAGCGTTCCAGATGCACGTCCAAGAGATTGACGCCCCGCAGCTTGAAGCCCTCTCCGGATTTGCCCTCGCGGCAGTGCTGCTCCAGCAGGGACTTGACCTCCATGTGGGTCTTGTCCACCAGCGGATCATGCCAGAAGCACAAGCCGGTTCGTCCGAGACGTTCCTGACAGTAGTGGCCTTTGGAATCGGTGAACGCACAATGATCGAGGGGTTTGAAGCGGGAGAGATCCGGACCAGCCTGCGGGGAGTTGTTCATCAACGGAATTGGGTAGTGGAGTCGTGCCAGCGTGGTGCTGAATGCTACCGAGCTTACTGTTTTTTCTTCAGATAGTCCACTTGGGTTTTGCTGCCCTTCCCCTTGGCGAGCATGACCACGTCTCCATCATGCAACACACTGACCACACAACGGGGGCTTTTGGAGTGTTTGGCGGCCCGCGTGCGAATATCCTTGAGCGCCTTGGTCCCAGAGGCTTTGTTCGCCTTCCACTTGGCGTGAGTCCCACCGTTGATGTGGATTTGCGCCTCTGGGGTTTCTCAAACAATGTGCCCTCCGGAAGCCCTCTCAGCCAAAGATCAGATGCGCGGTTTCAAACTCGCGGACGGTTCCAATTCTGGAGGCGTCCGCCACTCCTGCCGCGTGCAGGGCCTTGAGTGCAGACTCGGCTTCGGTGTCCGGAAGCGTGACCAGCAGCCCGCCGCTGGTTTGCGGATCAAAGACGATCTCCCGGTCTTTCGCAGAGGTGCTTTCCGGAAAGCGGATTGAGCCCCCGACCATGCTGCGGTTCGCGGTGTTGACTCCGGTGGTCACACCACGTTGGTACATCTCACGGGCCTCACGCAGCACCGGAAGCGCGTCCAGCCTCATTTCCAGTGAGACTCCAGAGCCTTTCGCCAGTTCAAAACCGTGCCCGGCGAGTCCGAAGCCCGTCACATCAGTGCAAGCGTGAACCCTGAATCCTGCAAGCGTTTCGGCAGCAACCTTGTTCAGCACCACCAGTTGAGTGAGGCACTCCTGAAATGCGTCTGTAGAAACCCAGCCCTTGAGGTTCGCATTGAAGAGCACCCCGCTGCCAATCGGCTTCGTGAGCAGCAGGGCATCTCCGGGCTGCGCCCCCACGTTGCGCCAGATACGTTCCGGATGCACCATGCCGGTGACGGAGAGTCCAAACTTCGGTTCCTCATCCTCAGTGGTGTGCCCGCCGAGCAGTGCTGCCCCGGCTTCCGTGATTTTGCTGTGTGCTCCGGCGATGATGCCACTGAGAATTTCCGGACCCAGCTTGTCGGAGGGGAACCCCACAAGGTTGAGGCAGAACAGTGGTTGGCCGCCCATCGCATAAACATCGCTGAGCGCATTCGCGGCGGCGAGCTGCCCAAACAGCACCGGATCGTCCACCGGGGGCGTGATGAAATCCGCCGTCGCCACCAACGCCTGCGTGTCGTTCAGACGATACACCCCGGCATCGTCGCTCGTGGTGAACCCCACAAGGACTTCCGGATTCCCCGGAATCGGCAAACTTCCCAGTAGTTCTGACAGTCCGACCGGACTGAACTTCGACGCTCAGCCGCAGGTCTTCGACAAACTCGTCAGGGTCGGCTTCTGAAACAACGCATTCAGGCCCATCACTCCACGTCTTGAAATTCTGAACATCCGCCGGATTTCCACCTCCGACACCCCCTCCAGTTTCCGGATTGTGGGGAGAAGTGCAAGCCGCACTCCTTGCAACAGAAAAGCGTGTACTCCTCAAAGACACAGGGTCGTGCAGCCAATTCAGAAAAAATTTTGGCTCATGTCGGCAAACAGGTGAAAAGCGATCTGGTAGCACGGGGCGGCGCACCCGTGCTCACGCCCTGATGAGCGGTCTTTGCAGGCGCAAGCGCCGGTGTGCCACCCGGCGCTACCTTCCCAGGTGTCATCGCTTCACCTATTTGCCGACATGAGCCACGTTTTTTGTCATGCTGAATATGTGATTGTCTTTTTGATAAAAAACCTAGATTACTGAAATTGGGTAGTCTCCCTCTTGAGTGTTGTTCCTCTGAAAAATCGGGAACCATCACTGTAAACCGGGGGAAACGTACCGGAAAACGCCGTCTCCTTGCAAAATCCCAACACTTGACAGG
>PBTB01000075.1 GCA_002726945.1 Deltaproteobacteria bacterium | reverse complement strand
CTTGTCTGTTGAAATTGCTCATCAACAGCGAAAAAAACTGAAAAAAACGATAACTCAAGAAAACCTCATACCAACCTGCTCAATGTGGGGTAAAAATGCAAAAACTTTCAATTTCGTATCCTGATGATCTTTTGGTCATGAGCGGAAAAACGCCACAGACATTGGCGGCGGAAATGCAATTTTTATTAGCAGTCAAATTGTTTGAAATGCACCGTCTCACATTAGGAAAAGCGGCGGCATTTTGCGGAATGGACAAGTTGCATTTTATGTTTGAACTGGGGCGCTTGGAGATTCCGGTCATTAATTTGGAAGCAGACCAAATTCAGGATGAGTTGAGGAATGGATAGTCCCCCTCTTGAGTGTTGGTGCCTGTCCTCGGCAAAATTCGCCCTGTGAAGTGTTGGGATTTTGCAAAGAGACGGCGTTTTCCAGTACGTTTCCTCCGGTTTACAGTTATTGTTCCCGATTTTCAGAGGAACAACACTCAAGGGGGAGACTACCAATTTATCGTTTGTCGAAAAAGTGGCGAAACACACAAACTCTGATCGGTCCAAGGTCGTAAACGACCTCATAAGAACGGATCGACAAATTGCGGAAATCATCAAGTAATCCTCAAAACGCAAAGCGTACAACCCCATCGCCCCAAATACCATGCCCCACTACGACGTCACCGTCATCGGTTCCGGACCCGGCGGTTATGTGGCCGCGATCCGCTGTGCGCAGCTTGGCTTGAAGACCGCACTGGTCGAACGCTACCCCACGCTGGGCGGCACCTGCCTCAACGTGGGTTGCATCCCCTCGAAGGCGCTACTCGACTCCACCGAGCATTTCCACACCGCGCAGGCGGATTTCGCCAAGCACGGCATCAAGGTCTCCGGACTCGGGGTCAACTGGGTGCAGATGCGCAACCGCAAGGACGAGGTGGTTTCGCAGACCTGTGCCGGGGTGAAGTACCTGATGGACAAGAACCAGGTCACCGTGGTTCACGGGCACGGCGGCTTCCGGGATGCCAAGTCGGTGGAGGTCGCCAAGGACGACGGCAGCATCGAGGTGTTGGAGACCATGAACACGATCATCGCCACCGGCTCCAAGCCCTCCAGCCTCCCCGGAGTCGAAATCGACAAGCAGCGTATCATCACCTCGACCGAGGCACTGCAACTTCCGGAAGTGCCCCCGCAGATGGTCGTGATCGGCGGTGGCATCATTGGGCTGGAACTAGGGTCGGTCTATGCACGGCTCGGCACGAAGGTGCAGGTGGTCGAATACCTGAATCGCTTGATTCCGGGCATGGACTTCACGCTCGCCAAGGAAATCCTGCGCTGCCTCAAGAAACTCGGCATCGAGTTCAAGCTCAGCCACGCCGTGCAAAGCGCGGAAGTCCAAGACGAGCAAGTTGTGGTGCTTGCGAAAAGCCGGAAAGGCGAGGAGGTGACGTTCACCGGGGACTACTGCCTCGTCGCTGTGGGACGACGCCCGTACACCGATGGACTCAAGCCGGAGAACGCCGGACTCTCCACCGACGAGCGTGGACAGATTCCAGTGGACGATCATCTGCAAACCTCGGTTCCGGGAATCTACGCCATCGGTGACGTGGTGCGCGGAGCCATGTTGGCGCACAAGGCGGAGGAGGAAGGCGTGTTTGTTGCGGAGCGGATTGTGGGGCAGCAGCCGCACATCAACTACCGCAACATCCCCGCAGTCCTCTACACTTGGCCGGAAGTCGCCGGAGTCGGCTGGACTGAGGACGAATTGAAGGAACAGAATCGACCGTGTCGAGTGGGCACGTTCCCGTTCAAGGCACTGGGCCGCGCCCGTGCGGCAATGGAAACGGACGGACTCGTCAAGGTCATCGTGGCTCCGGAAACGGATGAAATCCTCGGCATCCACATGATTGGGGCGCGCGTTGCCGATCTCATCGCAGAAGCCGTGGTTGCGCTCGAATACCGTGCCAGCGCCGAGGACATCTCCCGCATGTCCCACGCCCACCCGACCTTTGCCGAAGCAGTCAAGGAAGCTGCACTCGATGCCACGGGCAAACGCGCCATCCACCTCTGAACCGCTCTCTCATCCCTAGAGCTCAAAATGAGCCACCTGCAGAAGGCAGAAGGCACAAAGTACCAAAGGACGGTAGCGCGGGATGGTGCATCCGTCAACCAGCCGCCAGCCGCCAGCCACCAACCTCCAGAAGATGGCCCAGCGTGACCGCATCCTGATCATCGACGATCAGGAAAACAACCGGCTGGTGATCGAAGATTTCCTCCGACGCTTGCGTTGCGAAATGCGCGGGGTGGATTCCGGAGAAGACGGGCTGGTGTTGCTCAAGGAATGGACTCCGGACCTGATCATCGTCGATCAGATGATGCCCGGACTGAGCGGGGTGGAGACTACGGAACGCATCAAGGCACTCCCGGATTTCTCGCAGGTGCCCGTCCTGATGGTCACGGCAAAGAACGACACGGAAACGTTGCGGGACGCTTTTGACGCCGGAGCAGTGGACTACATCCTCAAGCCGGTGGATCAGGTCACACTGACGGCCCGGGTGCGGTCTGCCTTGCGCACCAAGCACGCCTTTGACGAAATCAGCCGCCTGAGCCGCGACCTGATGGCACAGAAACAGGAACTCAGCAACTTCACCCACATGGTCAGCCACGACCTCAAATCACCCATCGCCGGGGCCGCCAGCCTTTACGATCTCTTTCTCTACCGTCTCAAGGACGAGTACCCGGAGGTTTGGGGCAAGGAGGGTTTCCAGGAACTGCTCGAACGCATTCCCGCGACTTTCCAGAAGATGCTGCGCTTTATTGACACCTTGCTGGGCTACGCCGAAGCCGGCAAGGTGATTGGAGCATTGGAGCGGGTTTCGATGGGGAATGTCGCCCAGATGGTCGCTGCGAATTTCGAGTATGCTGTCAACGAGGGGCTGGCCGTGATCGACTGCGCTCCAGACCTGCCGCAGGTGTCGTGTGATCCCGTGCGGTTCGCACAGGTTTGGCAAAACCTGATCGTCAATGCCATCAAGCACCGGGGCGAGCGCACTCCGGTCCATATCAAATTGGGCTGGGAATCCGTTGCACCGAACCTGCAATTCTGGGTGCAGGACAACGGTCCCGGCATTTCCGCTGAGGATCAGGAGCGTGTCTTCCAGCCCTTCACGCGGGGGGAAAGCGCTAAGGGGGGAAATGGCATTGGCCTCGCCACTGTGCAGCGCATCCTGAACGCGCATCAGGGCTGCGTCTGGGTGGATCCAGAGTTCACCAGCGGCACCCGCATCTGTTTCGAGATTCCCGACCATGTGGGCTGACCTGCTCAAAAAAATCTCTGGCTGGCAGCGTCCGGAGCCCCCCGTGTACGACCTGCGCACGATCCGGGTGCCGAGACTTGCGGGACGTGCACTCAAGCTGATGGCGATGCTGTTGGAACTTCCGGGATTCCGGGGCTGGTTGCGTCCCATTTTGCTCTCACAAGTCGGACTGCGGGCTTTCCGGAAATACCGCCCAAACGCTGGCCCCACGCCCCTGCCGCTGCACCCTCCGGAAATCCCCGCCTCACTGGTGCCAAGCGGTTCACCGGCCGAGTACGAAGCCGAGTTGCTGAAATCCACCCACCAGCCACCGAAAGAGGGCTTCCAGCCCGAATCCGCCCTGGATTTTCACCGCGCCTACCTGGAAGGCCGCACCACACCGCTCAAGGTCGCGCAGCGGCTGCTGGACGTGATCCGGAACTTGGAAGCGAGTGCCGTGCCGTTGCACCCGCTCATTGAATGGGACGGCGAAAATCTGCTCCGGCAGGCACAAGAATCCACGGAACGCCATCAGCAAGGTCACCCCGCCGGATTACTCGATGGCGTTCCCGTGGCGATCAAGGACGAGTTCGATTTGGTGCCGTACCCCACTCGTGTCGGCACCCAAGTGCTGGGCACGAACGCAGCAACGCGGGATTCCACTGCTGTGTCGCGCCTTCGCAAAGCTGGGGCGCTACTGCTGGGCAAGGCGAACATGCACGAACTCGGCATGGGCGTCACGGGCTTCAACCCGCACCACGGCATTGCCCGAAACCCCTACGATCCGGAGCGTTATCCCGGTGGTTCCTCCAGCGGGCCAGCGGTGGCGGTGGCGGTGGGGTTGTGTCCGGTGGCGTTGGGAGCCGACGGTGGTGGCTCCATCCGCATTCCCGCAGCGCTCTGCGGAATTTTCGGACTGAAGGCAACGTGGGGACGGGTCAGCAGCGCCGGACAGTTTCCACTCGCGTGGAGCGTTAAACACGCCGGGCCGCTCGCCGCGACCCTCTCCGACCTCGCCCTTGCCTATGGCGTGATCGCTGGGGCCGATGAAAACGATCCGTGGACACTGCGTCAGCCGGAGGTGGATCTGCCGCGTCCGGAGCCCAAACTTCCCGACGGACTCTGCATCGGCGTGTTCGTGCCGTGGTTCGAACACACAAAACCGGAGGTGTTTCGGGTTTGTCTTGGTGCCGTGGAGATGTTGCAGGAATTAGGACTGGAGCGCAAGGAGGTGGAATTCCGGGGACTGGAATCCGCTCGGCTGGCGCATCTGGTCTCCATCGTTTCAGAAATGCTGAGCGCCAACACTCCACATTTCCGTCGGAAATCGCGGTTTGGGCGGGACATCCGCATCAACCTCTCGCTCGCCCAGCACCTCACTGCCACCGATTACGTCAAAGCCCAGCAGGTGCGCACCGAGGTGATGACGGCACTGTCCGGAGTGTTTGAAGAGGTGGACCTTCTCGTCACCCCAACCACCGCTCGCACCGCGCCTCCCATCCTTGCGGATGTGGCCGCTGCGGGGGAGTCGGACTTGACGGTGCAGGACGAGTTGATGCGCTTTGTCGCCCCGTTCAATCTCACGGGGCATCCCGCCCTCTCGGTGCCGTGCGGCTACGATCCACAGGGGTTGCCCGTTGGGCTTCAACTCATCGGACGTCCGTGGGAGGAAGCCTTGCTGCTACGAGTGGGGGCCGCGTTCGAGGCAAAGGTTGCTCGCACCTCACCGATGCTGCACCACACGCTACTTTCCGGATAAGCCTATTCGATCTCCAGTTTCCGGAGTTTTGGGCGGATCACGATCTGGCAGTAGGGGGCTTCGCGGTTGCGCTGGTAGTAGCCCTGGTGGTGGAGTTCGGCGGGATAGAATTCGGTGAGCGGGGAAATCTCCGTGACCAGTGGGTCGGCAAAGTCGGAGGCGGCAGCGGCCTTTGAGCGCACGGCTTCGGCCTGCTGCTTGTCATCGTGGCAGAGGATGATGGAGCGGTACTGCGTGCCCACGTCCGCACCCTGACGGTTGAGCGTCGTGGGGTCGTGGCAGCACCAGAAGAGGTCGAGCAGTTCGCCGTAGGTGATCGTTTCCGGATCGTACTCGACCTGAATCACCTCGGCGTGGCCTGTTTTTCCAGTGCAAACCGCCTCGTAACTAGGATCAGACACCGCCCCTCCCGCATAGCCCGAGGTGACGGACTTCACTCCGGATTGGCACTCAAAAACCGCCTCCAGGCACCAGAAACATCCACCTCCCAAGGTTGCTTGTTCACTTTGCATTACTCTCCCCTTGCATAAAAGTTCAAATCCCGTTAGAGAATACTAGCGGATTTTTTGGCGAAACTCCAAGTCCACCCGGATCGAATTCCAGAAACCTCCCCACAGAGGCAGACCATGAAAGTCATCAAAGGTTACCTTGCACCAGACCTCCTCATCGAGGGCGACATCCACACCACCGACAGTGCCCGCATCGACTGCACTTGCGTGGGCAAGGTCACGGGCGATCAGGAGGTGGACTTTGGCGAATCCGCCCAGATGGTGGGGGAGGTTTCTGCAAAAGTGGTGCGGATGAGTGGAAAGATGGAGGGAAACCTGACCGTTAAGCAGAGAGTCAGCCTGCTGGGTTCCTCACGCATCAAGGGAAATTTGACCACGCCTCCCGGAGGGTTCAGCATGGACTTGGGCAGTGAGTTTGAGGGAAATTTCCAAGTCGTGACTTCCGAAGTCCCCCCCCCTCAGAAAGCCGCAGGGGGCAAGCCCGCAGCCCAGTCCAAGCACATAAAAACCGCCTCAAAATCCAGGAAATAAGCCGGTCCCAAAACGGGGTTGGTCACAGCGTGTGGTCGTAGTCGATGGTGAGGGGCGCATGGTCTGAGAAGCGCTCCTCCCGGAAAGTCTCCTCGCCTTGGGCCTTCCTGGCGATTCCAGGAGTCGCGACCTGATAATCCAGCCGCCAGCCCACGTTCTTCGCCCACGCCTGCCCGCGGTTGGACCACCAAGTGTACTGCTCCGGATGCGGATTGAGTTTGCGGAACACGTCCACCCAGCCGATCTCGTCGTAGAGTTTTGTGAGCCACGCCCGCTCCTCCGGAAGGAACCCGGAGTTCTTCTGGTTGCTGCGCCAGTTCTTGAGATCAATTTCCTGATGCGCGATGTTCCAGTCCCCACAGACGAGGTACTCCCGACCGTCGCCGATGCGCTCCCGGAACCATCCCTCCAGCCGCTCCAGCACTTCGAACTTGAACTCCTGCCGAACTTCCCCGCTGCTTCCGGAGGGCAGGTAGAGCGAGACGATGCTGAGCTGGCCCCAGTCCGCTTGCAGAAAGCGCCCCTCGGCATCCAGCTCCGGCCAGCCGAACCCATGCTGAATCTGATCCGGCGGGGTGCGGACGTGCAACGACACTCCGGAGTATCCCGGACGTTCCGCATGGTGGAACACGCTCTCCAGCCCGCCAAGCTTGCGCATCTCCGGGGTGAGTTGTGCATCCTGAATGCGTGTTTCCTGAAGGCAGATCACGTCTGCCTGCTGGGTTTCGACCCAAGCGAGAAAGCCTTTGCGAACCGTGCTGCGCAGTCCGTTGCAGTTGAGAGTGAGGATTCGCATTCAGGAATGGCGGCGCAGGGCTTTGGGCAGGATGGTGGAAACGTGAACCGATGCGATGAACTTCTGGTTTTCCGCCAGTCCGGAATAGCCCTTGAGGACCATCAGGCTTTTGTTGAGCTTGAATCCGGGAAAGAGGTGGGAGGCCTGCACGACCTCGTCCCAGAACTCACCGCCCTTGAAAACATGCAGCACGGCGTCGGGGGTGCGGAGTTGGTGAGTCCAGCGCAGCAGGTCCGACAGCGGGGCCACCGCACGGGCGGTGAGCAGCGGGAAGCGCTCCCGCCACGGACGCACCTTGCCCAAGTCCTCGCCACGCCCCAGCAGCGTTTGCGCGTTCTCAACCCCAAGCTGCTCAATCATCTGCTGCACGACGGTGATCTTCTTCTGCCGCGAATCCAGCAGCGTCACCCGCACGTCAGGGCGCACAATCGCAATCGGCAGTCCCGGAAGTCCTCCGCCGGTGCCGAAATCGCACACGTCCACGTCCTCCGGAAACTCGCGCAGGCAGAGCAAAGCGAGGCAGGGCAGGAGGTGCTTTTCCCAAATCAGCCCCTCCTCCTTGCGCGAAACAAGATTGATGCGCTGGTTGTGGTCGCGCAACAGTTCGGCCCAACGCTCCAGCAGCGCCCAGCGCTCGCCCGCGACCTCCAACCCGTTCTGCTGGAGGATACGCCGGATACGCTCAGAACCAAGGGCGCCGGATTCGTGGGCTTGGATGGCGGTTTTGGTCATGAAATCTCGGAAGCAGCAAACCAGCAAAGATAGGGATTACAAGCGTGGGTTTTCAAGTTCAATCCACCCGGTACCGCACACGATACACTTTGACAATCCGGACGGTTGTCCTAAGCTTCAAAGTTGCTCGCTCCATTCGCAGCCTCAACATCCTGCGACTCTTTTTGCCCTCAAGCCTGGATGTCCCCCTTCCGCGTTTGAGAGCAGGCCGAGCTTGGGTAGCGTGAAACTGGAGACGCGCAGCCAGCGCAGCTTGTGGGCGAGCTTGCGGATTTTTCCGATGGGGGTCGGCGGGCGAATCCACATTTTTTGATTGCTCTTGTCGAAAACTCGAGGTCGAAAACTCGACTTATCGTTTTGATCTGTTAGAATTCATGGACGAGTTCGGGACTACCCCCCACTACTCCAGAAGGAAACATGGACGAATCCATCCGAGCGTGGAACCGTTACCCATCCGAGCGCACCAATGCCAAGGATGCGCCGCACATCACCCACAACCTCATCGAACAGGCCACAAAGGACTTTTTGAATAACGGAGGCCAGATCCGGAAACTCCACCACCTGCCGGGCCGCATTGAGGACGTTCGCTACGAGGCCAACCGCGAATCCGGAGCCCTGCACTCCGTTATTCAATTGGCCGATCCCCTGCTGTCGTTGGACGACCGGGACGAATTGTAGCGGGATTGAGACGGCATCGCCACGCCAGCGAGGCAAGAGGTCAGGTGGCAGGCGGCGCGTTCTCGTCGTCCGGCCCCTTGCCGATCGCCCAGCCGATGCCCACGCCGAGGGCGACCCACGCCGACGTGAGCAGCCCTGAGAACAGGAGCCAGAGCAGGAGGTAGACGCCCAGCACCCCGTACTGGACGGTGGGGTTGTTCCGGAACAGCGTCAGCCCGCCCTTCGCTTGCTTGGTGAGATCTTGCAGCAGATTCTCCATAAAAAATCCTCCTGAAAAAAAAGGTTCCCTTCAGACTCCAAGAAATGCCCTGGACGCGCAAGCCGAGAGTCGTCCGAATTTTTTTTTAAAAAAGTTGACAGGAAAAATATACCTGATAAACTATATCCGTTACTTTTAAAAATTAGCACTCAACGATCTTGAGTGCTAACAAAAACCGCGCCACACCTGAAGGTCAAGATGGCAGTCCAAGAAATCACCCGAGACGAAATCGATGCAGCCCTGCAAATCTTCCTCGCCAAAGGCGGTGTGATCGAAAAGATCGACCAGGACAACAGTTTCAGATTCCTGTTCCACAACTTTTTGGCGATGGAGAACGAGGAGTTCGACATCTCCAACATCAGTCCCATGCGGGGAGTGGAGATCGACCACGACTTCGATCCCGCGCTCTGAGTTCGCACACCTCTGGGTTGGGGAGCGTCCGTCCGGATGTTCTCCCGCCCGGATATGGCATCTGCCCCTCCGCCCCTGCGTGCGGTTTTCCCAGTCCGCACAAGCTCCCTTTCCCACTTCAGGTTCCGTTCATTCTGTACGAGAATGCCTTGTCCCATTGACATGGAACGGGTGGAGAGTCACAATGTTGTCAGCGTGTGCATATCCGCTGATTTACACTTTCTCCTTTCATTTCCGGAGTTCCAGCCATGCTGCTTGAAGAGCAACTTCCCCGCCTGCAACGCCTGATCAAGGAAAAACTCGGCCCTCTGCCCAAGGATGTCTTTCGCAACGAGACGGTGATGCGGACCACCTTCCGGCAGCTTTACCGTCGCCTGCCCCGGGTGATGAGCCTTGCGGTCGGCGAGGAGGGCTTCGTGGAATTCTGCATGCGCAATCACACACGGCTGCTCAACGTCAAGGATGCGGTCGCAGAACAGTGGCAGTCCAACGGAAAGAACCCGGAACCTCTCCGGACAACGGCGGACACCGAAGCTCTTGCGGAAAGCGCCCGCAAACGCTGGGTGCCGACCTACGCACCCAAGACGATGATCCTCGACCGAGGGCAGGGCGCTCGCGTCTGGGACATTGAGGGCAACGAGTACCTCGACCTCGGCGGCGGCATCGCGGTGAGTAGCTTGGGGCATCAGGATCCGGAGTTGCTGGAGGCGTTGCACTTGCAGGCCGGGAAACTCTGGCACACGAGTAACCTCTACTACACGGAACCGGCGATCCGTCTGGCGGAGGAACTGACCGCCCACAGCTTTGCAGACCGCGTGTTCTTCTGCAACTCCGGGGCAGAAGCCAACGAAGCCGCCATCAAGCTCGCCCGCAAGTATTCCTCCAAAAACCACCCCCCGGAGAAGCGCGAAATTCTCAGCTTCACCGGCTCCTTCCACGGACGCACACTGGCGACCGTCACCGCCACCGCCGAACCGAAATACCAGGAGGGCTACGAGCCACTTCCGGGAGGTTTCCGCTACTGCCCGTTCAACGACTTCGACACGGCCACGGAAATGATCGGCCCGCAAACCTGCGCGGTGTTGGTTGAACCCGTTCAAGGCGAAGGCGGCGTGACCACGGCGGCCCCGGGCTTTCTCAAACACCTCCGTGCCCGCTGCAACGAACACGGCGTCTTGCTCATCCTCGACGAAATCCAGTGCGGCCTGGGACGTACCGGCAAACTCTTCGCGCACCAGTGGGAGGAGGGCGTGACTCCAGACTTGCTCACGATCGCCAAAGCCCTCGGTTGCGGACTGCCGATTGGCGCCCTGCTCGCCACGGAAGCAACCGCCTCCGCGTTTCAGACCGGAGACCACGGCACCACCTTTGGCGGCAACCCCATCACAACCTCGGTGGCGGGCGTGGCCTTCCGACGACTCCGGAATCCGGAACTGCACGCGCATGTGCTGCGTCAGGGCGAGGCGATCCACAACTGGCTGAAAGGACTCAATCTGGAACTCGGGATCTTCCGGGAGGTCCGGGGACGCGGGTTGATGCTCGCCGGAGTGCTTCGTGAGGAATTGGCCGGGAAGGCCGGGGAGTTGATGGAAGCCGCTCGTCAGGCAGGTGTGCTGATCCTCATCGCGGGTCCGGACGTGCTGCGCTTCGTGCCGCCTCTCACCATCAGCGACGAGGAACTCCAGACCGGCTTCGACCGACTCGGCCCCGCCCTGCGGGCGTGGTGTCAGGCGGAGACCGCCGCCTGATTCTGTTCTTCAATTTGCGGACAATGGTCAGACGATCCCAGAAGAGCAGCCCCGGCATCGTGCTCATGGGGACCACGAAAATCCCCACCATGACCTCCCAACAAGACAACTGATGTTATAGTAAAAGACGTTAAGAACCGAACACTGTTATCCTGAGTTAATATTGTTTAATATCAATGAATTGACTTCCTGTATTTTAGTAGAAAT
>PBTB01000074.1 GCA_002726945.1 Deltaproteobacteria bacterium | reverse complement strand
TGCCGGTTCACCATCAGCACGTCATTCTCCCACTTGGCACCAACATGAAGGCAACGTCCGCACCTGCTCGCAGCAGGTGTTGCAAGAGCTACTGGCTATCGGGAAAGAAAATACGCCTTAGGACCTCACTGGATTCCCCACACGAGACCCTGTGGTTTGAGAAAATTTGCGAGTCCAGTTGCTGGAAAGTTGCAGATCCTCTGCGACCCCGTTGTCGATTGAGTTGGTTCCTCTCAAACCATATTCGGAAAGGCATCCAAACTGAGGTCGTCGAAGCGGCCTTGGGCATAGCGGTGCGCCGCGAGGCAGGCGACCATTGCGGCGTTGTCGGTGCAAAGTGACGGGGGTGGGTAGAAGAGTTCAACGCTCCGGCGGGTGCATTCCGACTCAAAGGTTTTCCGCAGTTTTTGGCTGGCGGCCAGTCCTCCGGAGACGGTGAGGCGGGTGAGTTGTTCGGAATCGAGGGCGCGGAAGGTTTTTTTCACAAGTACATCCACGACCGCCTGAAAAAAGGAGGACAGCACCGCAGGTTCCTGCTTCCGGGCATCGTCGGGATTTTCCTCCCGGAAGCGCAGCATGGCGGTTTTGAGTCCACTGAAGGAAAACTCAAGACCGGGTTTGTTGAGCAGGGGACGGGGAAACGCAAAGGCATGATCGGGGGCCTCCAGCGCATAGCGGTCCACCACTGGCCCTCCGGGCATGGGGTGGCCGAACATCTTGGCGACCTTGTCCACGCACTCCCCGGCGGCATCATCCACCGTGCGGCCAAGAATCGTGTAGTCGAAGTGACCGTCGGCCCGCAGCAGCAGCGTGTGCCCTCCGGCGACCACGAGGTGCAGCACCGGAAACTCCCACGGCCCGCTCGCGAGGATGTTTGCGTAGGGGTGCGATTCCACATGGTTGACTCCGATGAGCGGCTTGTCCAGCGACCACGCCAGCCCCTTCGCCACCGTCACCCCCACCAGCAGCGAGCCGAGCAACCCCGGAAGGTTGGAAACCGCGATGTAGTCGAGATCCGCGAAGTCGAGTTCTGCCTTGGCGAGGGCTTCCCGGATGAGGGGATGGATGACCTCCAGATGCTTGCGCGAGGCTCGTTCCGGAACCACACCACCGAACTCCTTGTGGTCGCGGTACTGCGAGAGCGTGAGGTTCGCCAAGACCTCGCGGGTGCCGCGCAGGATGGCGGCCGAGGTGTCATCGAAGGTGGTGTCGAGGCCGAGGCCGATGGCGTTCATGGACTGCAACGTGCAAGGGATTTCACTCTACGGCTCCGGTTTTTCAGGGCAAGCCGAATCCCGGAGCCGCAAACCGTTCAGGGAATTGCATTGAAACCCCAAGTCGGCTCCGGCTACACTGATCGTCTGAATGCAAACGCCTGTACATGGCGTCAACGTACCCCTTGGATTTCGGATGCAGATTCCCGGACAGCTTGAGTTGCAAACCACCGACACCCTGCGTAGCGGACAGTTTTACGCTGTGGAGGTGGTGCATCGGTGCTATCGGATCAACGAGCCGGACCACTTCCTTCAGGATCAGGTCTCGGCATTTTTCGCGTATTTGGACAAGGCGGGGCAACTTCGGCACTTCAACCGACCTCGCGCCCAGGCAGCGGCGAGCACTCCGTTGCTGGACCTGCTCAAGATTCCGGGCACGAAGTCGCTGAGGTTTCAGGAAGCTTCGGCAACAAGCTTAGACCAGCTTCGCACGGAAGGCGTGAAGCCCGAATCCCCGGAAGAGCAGCAGTCCTTGGAGGTGATGCAGATGGTGGTGCAGGCGTTTTCAGGACAGCAAACCGAGGATACGGGTGTGGAACACTCGCTGGAGTCGCTACGACTGGAACAGGGGCTGGAGTATCTGGACCCGCCGGACTTGAAGCACTGATTTGAACCGCTCCTCAGTTTCCACTGGAACCGCGTTTGCCTAGCCAGGTGTTCGTGTCCGGAGAGGTGGGGATCATGCCGTAGGTGAGCGCATAGCGCTGGCCTGCGTGCGAGACATTGCGCTGACGGGCCGCCTCCACAATCTGCTGGATTTCCTGACGTTCCCGCTGGCGTTTGAGGTTTGGATCTGGAGTAACCGCTAAAAACGCCTGCCGCCGCTGCGCTGCTGCTGCTTCCAGTGCGGCTCTGCGCTCCTTTGCCTCTGCAAGTCGATTGGCGGTGCGGGCCAGGTAGCACTGATAGCGGGCGGCGTTACTGGTGTAGCAGGGTTCCAGCCCCGGAGGGACTTGCGCTTGGACAGACACGGAAGTCGCGCTGATGAACAGCACGCTCAACAGGATTCTTAGCCAGCATCGGTTCGGCATTTTATTGTCGGCAACAGGTTTGCTCATTTTGAGTACAGGGCATCCATTTGCTCAGGAGGCTGCGGCTCCTGAGACAACTCCGGGAGCGGCCCCAGCCGTGGCGGCGATGAGTCCCGAGGAGGCAACCACCCGTGCAATTCAAGACTTGGCGTGGGAGACGACCCGCAACAAGTGGCGGCTCCACACCAATGAAAACGAACAGCAGTCGGACGAATCCGGACGTGCAGCACGCGAACTCATGAGAAGTGCCCCGATCCCTCCACGGCGGGATCCGGAACACATGCTCAACCAGAAGTTTCTCAACAACCGGAAGAGCACGAAAGAGCGCTATGAGTTGGCCATGCAGGAAACCCGGAAGCGCTTTGACGCCTTTCAGCGTGGACGCTACCAACAAATGAAGTACAATGGGCGTTGGATCGACTACACGGCACCACTGCAAAATCTTCGGCCCATCGCCCGCAAGTGAGGCGTGCAAGCTGCCTCAAGGAAATGCAAGGATCATGGCACGAGTTGCAATGGCGATGAGTGGAGGCGTTGATTCCTCCGTTGCCGCCGCCCTGCTCAAGCAACAAGGACACGAAGTCATCGGACTGCACCTCAAGCTCTACCACGGAACCGGGCAGGACTCACGGCCCAAGAGTTGCTGTTCGCTGGACGAGGCCATGGACGCCCGTGCGGTTTGTCATCGACTCGAGATTCCGTTTTACGTCCTCAACGTGCAGGAGGAATTCCGCAGCGAGGTGATTGACTACTTCATCCGCGAATATCAGGACGGACGCACCCCCAATCCGTGTGTGATGTGCAACCGCACCATCAAGAGTCGGTATTTGCTGGAAAAAGCGGACGAGTTGGATTGTGAACTGCTCGCCACCGGACACTACGCCCGCAGCCGGCAGGATGCCGGTTCCGGAGGCTGGGCCTTGGCGCGTCCTGCCGACCTCCGCAAGGATCAGACGTACTTCCTCTGGGGCGTGGAGCGCAAAAGTCTGCCCCGGCTGTGTTTTCCGCTCGCTGAACACGTCAAGTCGCAGGTGCGGCGCATAGCGAGCGAACTTGACTTCGCGGCGGCGGACAAGCCGGACAGTCAGGAGGTCTGCTTTGTACCCCGTGACTACCGCCAGTTTCTTGCCGCAGAGCTACCGGAAACTCCGGAGCCGGGGGAGTTCGTGGACACCGAGGGCAAGGTGCTGGGAACGCATCAGGGTTTGCCGTACTACACGGTAGGGCAGCGCCGGGGCTTGGGCCTGTCCGATGCCACCCCGTACTACGTCGTGCGCTTGGATCGTGAGCGCAACCAGGTGCTGCTGGGCAAGGAAGCAGACTTGGCTTCGCAAACAGTGCGGATTTCCGGTGTCAACTGGGTTTCGGTGGAACCTGCTTCGGAGGAACCGTTGCGCGTGACCGCGAAGCTGCGCTATTCGCATTCCGGCACTCCGGCGACCGTCCACCCCGGACCCGATGGAACGGCAACCGTAATGCTCGACGAGCCGGTTCGTGCGGTCACTCCGGGGCAGGCCGCTGCGTTTTATGACCGGGACGTGCTGCTCGGCGGAGGGTGGATCGAGGATTTGCCCTCCGATTTCCAGACAAACTGAGCAGGCATGAACCTTCTGCTCACCGGATTCATGGGGGCGGGGAAGTCCACAATCGGACGGTTGCTCGCCCGGCGGTTGGGATACTACTGTCTTGATACGGACACCGAGATTGAATGCAAGCAGAACTGCACGATCGCCGATATTTTCCGGGATGCGGGCGAAACCCAATTTCGGGATTTGGAAACCGAATTGCTGGAGGGCTTGCAGTCGGTCCAGAACACCATCATCGCCACTGGAGGCGGGATGGTGTTCCGGGAGCAGAACCGAACGTTAATGAAATCTTTGGGAAGGCGCGTTTATTTGCGCGTTTCCCCCGCAACCCTTGTCGGAAGGTTGTCGCAGGACAAGCATCGCCCCCTGCTGCAACAGGGGACGGAGGCTCCGGAGCCGCGTGTCACGCGGCTGCTGGAAGAGCGCGAACCGATCTACATGGAAGCGGAGGTGGTGGTGGAGACCGGACGCCTCACGCCCGTGCAGACGGTGACTGAGATCATCCGGAACCTCTGAGTAAACCGAGGATCGGAAAAACCGGATTGCTTTGTCAAACCCCGCTCGTCCTGAGCCTGTTGAAGGATGAACGGGATCGGCATCCGTACTTCGACACGCTCAGCACGAACGCACTTTGCAGGGATCAGATGCCAAGCATGGATGAGCAGCCCAACTTTGAAACCGCTCTTGAGAAACTGGAAGCGGCGGTGGATCGTCTTGAACAGGGGGAGCTTCCTCTGGAAGATGCGCTCCGGACCTTTGAGGACGGTGTGCGCTGGAGCCGGGCTTGCCACCAACTGCTGGACCGTGCGGAGCAGCGCGTGGAGGTGATCCTCAAAACCGAACAAGGTGAGCACGAGGCGCAGCCCTTTGTGCTCGGTGATGAATCGTAGTGGGACCAAGTCGCTGGTTTCCGGACACGGCGTGAACAAAGCCGCCCTTCCGGAAACCTGAGAACCACCCCCACAGAACTGAATGCGGACAACGGCCCTCGGGGCCGCAGGAAATTTGAGATTCGGCTGAAGCTGATGGCGCTGCCCTGCCGGGAAGTGCGCCCGGCCTCCTTGCCGGATTCGCCTCCACTCGTGGAGGTCCAGACAGGAGTTTGAAACGCTCCAAGAGGTTTTCCCTCCAGAAGCGCCCTGCCCTTTCCTGCAATCCCTGAATGCCCTGTCGAAACCCCTGGTTTCGCCGTCCGCCCCAAAAACCCAACTCAGGAACCCAATGTCAACAGACACCCAACGCATGCTCATCAATGTCGAGGAGGATGAAACGCGCATTGCACTCGTCCGCTCCGGACGGCTGGAGAACCTCTTCATTGAGCAGGATCAACGCGCCCAGAACGTGGGCAACATCTACCGGGGCGTGGTCACGAAAGTGCAGCCCTCTTTTCAGGCTGCTTTTGTCGATTACGGACAGGAGAAGAACGGCTTCCTCGCCATCTCCGATGTCAACCAGCAGGTGTACAAACCCAACAAGGACGACCTGCGCCGCCCCGCGATCAACCACCTGCTCAAGTCCGGGCAGAAGGTGCTGGTGCAAGTCCTCAAGGACGAGATCGATCACAAGGGCGCAACGCTGACCACCAACCTCTCGCTCCCCGGACGCTTCCTTGTCTTCATGCCCAACAGCGACCGGGGCGGCGTTTCCAAGCGTATCGAGGACGAGGAGCAGCGCAACCGTCTCAAGCACCTGCTCAAGGGACTGGTCAGCGAAGAAGCCTCCGCGATCATCCGCACTGCCGGAGTTGACCGCAGTCTCAGCGAACTCAAGCGCGACTTCATGCTGTTGCGCCGCAACTGGACGCGCATCCACGATGCCTACGACAAGCACGAAAAGCCCGGCTTGCTCTACCGCGAGGAAGATGCCGTGGTGCGTATGCTCCGCGACTACTTCGATGAAAACACCACCGAGGTTGTGATTGACGATGCCGAGGCGTTTCAGCGGGCGCTCGAATTCTTTCAGGCGAACATGCCCACCCAGCAGAAGCGGCTCCAGCTCTACCTCGGCGAGCGTTCGCTCTTCTCCGAACACGATATCGAAAAGCAAATCGGCGCACTCAACAGCAGCCGTGCCAGCTTGCCTTCCGGAGGTAGCCTCGTCATCAGCCCCACCGAGGCGCTGGTTGCAGTGGATGTCAACTCCGGACGCTCCACCCAAGAGCGTGGCATCGAGGATACGGCCCTGCGCACCAACCTTGAGGCAGCGGCCGAAGTCGCCCGGCAACTGCGGCTCCGCAACCTTGGCGGCCTCATCGTCATCGACTTCATCGACATGGACCAGGAGAAGAACCGCGAGTCCGTGGTCGAACGCGTGGGCGAAGCACTTGCTCAGGATAAAGCCCGCTGGTCCCTCGGCGAGATTTCCAAATTCGGACTACTGGAAATGAGCCGTCAGCGTGTCGCGAGCAGCCTTTCCCACAACGATCCGATCCTCTCCACTGCCAACCGCATCGTGCGGCGCATCCAGGATTTGGCTGTGGATTATCGACTCCACAGCGTCAAGCTGCGGCTCCCGCTGGAACTTGCCACGCACTTGCTCAACCAGAGCCGCCGCAAGCTGAGCCAGATCGAGGTCGATTACGAACTCTCCGTCCAGGTTCTCCCGGATTTCTCGCTCTCGATGGAGTCGCTTCCAGAGATGGAGATCGTGCTGCTTGATGAGGAGCAGGAGGAGGAACGCCGCACCCTGCCGGTTCTGGAAACCGACGAGGAACCCACGACAGGGCGGCGACGACGACGCAGCCGACGACGACGCGACTCGCAGGAGGGAGACTTGGCACAAAAAAAACCAACCGCTGAGGAAACCCCGGAAGTGGAAGCGGAGCGCAACGGCTCCCCGGTTCCGGAAGCAGAACCGCCCTCGGTTGCTGCAGAGGCAGCCGACCGTGCTTTCGAAAGCGAAGCGACTCCGGAAACCCCGGCACCTTCCAGCCGCTCCCGACGTGGACGGCGTAGCAAGCCTGCGGCAGCAGAGACGGAAGTGGACGCCAGCGGGGCCGAGAAGGCCTACGCTGAGGTTGAAGCAGCTCCGGTGGGCGAACCCAAAGCCAGAGTTTCCAAGCCCAGGAAAAAAGCGACCGCTCCAGGCCTGCTTTTCAGCAGTGTCCATGAAGTTCAAGAGGAGGAGGCCCCGTCTTGGGCACCTCCGGCCGTTCCGGAATGGCGTCGCCGCAACCAGCGTGCCGCGGTGGACACCCACATTTTCAGCAGCAAGCATCTTGATCCGGAAACGGATGAGGTGATGGAAGCCACGATGACTCCGGGCGCTGCGCCAAAGGCGGTTTCTGTTTCGGAGGAGTCGGCTCCCAAGCAGCCTTCCCAGAGTCGCCGCAAGCCTGCTGCCCGCACGAAACCGGATGCTGAGGGGACTCCCACCGCAGCCGTGACAGAGCAGGTTGAAGCCACGGCTACCGAGGATGTGAAGCCGAAGCAAGCTCGGTCCCGACGGTCTCGTTCCAAAACACAGGCTGAAGCTCCGGATGTTGCAAAGGACGTGGCTGCGGAAGATGCAAAACCAAAGCGGGCTCCGGCTCGCCGATCACGCTCCAAGGCAAAGACTGAAGCCCCGGAAGCCGTAGCTGCGGAGGAAGTCCAAGCGGCCCCCAAGCGTTCCGGTCGAGGTCGCAAGCCCGCCAAGTCCGAAGTCTCTGTGGATGCGAAAACCCCCAAGGCGAAAGCTCCGGCCAAGCCGAAGGCGACTGGGAGCAAACCCGCTGTTGCCCGGCCACGTAAGCCCAAGGCTGCAGCCAAGCTGGACGACACGGGTTCGGACGCAGTGTGATCATGTCACGCTTCCGTCTGCTGCCGTCCATCACTGCCGTGGACGCCTTCCTCCAGTCCCGGAGCCTGCCCGCAGGACGTGAGGTGCGGGAGCAAGTGGATGCCTTTCTCGTCCAAGCGCGACAGACGCTCGCACTGGTTCAGGATCCGCCGTGGCTCAGCACGCAGGACGTGCTGGAGGCACTAGCGAACGAACTCGTCCAAGCGCCCACCCGCGCCCCGGATCGCGTCATCAACGCTACCGGGGTCGTCGTCCACACCAATCTGGGACGCGCTCCGCTTTCGGCAGAGCTGTTCCGGAGTGTTCAAAACCGGCTCTGCGCCTATTCCCCGTTGGAGTTCGACCTAAAGTCCGGGGAACGCGGCGAGCGTGGCGAACGGGTGCAGAGTCTGCTCCGCGCCCTTTCCGGGGCCGAAGCCGGAACTGCGGTCAACAACAATGCAGCGGCGGTGTTTCTCATGCTGCGGGCGTTGGCTTCCGGCAAGGAAGTGATTGTCTCACGTGGGGAACTCGTCGAAATCGGTGATTCCTTCCGCATTCCGGATATCCTGCGGGAAGCGGGCGTGACACTCGTTGAAGTGGGTACAACCAACCGCACCCGTCTCAGCGACTACGAGCAGGCGATCACGGAAAACACCGCCGAGCTGCTCAAGGTCCACCCCTCCAACTACGAGATGCGTGGCTTCACTGCCGAGGTCATGCTTCCAGAACTTGCAAACCTCGCCCACCAGCACAACCTCACCTCCCTCTACGACTGGGGCAGCGGCTCGTTTTACCACTTTTCGCAGGGGCCGCTCCGCGAACATGCCACCGCCGCACAAGTGCTGGAGTCCGGAGTCGATGTCATCGCGTTCAGCGGAGACAAGTTGCTGGGTGGTGTGCAGGCGGGGTTGGTCTTGGGACGGGAAGTGCTTGTGCAGAAACTGCGGAAGCATCCGCTCTACCGCGCCCTGCGGCTTGACAAGGGCACCCTCGCGCTTTTGGAGGAAACGCTCTCGGCGTACCTCGATCCCGCCCATGTTCCGGAACGCATCCCCACCGTGCGGATGCTGGAGGAATCCAAGGAGGAGATTCGCACCCGAGCCGAATACACGCTGGCGAGGCTCAAACTTTCGGAGGATTCACGCTACACCTGTGAACTTCAGGAAACCGTTTCACTCGCAGGCGGCGGGGCGCTTCCGGAACTGACCCTGCCCTCGTTGGCACTCGTGCTGAAGCACAAGGAGCAGTCCGCACAGCAACTCCAAGCGCGCCTCCGGGAAGCTTCGGTTCCCGTCATCACCCGCATTCAGGATGAACACGTCTGGCTTGATTTCCGCACCGTGCTACCCGGTGATCTCGCCGACCTCGCCGATGCGCTCAACGCCCTCTGCTTGCAAAATTAAGGTGGCTCCTTGAATCGGGCGTTCCCGCTGGTCTTGGCCCTGCTGCTTTCCGGAGGAATGGATTTCCCCCAAGCTGTAGAATCCCAAGGGGCCGCATGGAAGGCTCAAGTCCACTTCCAACGCGCCAAAGCCTACGTCCGCACCCACCAGCCCGAACCCGCCCTCAAGGCCTTCAACCGCGCCCTGCAACTCAACCCGGATCACCCCGAAATTCACCACCGACGAGGCACCCTGCTCTACCAACTGGGTCGCCTTCCAGAAGCCTGCCAAAGCTGGCGTCATGCCTGCGATCTCAAGCGCTCCTTCTGCCAAGGTCTCCACTTCGGACGCAAGGGCGACCTCTGCTTCGATTGACACGGGTTTCACATGGAAATCACAGACATCCTTGATTTCCTTGGATGCTGGGAAAGGGCACCGCTCTGACCCGATCCCTGCACGACCTTGACCACTTTCGGAGCGCTGATCCGGAGTTGAGGACCCTCTGCTGGTGGAACGGGCTGGAACTGAGTCCGGCCTCGCTGCACCAGCGACTGCTGAAAGCAGAAACCCTTTCCACCGAAACTTCGGCCGCGTGACCGAAAGAATATGCCCGCTGCAAGCCCCTGAATCCCAGCCAAGGGACCATCCTACCCGCTCACCTTCGCCTCACCGCATGGCTCACCTCCCTCGTCTTTCCCGTCCTGCTCCAGCCACTGCCCCTCACCGCTGAAACCTGCCCGCAGGTGGTCAGGCTTGCCCAAACACTCAAGGGGGAGACTACAAGCCTATGGGGTGTGCATAAAAAGAATCTTGCCGCAGACATCGCCATAGTGGGCGTACAATCTCAAGCGAGTTACCGCTGCACTCCTCAGAACGCTGATGATACCCGGTACACCTATTTGCCGACATGAGCCTAAAGTTTTACCGCAAAAGGCCGATTTACACGACAAGGGGGGATTCTACCCTCTGATCATGTCCTGTCCTGATTTCTGATCCTTCAAAGCGTCTTCAGGTCAAGGCAATTTTCAATGGAAGGAACAGGCCGCATACGGATTTGCGGACTGACTGCAGGCAGGATGCTCAGAATTGCCAAAACGCTGGGGTTCTCAATGGCCCTCCTCGGAGTTTCGTGGGGTGGGGCATTGCGTGCAGAAGGGGTTGCTGAAACCCCTGCCCGGGGATTACAGGCGGCGAGTCCCAGGCCAGTTGTCCTGCTCTCCCCGGTGCCAGAGGCGCCGGGCTCCCTGTTCTGCTGCTCCCTGAGCCTGATGCCCGAGCTTGGCAGGCATTGGAGTTTCAACCTGAAGTACAGGGGTCTGAGAATCCCGGTCAAGCGCTGGGATCCTTTCCAGCGTCCCAAGTCAGGTGGAAAGCCCGCCTCCTATCTTCAAGGACGCAGCATCCGCATCAAGCTCATGACCCCGGTGCTGGATGGCAGCTCTGTGCCAGGCGCTGACTACTATGGCTCAAAGACCTCCTTCCGGCCCTTCCCTGGAGGGGCCAAACCCTACCACCTCATGCTGAGTTGGGGCGGGTTCGGAGTGGGCCAGAGCGAATTTGGATACCACATCAAACCGGTGAAGGACGATCTTCTTGCAGGAACAACATACTACCGCATGGGGATGCAGATGCAGGAGATCGGCATCACGATCGGTCTGCAGCGGCGTTTCTTCATCCGTCGCAGCGGATACCGGGTCATTGAAACCGTCGTTTACCGCAGCAACTGGACTTTCGGGGTCGGCTCTGGAACCAAGGGGAGTCTTGAGCTTTCCCGGCTGAACAAGACCTACCGGACGGAATCCTTCAAGGCCAACTCCTACTTCATTTACTACGGCTGGGAATTCCTGGAATACCCCGACATCGGCCTTGAATGGGCGCTGGGTATTCGTCAAAACAAGTTCGAGTATGGACCCCCTACTCAGGTTGGCGGCACAGAAACCCTCGACTTCAGGATGAAGGGGTCTGTCTACCAGTACGTCATGGGCGTGGGCGTGGGGTTCTGACCAACCCACACTAGAATCATC
>PBTB01000073.1 GCA_002726945.1 Deltaproteobacteria bacterium | reverse complement strand
TTTAATATCAATTGTTTGACTGTTTGTATCCCAGTCTAAATTTGTCCTATAACTAGTAGCTTTTACCATAACTGTAAACCGGGGGAAACGTACCGGAAAACGCCGTCTCTTTGCAAAATCCCAAACTTTACAGGGGACGAATTTTGCTGAGGACAGGCACCAACACTCAAGAGGGGGACTATCCGGTTTCTGAAGTTGGGAAAAACGAAGTGTGTCCAGCAGGACACACGCCCTCACGAACGCGCTGCGATCCAGTCGAGCAGGGCAGCAGCGATGGCGGGTTTGCCAAGGTGCCGGGTGGGTTGGGCATCCGGGGAGATCAACCACGCGATGTGCTGCCCGGCCTCGGAGCATTCCTCTCCACGGTTGGCGACCACGAGTTGGAAGCCCCCTTGGGCGAGGAAGTTCTTGGCGGTGTCCATGAAGTGTTCGTGGCTGTGACCCTCCTCGTACTTGAAGGCGACCATGCCGAGCTTGGGATAGCGTTCCCGGATCATCCGCACGACCTTTGGGGTGGCAACCAGCGGCAAGTTCAAATTCTGCCCACTGGGGAGTTTCCCGTCATACACCGTCTTGGGTTGGTAATCCGCCACCGCCGCCGTAAAGATACCCCAGTCCATGCCTCCGGCGTCCAGTCGTTCCTGCAACACGCGTACATAGTCGTTGTAGGTCGAGATGTTGTGGGTCGGAAAATACTCCGGAGCGATGGCGGATCCCTTGCCCAGCACGAGTTCGCTGCTCGCGCCACGCAGCCACGCCTCGCAGGTGAGTTCGATACCCAAGCCACCGGTGAACACGGTGGTGATGCGTCGCACATGGTCAATGGGCACCGGGGTGGGGCCTCCGGTGACGATGATTTTTTTTCCGCGCAAGGGCTGGCCACTGAGGGCGCGGATGGTGGCGGCGACCAGCGTTTCGAGCGGGGCAAGGTGGTTTTTCCCCTGCTCCTGCC
This sequence comes from Deltaproteobacteria bacterium, assembly GCA_002726945.1. Classification (GTDB taxonomy): domain Bacteria; phylum SAR324; class SAR324; order SAR324; family NAC60-12; genus UBA8110. Next base: position 40,660 of record PBTB01000073.1, on the reverse strand, counting down.
GGGGCGGGATGAGGGTGGCTCCAAGTGCCTGCAAGCGTGCAAGCGATTCGGAGAGGATGCGGTTGTGCAGCGTTCCATGCATTGCCGGGGCGAACAGCACCACCGCCTGTTCCATTTCCTGCCGTCCGAGTGCCGAGGCGAGAGTGGTGGTCACTACGGAATCGGCGATGCCGAGTGCCGCCTTGTTGATCGTGTTGTAGGAAGCCGGGGCGACGAGGTAGGCGTCAAACGGGTGGGATTCGGAAAGGTGCTCGGCCTCGCCTGTGAAGGAATCGCAGACCGGATGCAGCGAGGTCCACTCCAAGGTCTGCTTGGTGACGTAGGACAGTGCCTCACGGGAGGCGTACACGAACACCTCGGCCCCCTCGCGGCGCAGGTCGCGGATCAGGTCCGGAGTGCGGTAGGCCGCAATGCTGCCCGTGATCAGCAGGGCGATGCGCTGGCCAGCAAGGTGAGTTCCGGTCTGCTTGATGTCGCGATCCGCAAGTTCCGAGGAAGGCGGTGGGTTTTGAATCCAGTCCATGTTAGAGTGTTTGTGAAGATTCCATGCAGGTTGGGTGTCTTGTCAAACTCCGTATACAAGCATGAACGCTTCGCTTTTCCAAGCGGCTTTCAGCAAAAGGGGCTGAGGGGTTCAGAAAAGGTTTGCAGCCAACTCGGCAAGCTCTGAGCGTTCGCCTTGACACAAGGTGACGTGCCCGGCAATCGGGTGCGACTTGAAGCGTTCAACGAGGGTGCTGAGTCCGTTCGAATTCGAGTTCACATAGGGGTTGTCAATCTGGTGCGGGTCGCCCGTCAAGACGATCTTCGTGCCCTCGCCCACCCGCGTGACAATGGTCTTCATCTCGTGGGGGGTGAGGTTTTGCGCCTCGTCCACAATCATGTACTGGTTGGGGATGCTGCGGCCCCGGATGTAGGTGAGGGGTTCCACGACCAGCAAGCCCTGCTCGATCAGTTCCTGATACCCCTGCCGCCCCCTGCGGTCCCCCCCGCGCTGGTAGATGAGCAATTCGAGGTTGTCGAAAATGGGTTGCATCCACGGTGCCAGCTTGTCCTGCACTTCTCCCGGCAGGTAGCCCAGGTCGCGTCCCATCGGGAAGATCGGGCGGGAGACGAGCATCCGGGAGTAGCGCTGCTCCATGAGCATCGAATGCAGTCCGGAAGCCAAGGCCAGCAGTGTCTTTCCGGTTCCGGCCTTGCCGCTCAGCGTGACGATCGAGATGCTGGGATCAATCAGGAGGTGCAGGGCAAAGCACTGCTCCGGGTTCCGTGCCTCCATCCCCCAGAGCGTGGGACTGCCCTCCAGCTTGCGGAGTTGTCCGGACGTGGCCTCATAGAGCGTGAGGGCTTCGGCATCGGGTTGATCGGAGTGGAGCAGCACCCCTTCGTTGGGTTGCAGTGGAGGGTTGGGGTCCAAGCGCAGAGCCCCGGTGCTCTCCAGTTCCTGCAACTGCGCTGGCTTCACAGAGAGCGTCCGGAAGCCCGAGTACGCCTCGCTGGCCTCGGCAGGACCGGACTGGAAAACTTGCGGAATATGCGGCTCCAAGTTAGGTTTTTTAATAAACGACCCCGCCGCAGAGCAGCGGGGTCTTGAGAATCCAGAATGCAGGAGTCAGGAGTCCAAATGGGGGGTCCTGACTCCTGAATGCTTCTCCATTGAGAGCGACCTCCCGCGAATTTCTTGACGCAGCAAGCTGCGGGGAATCAGACCCGAAAGAGATTGAACTCAACTCCGAGGGCCAACAAGCCACGCCCGGAGGCAAACCTTGTAAAGGATTGATGATCATACGCACCCTGTCAAGCCTTGGCGTTCTCTTGCGCGTGAACTGGACCACCTTGAGGTATGTGGTGGCCACGCTCGTGTCCATCCAGCGCAAGCGGCTGACACGGGAAGCGGCCGACCAAATCCTCTGTGACTGGTCACGCGACCTGCTGGCGCTCCTCAAGGTACGCTTCCGCATCAAGAATCCCTTTGGCGTGGAACTCACCCCCGGACACCCGTGGGTTGTCATGAGCAACCATCGCAGCTATTATGACATCCCCCTGCTCTTCATGGCGTTCCCTCACGGACTCCGGATGGTCGCAAAGGCTGAACTGTTCAAGCTGCCCATCTGGAAGCTTGGGCTTGAAGCCGGAGAGTTCATCAAGGTGGATCGCAAGAACCCTGCTGGAGCAGCGGCCTCCATCAAGGAAGCCATGGCGCGGATGGAGAGTGGAATCGCCGTGATGATCTTCCCGGAAGGCACCCGCGCTCGTGGCGGCGAAATGTTGCCGCTCAAGAAGGGCGGTTTCATGATGGCCCAGCAAGCGGGCGCGTCCATCGTGCCGGTCGGCATCCGGGGCACAGGCGTGGTCATGCCTGCGGACACGCTGCAGTTTCACTGGAATCAGGAGGTGGAACTGCACATCGGGCGTCCGGTGGACGCATCGTGCTACTCCTCCCGCCAGCGGGCGGACCTGATGAACGAGGTGGAAACCCAACTCCGGGAATTGGCCGGGGAACTTCCGGCGGCTGCCGCCTGACACAAGGAAAAGCTCATGAGTACGCAACTGCCAACAGGTCTGGAACCTGACACGCTCAACGAAACCCAGAAACACTGGCTGGCGATTGCAATTTGCAGCGCGATCACCGCCGATGGCAACATCGCCCCCGAAGAGATCCAGTACATGGAGCGGGCCTTGGGATTCCTCGAATCCAAGGCGGAGGAGAGCAAGATCATTCAAGCGGTCAAGGATCAGAAACTCCCCAAGCTCGACCGCTTTCCGGAGGGCACCCGCCAAGTGGAGGTGCAGATCTTCATTGAACTGTTGCTCATCGTCTGCGCGGACAACGTGCTGGGGACCAACGAAATCGACTTCCTGCTCACGACGGGCCGCAAGCTCGGCCTCGGGCGCGAATACGTCCGCATCTCCATCCGCTGGGCCAGCGAGGGCATCGTCTGGAAGCGCAAGATGCACAACCTCATTCGCATGGGCAGCGAACTTCAGGCCGAGTACGCATGATTTCCACACCTGCTTAGCTCACGGCTTCTTTCACCCTTCACTCCTCACCCTTTGTGCCCCCGGCTGACCGCACCCTCCCACTGCTGCTTCACTACCTGCGCCAGCATTGGCTTTCCTACAGCTTGGGCGTGGTGGCGATCATTTGTACCAACTGGATCGCCGTCAGCATTCCCCACTACATCCAGGTCAGCATTGACCTGCTGGGGGAGAACCTGAGCAACCAGCCGCAACGGCTCACCGACAACCTGCTGATCATGCTGGCCCTTGCCGTGAGCATGATCGTGGTGCGCACGCTCTCGCGCATCCTCTTCTTCAACCCCGGACGCGCCATTGAGTGTCAGATCAAGAACGACATGTTCCACAAGCTGATGGCGCTCCAGAAGGATTACTACGACAAAAACCCCTCCGGCGGTATCATCTCCAAGGTCAACAACGACATCATGGGCATCCGCATGATCTACGGGTTTGCAATGATGCAGGCGTTCAATATCGCCACGATGCTCTCGCTCACGCCGCTGAAGATGTGGCAGCTTTCTCCCAAGCTCACGCTCTACTGCATCCTGCCGATCATCGTGGTCTTCGCCATCGTCCGACTGGGAATGCGTGTGCTGGTCCGCAACATGCGGGCACGGATGCAGGCGTTGCAGCGGCTCTCTGCGTTCTCGGCGGCTTCGCTCTCCGGTATCGACGTCATCAAGAGTTACGAGATGCCCCCGTGGGCTTTGGGTCGCTTTGGTGTGGAAAGCGAAGAGATGGTCACACGGGCGTTACGCATCTCGTGGGTGCGCTCCTTCATGATGCCGATCCTCTCCAACCTCGAACACCTCCTCAAACTGCTCATCCTGCTCGTGGGCGGGATGCTGGTGATTCAGGAAAACCTCTCGCTCGGCCAACTCACCGCCTTCATCACCTACGCCGTCTTACTGACGATGCCGTTGATGGCGCTGGGGTGGGTGACGACGATGATCCAGCAGGGCCTGGTCGGGCTGGAGAGCGTGCGCACCGTGCTTGCCGAAAAAACACCACTCTCAGCAACTCCGGACCTGCCCGAAGTCGAATCACGTGCGCTGTTTTCCAAAGGTGGACTGACCGTGCAAAATCTCAGCTACCGCTTTCCGGACGGCTCCTCGGACGTGTTGCAGGCGGTCTCGTTCTCCATCCAGCCCGGACAGGTCATCGGCATCCTCGGGCGCATCGGCTCTGGAAAAAGCACGCTCGTCAACTGCCTGAACCGCTACCTCGTCCCGCCTCCAGGAAGTGTGAAACTCGGTGACCGCAAGCTTGACGAATTGAGTTTTTCCGATGTGCGCCGCAGCATCCGGACGGTCACGCAGGAGCCGTTTCTGTTCTCGGACACCGTGCGCGAAAACATCCGCTTCACGCTTCCGGAAGCAGACGGCAGTTCAGAGAAAACTCTCGTCCGCGTGCTCCACACCGCCGCGCTGAAGGAGGAGGTGCAGCGTTTCCCCAAGCAAACCGAAACGCTGGTCGGCGAGAAGGGCATCATGCTCTCCGGAGGGCAGAAGCAGCGCATCAGCCTCGCCCGTGCGATAACCGAACCCTGCGATCTGCTCATCCTTGACAACGTGCTTTCCGCTGTGGATTACGAAACCGAGCGTTTCCTGCTCCGCGAAGTCCACCAATTGCTGCGTCCTGACGCCGACGGTAAAGCACTCGTGCAGGCGCTGCTCATCGTCTCGCATCGCGTCACCTCGATGGAGCGGGCCGATCATATCCTCGTCCTTGACGAAGGGCGTATTGTTGATCAGGGCACCCACGCCGAACTCGTCCGGCGACCCGGCGACTATCAGCAAATGTGGCGGCTGCAAAACGGGAGTCCCGCTCCGGAAACTCCACAAGCGTCCCAACTTGCCCCGGTTGTTTGACCGCTATGCCCAATTCTGCGTCTGTCCTCCAAACTGGAATGGCCCTGCTTGCATTGGAAAACGTCTCCACCCGGCTCGGTGCAAACGAGGTTTTATCGAAACTGAACTGGACCTTCCGGACTGGCGAAAGCTGGGCGCTGATTGGTCCCAACGGGGCGGGAAAAACAATGCTCGTGCAGGTGCTGCTCCAACGACGTCCATACTTTCAGGGCACCATCCGCCGGCATCCGGAATTGCTCAAGCCGGAGCGCATTGGCTATGTCTCGCTCCATCAACAAAAGCAACTCATCGCCCGCGAGGAGCGCAAGGAGCGCTGGGAGGACTACAGCGGCAAGGAGCAGGCGGGCCTCACCTGCCGGGAATTGATCACTGAGGAATCGAACCCCGGTCCGCAGCGCTTGGAACTGCTTGCGGCGCAGCTCCAGATGGACGATTTGCTGGAGTGCCCGCTGCGGCAGTTCTCGAATGGCGAACTGCGCAAGACGCTGCTGCTGCGGGCGTTGTTTGCCGATCCGGCGTTGCTGCTGTTCGACGAACCCTTTGACGGACTTGACGCCAACAGCACCGCGTGGCTCAAGCAGACCCTCGGTTCCCTCATCCAAAACGGTCTGCCCGTGCTGCTGGTGACGCATCGTACAGACGAGGTGGTCCCGGAAATCTCGCATGTGCTTGCGCTCAAGGCGGGGCGCATTTTCAAGCAGGGTTCCCAGCAGGAGGTGCTGTGCGAAAAGGTGCTGCGGGGTTTGTACGATCCCACTTTTGTGCAGGGTTCTGCTCATGCAAAATTGAAACGCCCGCTGCCTCTGCCGGAAACCGCATCCCCGCTCGCCGAACCTCCGGTGGTGATGTGCAACGTGACCGTGCGCTATGGCGAAAAGGTGGTGCTGAACGGGCTGGACTGGACGGTGCACTCCAAAGAGAACTGGAGGGTGGTGGGACCGAACGGTGCAGGCAAGTCAACACTGCTCAACCTCATCTGCGGGGAGCACTTGCAGGCGTACTCCAATGACATCCGGATTTTCGGCCACAAACGTGGTTCTGGTGAAAGCATCTGGGATCTCAAGCAGCGCATCGGCTTGGTGTCCTCGGAATTTCAGGTGAAGTACCGCAACGAAATCCAAGGCCGCCACGTTGTCCTTTCCGGATTCTTCGACTCCATCGGACTTTACCGCCAAGCCTCACCCGTCCAACGCGCCCAAGCCGAAGCGTGGGTCGCCGCGCTTGGGCTGGAAACCTTGGCCGCTGGCGAGTACCAAAAGCTCTCCTACGGTCAGCAGAGGCTGCTCCTGCTCGTGCGGGCGCTGGTCAAGCATCCGGAGTTGCTCATCCTTGACGAGCCGTGTCAAGGGTTGGATCCGCAAAATCGCGAGCGCATCCTGCGCCTTGTGGACCGCATCGGCCACGAAACCGCGACGCAGGTGCTGTACATCACCCACGCCTCCGAGGATACCCTCACCTGCATTGACCGCATTTTGCGCTTCGTCCCGCAAGCAGACGGCGGTTTTTGCCCGCAGTTTGAGCAAAGCGCCAATTCCTCTTGAAAACGAAAGACGATTCTAGGAGACTTTTTTCATGCATAAGCTCCTAACCCCAACCCAAACAACTCATGAAAATCTTTGCCGACACCGCCGAGGTCCAGGAAATCCAAGTCCTCCAAGATTTGGGTATCATTGATGGTGTGACCACCAACCCCAGCCTCATCGCCAAGTCCGGGCGCGACATCCGGGAGGTGCTGGTGGAAATCTGCTCGATCTGTCCCGGCGACATTTCTGGAGAAACCGTTTCCACCGAGGCGGAAGGGATGGTCCGAGAAGGACGCTGGTTGCGGGAAATCGCGGACAACATGGTCGTCAAGGTGCCACTCACTCCGGCAGGCATCCGGGCCTGCAAAACGCTCAGTCAGGACAGACATCCGGTCAATGTCACCCTCTGCTTCAGCGCCAACCAAGCCCTGCTCGCGGCCAAGGCGGGTGCCCGCTACATCAGCCCGTTTGTGGGACGGTTGGACGACCTCGGCCAGGACGGCATGGAACTCATCGCCGACATCCGCGAGATTTACGACAACTACGGCTTTGACACACAAATCCTCACCGCCTCGGTGCGCGGCCCGCAACACGTCCTCGCTGCCGCAAAAATCGGTTCCGATGTCTTCACTGCGCCCCCGAAGGTCATCTTCCAACTCTTCAACCACCCGCTCACGGACAAGGGGCTGAAAGCCTTCCTCGACGACTGGGCCAAGACCGGACAGACGCTCGGACGGACTGATAGTAAAAGACGTTAAGAACCGAACACTGTTATCCAGGGTTTTCTCAGTGGGAGATTGAACGTGACTGCGGTTTTCGCTCAGGGCGCGAGGAACGCGCCGAAGTCCCAGCCCTTGCCGGGAGCGGCGTTGAGCAGGGATTGGGTGTACTCGTGCTGAGGGTTGGTGAACACGTCGCGAGTGAGTCCGTACTCGACAACCTTGCTTTGGCTCATCACGGCCATGGTGTCGCAGATTTGCGCGGCCACGCGCAGGTCGTGTGTAATGAAGAGCAGGGCGAGGTTGAAGTGCTTCCGGACATCGTCAAGCAGTTTGAGAACTTGGGCCTGCACCGAAACATCGAGTGCGGAAACCGCTTCGTCTGCAATCAAGACCTCCGGTTCCATCGTGAGTGCGCGGGCGATGCAGATGCGCTGGCGCTGTCCTCCGGAAAACTGGTGTGGAAAGCGGTCCAGCACGTTGGGGTCGAGTTGCACCAATTCCATCAGGGACCGTGCCCGCTCCAAAGCTTTGTCGCGTGGGAGTCCGTAGTTGGTCGCCCCCTCGATAATGGAGTCGCCCACCACCCGACGCGGATTAAGGGAGCGGTATGGATCCTGAAAAATGATTTGGATGCGACGGCGGTAGGGGCGCAGTTGTCCTGTTCGGAGCCGTCCGATTTCTTTGCCATCCAAAAAGATCTCGCCGCTGGAGGGGTCGGTCAGTCTGGCGATGCAGCGGGCGACCGTGGTTTTTCCGGAACCGGATTCGCCAACGATGCCCAAGGTTTCCCCACGCCGCACCTCAAGGTCCACCTTCTGCACGGCATGAACGGTGCGGGTGCTTCGGAAGAATGCACGTTCGCTGTAAGTCTTGGAAAGTCCGGAGGTGTTCAGCACCACCTGCGCGGACGCATCCCGTTCCCGTTGGCTGGGTGTCATGCTCGGCACCGAGCCGATCAACATGCGCGTGTAGGCGTGTTGCGGATTGGACAGCACCTGCTTGGCTTCCCCAAACTCAACCACCTTGCCCCATTGCATCACGGCCACACGGTCAGCAATTTCCGCAACCACTCCAAAGTCATGGGTGATGAACAAGACCCCGGTCTGGTGATCCCGCTGGATGTCCCGGATGAGTTGGAGGATGCTCGCCTGCGTGGTCACGTCGAGGGCAGTGGTCGGCTCATCCGCAATCAGCAGCACGGGTTCGAGGACGAGCGCCATGGCGATCATGATGCGCTGGCGCTGGCCTCCGGAGAGTTGATGCGGGTAGGTGTTGATCAGACGCTTCGGCTCCGGCAACCGGACTTCCTCCATGATCCGGAGGATGCGCTGGGTGCGTTCTTTTGGAGCAAGCCGGATGTGCGTGCGCAGCACCTCGTCAATCTGATCCCCGCAGCGCATCACGGGGTTGAGCGCCGTCATCGGCTCCTGAAAGATCATCGACATTCCGGTGCAGCGCAAATCCCGCAGCCGCTCGTCGCTGGCTTCGAGCAGATTCTCGTCCTGTAGCAGGATTTGTCCGGAAACGGGCGTGAGCTGCCCCTTGGGCAGCAAGCCCATCACGCTCAGGCCCGTCACCGATTTTCCGGAACCGGACTCCCCGACGAGGCAGAGGATTTCGCCGGGATGCACCTCAAAACTGACGTACTCAAGGGCATGCTGCCGATCCGCGCCCTTGGGCAGTTGCACACTGAGGTTGTCGATTTTCAGGACAGGTTGCATCCTTTTACCCCAACCGCTTCGCCATGCGCGGATCGAGGGTGTCCCGCAGACCATCGCCTAGCACGTTGACTGCGAGGATGGTGAAGGCGAGAAAGATGCCGGGGTAGAGCAAATTGTGCGGGAAGACGCGAAACAGCATCCGGCCCTCGGCCATGATGTTGCCCCAGGTTGGAATCTCCGGGGGGATGCCCACCCCCAAAAAACTGAGGATCGCTTCCACCAGAATTGCGGACGCACAGATGTAGGTCCCCTGCACGATGAGTGGGGCGATGGTGTTGGGCAGCACATGCCGGATGAGGATCAGCGGCACCGAGGTGCCCACGGAAATCGCTGCCTCCACATAGGGTTCCTCCCGGATCGAAAGCACGATGGAGCGCACGAGCCGCACCACCCGTGGGATTTCCGGAATGAAGATCGCAAAAATCACCGTGCCCAAACCCGCGTTGAACAAGGACATCAGCGCAATCGCGAGCAGGATTCCTGGAATCGCCATCAGTCCGTCCATGATGCGCATGACAATGCCATCCAGCCAACGGATGTACCCGGAAACCAAGCCGATGGTGAGTCCGACGGCGATGCTCAAAATCGCCACCGCCAATCCGACCACAAGTGAAATCTGGCTGCCGTAAATCACGCGGCTGTACACGTCGCGTCCGAGCATGTCGGTTCCCATCCAGTGGGTGATCGGCACCTCACTGCCGTCGTCCAGCCGCAGCATGCGCTCCGTGCCCGGAACCTTGTTGCGGTAAATTGGATCAATGTTGCTGGGGTCGATCGTACCCAAAAACGGTGCCAGCAGAGCCGTCAGCAGCATCACCACCAGCACCACACCGCCAAAACAGACGCTGGGGTTGCGGACCAGCATCTGCAAGACGGTCCGGGGCCGGGAGACTGCCGCAGCACTGGCCGCGCTGTCCACCTCCAGTGCTATGGGGGATTCCTCAGGGGCACTCAATACCGGATCCTCGGATCGAGCAGGGTGTAGGAGAGGTCAATCAACAGGTTGATCACGACGTAAACACAGGAGAACACAAGGATCAATGCTTGAATCGTAGGGTAGTCCCGACCCAGCACAGCGTCCACGGTGAGCCGCCCCAAGCCCGGAATGTTGTACACGCTCTCGGTCACGACCACCCCGCCGATCAGCAGGGCGACGCCAATTCCAGTGATGGTGACGATCGGGACCGCCGCATTGTGCAAGGCATGACGCATCAACACCACCATGTTGCTCAAACCCTTGGCGTAGGCGGTGCGGATGTAGTCCTCGTTCAGCACCTCGATGACGCTGGCGCGGGTCATGCGGGCAATGAGTGCGATGTAAATGACGCTGAGGGTGAGGCTAGGCAGAATCAGGTGGTGCAGGAACGGCCAGAAGCCGTCACTGATGCTCTTGAAGCCCTGCACCGGAAACCAGTTGAGCTTCACCGAGAAGATGAAGATGAGAAAATATCCCAACACAAAAATGGGGACGGAGAATCCCAGCACGGAAAAGCCCATCACCAACCGGTCCACCCACGAGCCGTGTCGGTAAGCCGCCAACACTCCAAGTGGAATCGCTACCGCCAGTGTGATGATCAGCGTCACGATGGCCAGCGAGAGGGTCGCGTCCACCCGCATGGCGATCAGTTCCGTCACCTTCTTGTTGAAGAAGAACGACTCGCCCAAATCACCTTGCAGGATGTTGCCCAGCCAGATGGTGAGTTGGGTGAGGATGGGTTCGTTCAGGCCCAGTGCTTCGCGGATGGCCTCGATTTGATGCGGCTCGCCGTTGTCTCCCGCCAGAATCGCAGCAGGGTCTCCCGGCGTGAGTCGCAGCATGAAAAACACGAAGAGGGCCACCATTGCCAAGACCGGAATGGTGGCCAAAATACGACGGACGAGAAAACCAAGCATGGTCCGTTGGGATCTCTTCGCTAAGGTTCCGGAGCGCCTTACTTTGAAATGCTCCATTGCACCGGAAGCGGAGCATTTGGGACATTGGAAATCTGATCCTTGCGCCATGCCGTGACATCCAGCCACTGACCTCCATGACCGTGAGTGCCGTACTCCATAGCACGGATCTGAATCGCCTCGGCGATGGCCTTCTGTTGTGCCGGATCCGGCTCCTCGGCAAAGGCCTTGCGTAGAACTTCCATTGTCGTGTCGCAGGGCCAGCCGAACCACGCCTTGTTACAGTTTGCCCGGTAACCTGCTGCCATGATAGGATTGAGGATGTCCAGAGATTGCCAGGAAGTCATGAAGAGGTTCCAGCCGACCTTCCCCGGAGGATCCTGCTTGGAACGCCGGGAGACAAGGGTCTGCCAGTCCATTGACTGCATGTCCACCTTGAAGCCGCCGCGCTCCAGATTCTGCTTGGCCACGGGGGCCAGATTGGCAAGGACATTCAGGTCGGTGGAGTGCATCAGCACAATCGGGGTGCCGTCGTACCCGGCTTCCTTCAGCAGTGCCTTCGACTTTTCGTAGTCCGAGCGCATCATGATCTCCGCTCCCTTGTCCGTGGCCAGCGGGGTGTCGCAGAAGAACATGGCGGCGCATTCCTTGTAGTACTTCGGATTGCCGATCACGCCTTGCAGAAAGTCCTTCTGGTTGACAGCCCACATGGCGGCACGGCGAACCCGGACATCGTCAAACGGCGGATGCAGATGGTTCATGCGGTACATGTACTGATTCCCCAGCGGATTCAGCACCGCTGTCTGGACATTCGGGTCCGCGTCCAGCAACGGAAGCAGGTCATGCGGGACCGATTCCATGTAATCAATCTCGCCTGCGAGCAGGGCATTGACGGCGGTCTGGTGGTCCTTGATGGAAATCCACTCCACGCGGTCCACGTTCACGGCCTTGCTGCCTGACATCCAACTCGACGGCTCACTCCGTGCCTTGTAGTTCGGGTTCTTCACGAACACCGTGCGGTCGCCTGGTTTCCACTCGTCCTCCTTGAAGATGAAGGGTCCGGAACCCGTGTGGTCCTTGATCTGTTCCGACGCCGGAGTGTCCGCCACACGCTTGGGCATGATGAAGGGCACGTTGGAACTCGGCTTCGCCAGCGCGTCCAGCACCAGCCCGAACGGCTTTTTCAAGATCAATTTCAGAGTCTTGTCGTCGACTGCGCTCAAATCGGCAGTGTATTCCATCAACATTTGCCCCATCCCGTCTTTTTGCCCCCAACGTTTGAGAGAAGCCACAGCATCTGCGGCAGTGACAGGTGCGCCGTCGTGGAACATCAGTCCGTCGCGCAAAGTCATGGTGTAGGTGAGTTTGTTGTCACTCACCGAATAATCCCCCACCATTTGCGGCTGGACGTGCAGGTTGCTGTCAAGTGCAAACAGTGTATCATACACCATGTATCCGTAGTTCCGGGACATGTAAGCGGTGGTCCAGACCGGGTCAACGATCTTCAGATCCGAGTGCATCACCACTCGGAGGGTGGATTCTGCCGACACCGGATTCGCGGCGAACAATGACGTGCAAAACGCAAGTGCGATGGCAAGGATCGTGGTTTTTTTGGACATGATCATACTCCTTGTTGAGGTTATGGATTCAGGAGGCGAACGTCAACCTGAAGGACATGAAAGCTCCGGCCATGACCGAAGTGAGTGCTGGCTTCAAAGCGGTCTTCTGGAGGTGCAACCGTGCTATAACGTCTTCTGGTTTTTACATTTGATGGGCTCGTAAAAAGTCGATAGTCCTCCTCTGGAGTGTTGGTGCCTGTCCTCAGCAAAATTCATCCTGTAAAGGGTTGGGATTTTGCAAGATAGTGCTTGGAATAAAATACACAAATTTCTGATATTAAACGATATTTCTTGAATTTAACAGGATGAGGATTTGTTTGATACCGTGTTCAGATGGCCAAAATCAGCAAAAAATGGGATTTTTGATGAGTTTCCCCAAAATCCTCGTTTCTTGAAAATAGGTGAATACCATTAAATATCATGTAGTTGACTAATTTTCTGCCAAGCACAAGATAGACTGCGTTTTCCGGAGCGTTGCTCCGGATTTCAGTTATTTTTCCCGATTTTCAGAGGAACAACCCTCAAGAGGGGAACTATCCCCGTTCGAGTGTCAAGTGAATTTTCTGAGGACAATGGGGATTCTTCTCCCGGTACTTTGGCTTTAGGAGTATCACCTTGATTTGAGCAAGTCAACGGGGAAATCGGCAGGGTCGGAGGTTCCAGTTGGAGGGAGTCGCCAAGGATGGTGCAATCGGGCTTGACTCTCGGTGAAATTAGAGATATTTAATATCTGGATAGCCCCCCCTCTTGAGTGTTGGTGCCTGTCCTCAGCAAGATTCACCCTGTCAAGTGTTGGGATTTTGCAAAGAGACGGTGTTTTCCGGTACGTTCCCCCCGGTTTACAGTTATTGGTCCCGATTTTCAGAGGAACAACCCTCGAGGGGGAGACGACCAGCAATTGAACATGTCAAAAAAAGAGGATCAGGCTGGTGCCGCGGTGGTAACAGTGGGGGATGAGTTGGTGTTGGGAGAGCGGGGTAATGAAAACGCTCAATGGCTGACCAACTGGCTCCATGATCAGGGGCACCCGGCCAACGTCGCACTCAGCCTGCCGGATGACATTGCGGTGATCGCCCACTGGCTTCAGCAACTCAAGGGATCCAGTCACTTTCCGATCTGCGTTTCCGGAGGCATCGGCGGCACACATGACGACTGCACCCGTGAAGGCATTGCTGCGGCGCTGGGAGTGCAGGTGGTCACACATCCGGACTGCTGGGCGCTACTGGCCGAACGTTACGGTGGAGAATTCAATGAGAGTCGGCAGAACATGACGATGCTCCCGGAAGGCTGCGAATTGCTGAAGAACCCCCATGGCGCCCCCGGGTTCCACCACTCCGGCATTTTCGCGTTTCCCGGATTTCCAAAGATGCTCAAAGCGATGGTTCCACAAATTCTGCCACTGTTTGGGAGAGTGCAAGCCGCCATTCCAACAAAACGAGCCGAAGTCCGCTTGGAGGCACGGGAAGGCGACCTTGCTGGTGCCGTGAGGCAGTTTGACGAAAACTATCCGCAAGCACGTCTGGGTATCTACGCCCACTCAGGAACTCATTGGGGACAGGTTAGCCTGCGGTTACGCTATCCCGAGTCAGATTCGGAAATTCTGGGAGCGTTTCAGGAGTTGGTTCAGTATTTGGGAAAACCCGTACTGACGGCGGAGGGGGTTAGCGTTGATTAGAAAATATCGTCCCTGTGAAGAACTTGAGAGTTTTTAGCAATGTTCGGGGTTGCACTCGGGTTTGAGAACTGGACAGCCCCCCTCTGGAGTGTTGACGCCTGTCCTCAGCAGGGGTCACCCTGTCAAGTGTTGGGATTTTGCAAAGAGACGGCGTTTTCCGGTGCGTGTCCCCCGGTTTCCAGTTATTGTTCCCGATTTTTCAGAGGAACAACACTCCAGAGGGCGACTATCATAATATCAGTGCTTTAGAAAAAATTTTCGTAAGTCCTGGACATTCAGGAATTGGGAATTACATTGTTTTATACAATACATGCCACTACAATGGACACTGTTTTGATTCGGACACCACCAAACATAATCACTGAAGACACACCATGAACCATGACCTCATTATCAGGGACGGCACCGTTGTGGACGGCACCGGAGCAGACCCGTTTCAGGCAGATGTCGCCATTGCCGGGGACGAGATCGTCGAGATCGGCAAAGTCGATGGAAAGGGCAAACAGGAAATACGGGCTGAAGGCCTTACCGTCTCTCCAGGGTTCATCGATTTGCACACCCACCTTGACGCGCAGATCGGCTGGGATCCTCAACTCACCTCGGTGAGTTGGCACGGGGTCACCACGGCCCTGCTTGGAAACTGCGGGGTCACCTTTGCTCCTTGCAAGCCAAAAGACCGTGAATTCCTGGCAGGGATGATGGAAACCGTTGAGGATATCCCAAAAAACGCAATTCTGCATGGACTGCCCTGGAACTGGGAGTCCTACGGGGGCTATCTTGATGCACTTGAGACCTTGAAACCCTCAATCAACATCTGTGGGCTGGTGGGGCATTGTGCAATTCGCTTTTACGTCATGGGAGAGCGTGCAGTCGAGGAGCCTGCAACGGAGGAAGAGATTCGACAGATTGCCGAGTTGGCGGGCCAGTCCGTCAAAGAAGGTGCCATCGGTTTTTCAACCAACCGGTTTCCAGCACACCGACTGCCTGATGGTCGTTCCATCCCCGGAACCTTTGCCGACCGTGATGAGTTGCGGGCTATTGCAAAAGCAGTCGGGGTGCATGGAGGCATTATGCAAACGGTCTCAGATTTTAGTGATTTCGATGCAGAAATGGAGCTCTTGGCCGATGAAGCCCGCATGGCACGAGGGGTGCTGTTCAGTTCTGCACTGGAGTTAGGTCTGGAACGCACAAACGAACGCGTGATGCAAATGCGTGCCGAAGGCCTCAACGTCGCCTCAGTCACCCCTGCCCGCAGTGGCGGTTTTTTGACCGGGATTTCAACAAATAATTTCCCATTTAAATCACCCGCATGGAGCAAGTTAAAAGAACTTGATCTTGAAGGACGAATGCAGGCGATTCGTACCCCTGATACTCGTCAAAAACTGGTGGAAGAAGGAAAAGCTAAGGATGCGGATTTAATGGTTTTTTCGAAAAGGGAACTCTCCTTGATGAAAAACGCATTCTATCTGGGAGATGAAGAACGGCCCTGCTACACACAGAATCTCTCAGAGAGCTTGTATGATCTAGCCGAAGCAGCGGGTGAGCACCCGGTGGAAACCTGGCTGAGAATTAGCGATGAAACCAATGGAAAAGCACTGTTTCACATGCGGCTCTTTAATGTGGACCTTGAGGCTCTACCCGATTTAATCTCCACAGACTGGGCAATGCCCAGCCTTGGCGATGCCGGAGCCCACGTCAGTCAGATGATTGACTCAGGCTGGGCCACCTTTACCCTGTCCCATTGGCACAGGGACAACGGACTCTATTCGATTCAGGAAGCGATTCGGCGGATAAGTGCGGTTCCGGCAAGTGTCTTGGGGCTTGAGGATCGAGGAACTTTAGCGGTTGGCAAGCGCGCCGATATCAATGTCATTGATATGGCTCGGCTGGAAGAACGTATGCCGGAAATCGTGCATGACTTTCCTTTCGGGGCTCCGCGGTTCATCCAGCACGCAGCCGGATACAAGGCGACCGTCTGCAACGGTCAGGTTATCCTCAGGGATGATCAACTCACGGAAGAACGCTCAGGACAAATTTTGCGGAACGGTAACTCCAAGGTTGGATCCGCAAATCTCTAACACACTTTCTCTTGCGCTGATAATCGATGTTGGCCCATGTCGGCAAATAGGTGAATCCGGTGTTGTTTTGGTGTATTATGATCCTTTTGAATTGACAACCTTCCAGCAGGAATACGGAGATGATCCCGTTTCCCATCAAGGCTTTGCTGAGTGAAGAGGAGGGCCACGACGACTTGGTGCACACTCTCCACTGACACCTACAGCAGTGATCCTCCAGTTATTGAGAGTCTCCGGATTTTCGGATAGCACGGGGTGGCACACCCGCATCGGTCGCTTGCGTCGGTAGGCCGCCCAACGCGACCAAGAGAAACGCAGCCAAAGCATCTGAAGATAACACGCCCTCCCGCAAAATCTCAAAGGATTCGCCATCCCAGTGCACAAGCGTAGATGGCCGAGTCTCCGATGCCAAACCGCCGTCCACTAGCAAATCAAGCGTCTCACCAAGCTGTCCAGCAACGGCATTGGGACTCCGGCACGAGGGTTGGCCACTGCGGTTTGCACTGGTGCCGATGAGCGGCTTTCCGCCAAGTTCCAGCAAGGCCTGCACCGCTGGAGCCGGAGAGTGGCGCACCGCAATCGTGTCGTTTGGCCCCCGCAAAAACTCCGGAAGTTCAGGATGCGCGGGTAGCACGAGTGTCAACGGCCCCGGCCAGAATTTCTCCATCAGTGCATCAACACGGGCATCGTTCCAAACCGCCAGTTCCCGGACTTGTTCCGGAGTCGCCAACACGGGCAGCGCCTTTTCTGCCGCTCTCCCCTTTGCAGCGAAAACTCGCTGCACCACGGTTTCGGAGAGCGCGTTGCCTCCAAGGCCATAGACGGTTTCCGTTGGAAAAGCGAGCAGCCTATCCTCCCGGAGACACTGGACCACCCTCGCCTCGTCTTCCGGAGTGAAGGGAAACGGAATGCACGGAGTCATCGACCGTCAATCCAATCGGAGAGGGAGTCCACCCGATCCGGATGCAGTTGGATCACCCGCAAGCTCGTCAAGGCGCGATGTTGTTGCGAATCCAGTGCGACCGGGGGCAGTAAATGGCTTTTCGGGAGATCCAGCCGTTCGGCAGAGCGCAGGGCAGTGCTGGCGGAGAGGTCGCGTCCTGAGCGCTCCAGCACAGCGGTCATCAGTTCCGCCGCCGCTTGCCCCTGAATCGTCCAGCGGCTCATCACCAAGTCCGGCGCATAGACTTCCAGCAGCTTGCGATGCAGCTGAATCCCTGGATGATCCTGCTCCAGCGCGAGGGGCAACGCGGTCAACAAACGCAACTGCTTCAGCATCGCCAGACTGAGCAGCCTGGGGGTTTCAGAATCCGCCAAAGCCGTGCCCGTGTACACCAGCGCGGTTCCCCCTTCGGCATCAAACACCTGAAGAAAACGCAGCAAATCCCCGTACTCGGCAAGCGCCACCACCACTTGGGGGCGAGCCTGTTTCAGACTCTTGACGATTCCCTGCAACGCCTCCGGTGAGGTGTCGCTTTCCTTGCGCTGGACTTGTGGGGTGAAGCCATGCCTCAGCAGCATAAACGCGGCTTCCCGGAACTTCGAGGCGTGCCAGACCACGATGCGCTCCCCACCGTGTTTCCGGAGGAGATACTGCCCCAGCACCCGTGCTTCGACTTCCGGAGTTGGCTCAAAGGCAAACACGCCCGGACGCGCCGGATCGGTCCATTCCGGAGCATTCGACTGCACGAAGAAATCCGGAAGCTGAAAACTCGCCCATGCGGGCTGCGCGGCGGCATGGGTGCGTTTGCCCACGCTGGCAAAGAGCGCGAACACCTGATCCTGCACCACCAGTGTCCGGATTGCCTCAACCGCTCGTTCCGGCTGGAGGCGGTCATCCCGAATCCGGAGTTCAATCTGCCGGCCGTGGATACCACCAAGATCATTGACATATTGGAACCACGCCTGTGCGGCGTGTCCGATTGCAGAGAATTCTGACGCTGGACCCGTGAGGGGCTGATGGCTTCCCAAAACCACGCGTCTTGCGTCGATTCCGGGTTCGGCCCAAGCAGTGGTCGTCAAACCAAACAGAAACAGCACTCCCACGATCCAACTCATGAAATCGCGGGCATGGCCTGCGCCTGCGGTTTTTGTCCTGACAGGACGGTTGGCAGCACGGGGGGGCAGCCCCACGACAGTTTGGGACATCAGTTTTCCAGAGCGAGTTTCAGGGTGGTCGCTTGCGAAAATTCGTGGGGCAGCAGCGTGTAGCGCGTGAGCGTCTGGTCGTTGCGAACCGCCTGCTTCACCGCCTGTTCGGTGCCAACGAGAATCACGAGTTGCTTGCCTCGTGTGAGCGCGGTGTAGAGCAGGTTGCGTTGGAGCATGACGTAGTGGTGCGTTGTCAACGGCATCACCACCGCCGGGTATTCACTGCCCTGTGACTTGTGGACCGAA
The DNA here is from genome assembly GCA_002726945.1 of Deltaproteobacteria bacterium. Classification (GTDB taxonomy): domain Bacteria; phylum SAR324; class SAR324; order SAR324; family NAC60-12; genus UBA8110. The sequence goes on along the minus strand of PBTB01000073.1, from coordinate 22,149 downwards.
ATCGCGTAGGCGAGTGCAAGCTGCTCCAATTCCTTCCCTTCGTACTGGACCACCTCCTGATCGAATTGCACATGCAGGTTTTTGGAAACCGGATCACAGCCGACAATCACGCCCATGTCGCCGTTGAAGACCTGCTTGTCGTAATTGTTCTGCTGCTGCATCACTTTGTCGCGAATCCAGAATTCTCGCTCCCGATACTCCAGCCCCTTGCCCTCTGGATTCAACACCGCTTGTAGCCGGGTGTTGAGATTGACCGTGCCTGTCACGCCCCGGTGCATCGGCGTGATCACTTGGATGTCAAACAGCGGATCCATGCCGAAGCGCTCCGGGATGCGTTTGGTGGCGAGCGTCAGGATTTTCTCGACCACCTGCTCCGGTTCCGGCTCGCGGATGAAGTAGAAATCGCGGAGAGGCCCGGAGGCATCCACGCGCTCCAGTTCCGGAAGCTGTCCCTGCCGCACGGCGTGGGCATTGAGCGTGATGCGGCTGCCTTCACCCTGTCGGTAGATGTGTTCGAGTCGCACCACCGGAACCTGTCCGCATTCGATGCAGTTGAGCAGAATAGCCCCGGCCCCGACCGAAGGAAGCTGATCCACGTCGCCCACCAGCACCAGCCGGGACTGCGACGGAATCGCATCCAGCAGTGAGTCCATGAGCAGGGTGTCGATCATGGAGGACTCGTCCAACACGAGCAGTTCTTGCTCCAGTGGTTCGTCACGGTTGCGCTGGAAGCCGAAGTTGTTCGCCTCCAGCAGCCGATGGATCGTGGAGGCTCCGGCCCCGGTGGCTTCCGCAAGTCGCTTGGCAGCACGTCCGGTGGGTGCCGCGAGTGCAATTGCAGGAATGTGCGGGCGCAGCAGCATGAGGATGAAGCGGATGATCGTCGTCTTTCCAGTTCCCGGGCCTCCTGTGATGATCAACACCTTGTGCTGCAACGCCGCTTCTACCGCCTCGCGTTGTATGGGATCGAGCCGGAGTTTCTGCCGCTGCTCCTGTTCTGCAATCAACGGGGCGGGGTCCGGAAAATCCGTGAAACCTTTGGTGTTGAGGATACGCGTGAAGTTCTCTGCAATACGCTGCTCGGCGTAGTAGAACCTTGGGCGCGCAATCAAGGTCGGCTGCTGGTTTCCCTCCTCCGGTTCCATAGCCTTGACCAAGCGATCCCGCCGCAGTTGCTGGAGTGCCCCGGCGATCACGTCCGGATGGATACGCAACTCGGAGGAGGTTTGCCCGGAGAGTTCCGGTTCCGGATAGCAGGTGTGTCCGTTGAGCGCCTGTTGATCGAGCATGTAGAGCAAACCTGCCGCAGCGCGTTCCGGAGAGTTTTCGTCAAAGCCCAAGCGGCGGGCGATGCCGTCTGCGGTGAGAAAGCCGATGCCCGCAACCTCGGTGAGCCGATAGGGGTTGTCCTGAATCGTGGCGATGCTACTGAGCCCGTACTCATCGTGAATCTTCTTCGCGTAACTTGCGGAAATGCCGAGCCCGTGCAGAAAGCTCATCACCTCGCGCAGTTCACGCTGCTCGCCCCAACTAGCCGTCAGGCTCTTGAACTGCTTGCGGTTGAGGACTTTGCTGCGCAGGAGAGCCTGCGGGTTGCGGTCAATGGTCTCAAAGGTGTCCTCTCCGAATCTTGCGACAATCTTCTGCGCCGTAGCCTCGCCAATGTTCTTGAAAGCTCCGGAGGCGAGGTAGCGCTTCATGCCGTCGAGTGAGGTGGGCCGGACGGGCATGAATTCGGAAATCTCGAACTGCGGCCCGTAGGTGGGGTGCTCGTGCCAGCGGCCCTTGAGTTTCAGGGTTTCGTGATCTCCAACGTTGAAAACCGTGCCCTTGACCGTGATCGCTGTCTCGGTGTCATCCACCAAGAAGCGACCAATCAAGAAGCCGGACTCCGGCTGAGAATAGACGATGCGCTGGAGGGTTCCGGTGAGGGTGACTTGGTCGTGGGGCATGCGTCCTGCTGTGCCGATGCACCGAGGTTCAATGCTGGATCGGAGCGTAGTAGGGAGAGCGGATCATTTGCAGCAGGTCAAGACGCCAGCCGTTGTCCTCCCAGATCAGCAGGAACGACTGTTTGCGGGGAAAGCGCAAATCGTAGTAGTTCTTGTGCTGGAAGAGAACCGTCACGTTGACATAGAGCATCGTGCGGAACTGGTAGTCAATCTCCACTGGAATTTTCGGCTCAAGCCCAACCGGGACCCAGTCGAGTTCCACCATGCGCGTGGCGTACTCCTCCATCGTGAGCTGCGCACGGGACTGCCGCTTGCCGTGTTCGTACATCTCGAAATAACGCTCTTCCTGCCAGAGTTGCAGGAACTCGACAAACGCACTTTTGGCCTGCTCCGAGAGGTAGTTCAACTCTGCAGGAGTCGGAGTCCGGGCTACGGTTTCAAAGGTGGGTTGGATCAGCAGCAGCAACCCCAGCGCAACTGCCGGCAGCAAACGTTTTGAATGCCGCCCTCCAGCTTTTTTCCAAAAGTAGAAATCCCCACGGCTTTGCCTTCCCCCCTTTGCCAAAGGGGGGATTGAGGGGGGAGCTCTCAGGCCGTTTTCAACAAATGCAGCCACAGCGTCTCCAGGGCAAGAGGTTTGTTTGCATTCAACTCGATGGACTCGCGCAGACGTGTCAGGCGTTCCGGGAGTTCCAGCACCCAGCGTTTCGAGAAACGCTGCACTCCTTCGTCGAGGGAGTCCCGGAATTCTGGACAGAGCAGTTGGGTTTCAGGCAGACCGTGTTGCAGCCACGAGACATCCCGGAACCAACGCTCCAGAAAATCCAGCATCAGACGCCATGCCTCGCTCTTCGCTCCGCCCCAATTCCCCATCTCGCATAGAATTTCCTCCAGCGCCTCCGGGGCCGAGTGGGTGGTCAACCAGTGTACCGTTTGTTGCTGCACCGATTCCAGTGTTTCCAACTCGTCGATCAATCCGGCAGGCACACTGCCCAGCGCCCAAGGCAGGACGGTTTCGACCTGCGCCTCGCTGAGTTTCGGGTTCTGCGCAAGAATCGTGCGCACCTGTTCGTCCGCAAGTGGACGGAAGCGCATCAACTGACAGCGCGAAACCAGTGTTTCAAGCAACTGCGCGGGTGCTTCTGCAATCAACACAATCAGCGTTCTCGGAGGTGGTTCCTCCAGCGTTTTCAGAAAAGCATTCGCGGATGCCCGGTTGAAATGCTGCGCCCCGTCCACAGTCAACACCCGCACTTTGGCGCGATCCGCCCGCAGTTGCAACCAGCGCAGTGCCTGATGTACCTGCGCAATACGGATGTTCTTGCCGTCCGGCTCCAGCACCATGCAATCCGGATAGTTGTGCTCGGCGATCTGCCAACACGTCGGGCACTGCCCGCAGGCATCTTCCCCATTTCCGCATTCGCAGTTGAGCCACTGCGCCAGCGCCTTCGCCGTCTTGGATTTTCCCACATGAGGCGGTCCCGTGAACAACCAGGCGTGGGGTAAACGCCCGCTCTGCTGGGCGTGGTGCAACGCCTTGAGGGCGAGACCCTGTCCAAGGATTTCGGAGAAGGGCATCAGCGCAATCCGTAGTGCTGAGCCAATCGTTCAAACGCGGGACGGGCGCGGTCAATCGCCTCGGCGGTGCAGCAGAACGAGATGCGGAAGTAGCCGGGCCTCCCGAATCCGGTTCCCGGGACAAGCAGCACGTTCTCCCCTTGCGCCCGCCGCACGAACGCAACATCATCCGGTTCCGGAGCTTTTGGAAAGAGGTAGAACGCCCCTTGAGGCCGCACCGTCTCAAAGCCGCAATCCTCCAAAAGCGCGAGGAAGCGGTTGCGAAGGTTTTCGTAAGTCGAGACATCTACCCGCACACCACCGAGTTTCGGCAGCACCTTCTGCATCAAGGCCGGGGCATTGACGAAACCAAGGATGCGGTTGCACAGCACCAGCCCATCCTGCACTTCCGAGCGATCCTCCATTTCCGGATGCACTGCAATGTAGCCGATACGCTCGCCTGGAAGTCCCAAATCCTTTGAGTGGGAGTTGACGAGCAGTGCATTGCAGTGGCTGAGGAAGACGTTGCTGTTGCGGATTCCGTCATAGACGAGGTGGCGGTAGATGTCATCCGAAATGAGAAAGATCGGATGCCCGGCTTCCTTTTCCTTGCGTACCAGCAACTCCCCGAGACGATCCAGCGTTTCCTGTGGATAAACCACGCCCGTCGGGTTGTTCGGAGAGTTAACGATCACCACCTTCGTTTTTGCACTGATCGCGGCACCAAGCGCCTCAAGATCGGGCTGAAACTCCGGAGTTGTTGGCACCGATGTGAACACACCTCCGTGATTTTGCGTGTAGAAGCTGTACTCGACGAAGAACGGCGCCAGTGCGATCACTTCATCTCCCGGATCGAGCAGTGCCTTGAGAACCACGTTCAATCCGCCGCCTGCACCAATACACATGACCACGTCATTCGCCTCAAACGCGAGTTCGGTTTCGTCCTGCATTTGTGCGGCGACATACTCCCGTGTTTCCGGAAACCCGGCATTGTGCATGTAGCGGTGCAGGCCCGGCTCTGGGTTTTCAAGCAGAGTCCGCAACGCTTGTCGAAACTCCGGGGGGGGCTCCAGGATCGGGTTGCCGAGCGAGAAATCGTGGACCTTCTCCGCACCGTGCAACGCCCTCAGCCGTGCCCCCTCCTCAAACATCTCCCGGACCCACGAAGCACGCAGGATGGATTCCTGGATTCCCTTGGCGATAGACATGCTTCAACCTTGTTTAGAGAAAAGAAAATGGGCTACTTATTGAAATTCGAGACATGAGCCACCCATTCAACATACCTTCTGCGAAAGCGCCGCCTTGATGAAGGGGTTGAGTGCACCTTGCAGCACCCCTTGGGCGTTGCCGGCTTCCCAGTTGGTGCGGTGGTCCTTCACCATCTGGTAGGGATGGAGGACGTAACTGCGGATTTGGCTGCCCCAGGCGATGTCGCGTTTCTGCGCGTTCTGTACGTCCTTCTCCTTGTTGCGCTCCTGCACCTCCAAGTCAAAGAGTCGCGCCTTGAGCATCTTCATCGCGGTTGAGCGGTTCTTGTGCTGCGAACGTTCGTTCTGACACTGCACCACGATTCCGGAGGGCAGGTGCGTGATACGCACGGCGGAATCGGTGGTGTTGACGTGCTGACCGCCCGCGCCGCTGGCACGGTAGGTGTCCACCTTGAGGTCATCGGTCTTGATATCAATGTCGATGTCCTCCTCAATATCGGCATAGACAAAAACGGACGCAAAGGAGGTGTGCCGCCGTTTTTGTGCGTCAAAGGGGGAGATGCGTACAAGACGATGCACCCCGATCTCCGTCTTGAGCTTACCGTAGGCGTGGTACCCTTGAACTGAGAAGGTCACGGATTTGATGCCCGCTTCCTCGCCTGGAAGTCGGTCGAGTTCCTGAAGCTTGTACTCCTCATCGGTGGCCCAGCGGCGGTACATCTCGTAGAGCATACTCGCCCAATCCGTCGATTCCGTGCCGCCCGCACCGGGATGGATGGCGACAATCGCATCGCTGGTGTCGTGTTCTCCAGAAAAGAGGCTGAGGATTTCCATGGAATCCACACTTCCGGAGAGCTTACGGCAGTCCTGCTCGATCTCGGCGAGCAGTTCCGCGTCCTCCTCCTCCTCATACAGTTCAACAGCGGTGGCGAGGTTCTCATGCAACTCCTCCAGCGCCTTCCAGTCCGTGAGCGTGCCTTCAAGTTGGGCGGACTCCTTCAGCACCCCCGTGCGCTGTGCTGCGGGTTGTTCCCAGAAGTCCGGCTGGGTGGAGGTTTCTTTCAGTTCATCGAGACGCTTGCGTTTGTCCGCAACGTCAAAGATACCCTTCTAGGCTGGTCAGCCGTTCAGCAAGTTCGTTGACTTGCACACTGAGCTCCTCGGAAAGCATAAAATCCGCCGTTTCGGTTAAGATTGACAATCGTGCAAGGTACGAAGTGGGCGATCAAAGCACAAGCGGCTTCGTCCCCGCTTGATTGGTTCCGGGGAGTCCAGTAGCTTGTTCGGTATGAAACGTTGCCTTCTCAACTGGATCAACGCTTGCTCCGCGATCACCCTGCTTGTAAGCTGCCAAGGTGTGGCGGTGCAATCGCAATCCGATTTGCTCCCGCATATCCGCAAGCCCACTGCGCTGTTCATTCACTCCCGGCCCTTGCAACTGGACGCGGAGGCGTGGGAAACGCTGGTGTCGCAGGTGCAGGTGCAACTGTCACAACACAAGGCATTCCGGGTTCTGCTGACTCCGGAGCAGCAGCAACAGCGCCTCAAGGCCAGCCCCGGGCTCCGCACCGATCTGCGGCTCTACCGGACCACGCTCATCCTCACTGGCATCTCGGACCGAGCTCTTGCGAACCGACTCATGCCGAGGCTAGGCGTGGAGCAGTTCCTCGTTTTTCAGGTGGAGGTTTATCCCTGCACGAAGGCGTGCAAGGGTCCAGAGCAACTGCTCGTCCGCTTCATCCTGCGGGAACCCACCTCCGACAAGGTTGTGCTGCGCACTCGCAAGAACATTCAGTTGGGATCGGATGTTTTGGAGACCGAGGTGCTGAAATCCGAAATCACCACGCTCGTTGATGAGGTGTTGTCCACCTTTGAGGATGCCTATGTGGTGCCGTGGCACCAGTGGCGCCACGAGCATCTGAAACCAAGCGACCGCCGGGTGCTGCGCTCAAAATTGGAGTTGTAGCATCGTATGGGAGAGTGGGATCTACGCTGGCGCGAGGGGCGGATTGGTTTTCACAAAACAGAGGTCCAACCCATTCTTGTGCAACACACCAAGGTGTTGCTTGCCAAGAATCCAAACCGCGTGTTTGTTCCACTTTGTGGTAAAAGCGTGGACCTGCCGTGGCTGGCAGAGCGGGTTCCTGAAGTGGTTGGAAATGAACTGGTCCCGGCGGCGGTCACAGCATTTTTTGCTGAACAAAAGCTGGACTCCAATTCTGAAACAATGGGACCCCTGAAACGGTACCAATCTGGAAGAATCACGGTGATTGAGGGAGATTTCTTTGAACTCACTCCAGAACTTGCCGGAACCTTTCCGGCCATTTATGACCGCGCTGCCTTGATTGCACTCCCCCCACAGGAACGTCCGGATTACGCCACTCGCCTGCTTTCCCTGCTTGAACCCGAAGGTGTGATTTTACTCATCACCTTGCATGGTCCCCAAGCCCTGGAACAGGGGCCGCCCTACTGTGTGTCTCCCAAAGAAATTGCGGAGTTGTTTGGAGGAGAAACCAATGTGCAACGACTGGGGAGGGTTTTCCACACCGCTGAGACCGAACCACTGATGGTCCGGCGTGGCTTGGCGTGGCTGGAGGAACACGTTTTCTGTATCCAGAAACCGGGATGAGTGTTCTTGCAGTTATCCCTGCCCGCTACGCTTCCACACGCTTTCCAGGCAAGTCGCTTGCGTTGATTGCAGGCAAGCCGATGATCCAGCACGTCTGCGAGCGGGTCTCCTGTGTTTCTGGGATTGACAACGTGCTGGTCGCTACGGACGATGAGCGCATCTTGGAGGCAGTACAGGCTGTTGGCGTGGAAGCGCTACTGACAAGTCCGAACCATCAAACAGGCACGGACCGCATCGTCGAAGCCATCGAGGGACGTGACGCCGAGTGGGTGTTGAACGTGCAGGGCGACGAACCCGCGATTGATGGAAACGACCTCTCCCGCCTCATCGAAACCACGCAGGCCACTCCGGACGTGCAGGCCGCAACACTGGTCTTCCGGATCAGCGATCCCGCCAAAATCCAAGACCCCAATATCGTCAAAGCCGTGGTTGCGCCGGACGGCAACGCCCTCTACTTCTCACGCTCGTCCATTCCTTTTCCGCGCAAAGTGTCGGAGACGCCCCCTGTCGCCTGGCGGCATCTCGGCGTGTACCTCTTTCGGCGCGAGTTTCTGCTGCGCTACCACGCCTGGCCGCAGACTCCGTTGGAGCAGACCGAACAACTAGAGCAACTCCGCATCCTTGAACACGGGGAAAAACTGCTCTGCGTGGAAGCTCAGCATGAAGGTGTTGGGGTGGATGTCCCGGAAGACGTGCCGCAAGCCGAGGAGTTTTTGCGCGTAAGTTACTGACGGTAGCTACGCTACGCTTCACTCAGGTGTGCCCGATTTGGATGGACACCAAAAACGGGTAAAATGTAGATGCCTTGGGGACTAAAACGCTTTCTGCTTCAAGTTGGGGTGAAATCCTTCCCGATCGCCAGTATCGGGAGCGGAAACCGGACCCGCATTCCACCGGCTATTGCAACACCTGTTGTATGAAAAGGCCCCGCGGTAAGTTATGTTCTTCGTGTGATCGAACACCTGAAGGACGATATGACTTACAAGCGTATGACAGAGGCAGACCGCAGGCACATCCACAACGCGCTTGTGGAACTGGTGGTGCCGGAAGCGGATTGCACTATGTCGCCAGCAGCAAGGGCCGCACCTCCCGCCAGTTTGTCAGTTGCTCCTGCACTAGCCTTTGGGCGGTCTGTTCCATCGTCTGAAAGTGTAAATCCTCATGTGGATCCACCAGTTCCCGTCCGGTGTGCCCCTCGCGGATGCGGTCCCGCACCAGCCGATTGACCCGCAGCAACTCGTACACCGGAATCCGCCCGGCATAGCCGGTTCCCTGACAGCGCGGGCAGTCGGGACTTTCCTCCTCATGCGGACAGAGTTTCCGGACCAGTCGCTGTGAAACAATCAGCGTGAGTGTGTCCGCGAGCAGGTCACTCGCAATTCCCAAGTTCAACAGACGCTGCACGGCCGTCACGGCATCGCCGCTGTGGAGCGTGGACAACACCAAGTGACCGGTCAGTGCAGCCTTGACAGCCACCTCTGCGGTTTCCTCGTCTCGAATCTCCCCGACCAAAATCACGTCGGGATCCTGTCGCAAGGAAGCCCGCAGCGCCTCGGCAAAGCCCAACCCCTGCTCCGGATTCACCGATACTTGAGTGATTCCGGAAACCTGATATTCGACCGGGTTTTCAATCGTGAAAATGTGGCGTTCGCGGGAGTTGAGCGCGTTGAGAATCGCATAGAGCGTGGTCGTCTTGCCACTGCCCGTCGGTCCCACCATGAGGATCAGCCCATGAGTTGTCTGGCTGGCTTGTTCCAGCACCTTCATATCTTGCTTGAGAAAGCCCAGAGCTTCCAGCCGATGCTGCACGGGCATTTGGTCGAGCAGTCGCAACACCAGCTTTTCCCCGTTGATTCCGGGCATACTCGAAACCCGCAGGTCAAACTCCCGGCCACTGCGGGCGTGGTAGGTGGAATGCCCATCCTGTGGGCGCCTCCGGATGGCGATATCCATGCCCGCCAGCAGCTTGATGTGGGAGAAGAGCGAAGGCTGGAGCGGCTTTGGAAGCAGCGGGCCGGGCTGAAGAATGCCGTCCACCCGAAAACGCACCTGCACTCCCTCCGGCACCGACTCCAAATGGATGTCCGAACTCCTGTGATGAACCGCCTCTTCCAACAGCGACTGGAGCTTGGGTGCCGCCGCCTCAATCGCGGATGCGTTCTGCGGGCGCTGCGGGTGGGCCATCGTGGCCACCAACCAACTCAAGCGGGCGTGGGAGGTCAGTCGCCACTGGATCGGGCTTCCAGACTCCAACTCCAACCGATTCATGGCGAGCCAGTCCGCTTGCACCGTCAACACCCCAATCCGTGCCTCCTCCTCCCCCATGAGTACGATACCGGTTTGCGCGTAAACCTCGCGGCAGCGGTCCGCCTCCGGAAATGGGGACAGGCAAGCCGTTGACTCTGCAAGCAAGGGCAGGCCATAGCGTTCGGAGAGCATGGGCAGGAGGGCGTCTTCGGCAAGCAGTTCCATCCTCAGCAACTGCCGAAGCTGCTCCAAATCGGGAAGTCGGTCGGCATGCTCGCCAAGCTGCCCCAGCAACTCCTCATTGAGCAGGTTCTGCTGGATCAACCCCTCCAGCAATCCAGTATCGCCATCGGCGTCGCTCACTGGAGCAGACTCACACGGTCGGGGTGTCGGAGATCGACCATCTGTGGTTTCTTCAGTGTCCCCAGCAACGAGGGGTAGAGCTTCCGGAACTGCTCCACACGGTTGGCAAACCCGAATCCCCCAAGCTGCACCTCCAAGGGCCTGCGACTTCCGTCCACCGAGACCACCAGCTTGAGGTTCTGTGGTTCCGACAAATCCACCCTCAACACCGTGCGGGCATCCTGTGGCATCGCGGCGAGTTCGTGCAAAATCTTCAGTCCCTGCGCCAGCACTGAAGATTGCAGTTGCATTCCGGGTTGCAAGGCTTGGGGGCGCAGCCCCGTGACCAAGAGGAGGCGGGCATCCTCCGCAGAAAAACGCCCAGTGGCGATGCGCTGGAGGACGCGCTGTTCAGAATCGATCAGGAACACCTCGTTGGCCACTTGCAGGCGAGCTGCGGGTTGATGTTCCTGAATGCTCAGGTGCAGACGATGGGGGAACTGACGGCGCAAGTCCACCTCGTGGACCAATGGATGCGCCCGCAGCCGGGTGGCGAGTTCGTAGGGGTCGATGTTGAGTAGGGCCTCTCCGGGCTTCAGGCCAACTCCGCTTAACAGTTCCTGCTCGGTGAGCCGATGCAGTCCATGAATGCGGATGTCTTTAAGGGGTTGCTGAAAGTAGGGGATCGCCACCAGTGCGGTGCCCCAGGCCATCCAGCCCACTGCAGCCAGCACCAACGTGGAACTGAGGGTCAGCATCAACCCCCGGATGAGGTACCGCAACTCAACCGGATCGTCCGTTGCAAACAGCCGCGTCCAGAACGGTTTCGACAGTGGTGAGATGACGTGGGTGCGGCGTTTTGCCGGACCTGCGATCACCGCAGACTCACCCCCTTTGAGGTTGAGTCGTACGCGCGACTTCGGATGGCGGGTCGTTCGTCGGTTGGTGTATGCTTTCAGATCCTGCATGGATGGCTTGCAGCGTCCTTGCTGCAATGCGGGTTAGGAAACAGGACTGGATGACGCCGGAGGCGGCACAAGCGTTTCAAAAGGCAAGCGCTTGAGGTGCTGCACTTCCAGTTCCAAACGGATGCCATGATCCCGGAATACGCGCTCCTGCGCCTGCTCAATCAGGGCGAGTGCGTCCGCTGCCGTACCCTCGCCTCGGTTAACGATGAAGTTCGCGTGCAGCGGACTGATCTGCATTCCGCCGCGCACCGCACCCTTGAGTCCGGACACCTCGATCAACCGAGCCGCGTGGCCGCCCTCCGGATTCTTGAAGACAGAACCGCAGTTAGGTTGGTTGCGCGGTTGCTTTTCCTCCCGGAAGCGCAAGCAGGCGTCCACTTGTTTGCGGACTTCCGGAGGTTGGGATTCACGCAGCTCGAAAGTGGCGTGGGTCACGACCACTCCGTTGTGGGCGTTGAGTTCCGAAAAACGATAGCGGAATTCAATGGCCTCGGCAGGAGCGTGACGTAAGTTGCCGCCCATGTCCAGCCACCAGACCTCCCGGAGGAAATCCACGCTTTCACCACCGTGCGCTCCAGCGTTCATTGCCACTGCGCCCCCAATGGTTCCGGGAACCCCGACGAGAAATTCCATCCCGCCCCAACCGGGTTCGATACAACGCTGGGCAAAGGTCACATCGGCAAGCGCCGCACCGACCCGCACCGTCCGGGGGGCTTCCAACGGTGCCCAACCCTTAAAGCCCTTGCCCAAGTGCAGCACAAGCCCCCGCCAGCCCTCGTCCGGCACCAGCAGGTTCGATCCCTTGCCAATCACTGCCCACGATACCCGCTGCTCCCGGATGAAGGGCAGGAGCTGCGCGAGATCATCCAGCGACTGCACATCAACCACGCAATCCGCCGCGCCCCCAATGCGCCAAGTGTTGAGGCGTTTCAGTGACTCGTCCCAGCGCACCCGCGAGTGCAGCTGCAGTTCAGCAAGCGCCGTTCGCCAATCCGGAACTACGGGCGCCCTCCGGACAGCCCCCACCGCTACGGCTCCGGACGGCATCTACTCCTCGTCTTCCCAAGTCGTCATAGGACAGCCCACATGCAGTTTTTCCAAATCGTAGTAGCTGCGGATTTCCGGATGGAAGATGTGGAGCAGTGCAGCGCCGTAGTCCATCAGAATCCAATTCCCTTCGCGCTCGCCTTCCAACCCCTCCGGGCGCACCCCAACGTCCTTGAGTCCTTCGCGCACCCGTTCGCACACCCCCCGGCCATGCGCCTGTGAGCGCCCTTCACAAATGAGCACGTAATCGGTGAGTACAGATTTGCCCCGCACGTCGAACTGCACCATGTTGTGGGCTTTTGCGTTGCGGGCGACTTCGATGATTTTTGCGACCCAATCCTCTCCTTCCAGCGTCAAATCCCTCCTTGCTGAGTGTGTTGTTTCGACAATGCGGGCGGCCAAAGACGCCCCTGCCATGTGTTTGCTGCGGCCAAATGATCCTCGATGAACTGCGTGGAGCGCATCTTCTCCCGCGTCCACTCTGGAGCCACCAGTTCATCCCAGCGCGATGCCACTGCCGCCAACCGATGAATTGCGATGCCCGGAGCCAGGTACTCCAGAAAAACGGCGACCTTGCGGGAGTATTCCTCCAAACCGACCGGCGCAAACTCCCCTTGCCGATAAAGCTGCTCCAACGGTGTGTTTTGCAAAACGTGCAGGTTGTGCAGCTTCACACCATCAACCCCCCGTTCCGAAAGCAACTCCGCCGTTTTCCGCAGTTGTGCATCCGTCTCCCCTGGCAGTCCGAACATGAGGTGGACACACAGGTTCACGTCCGGAAGCGCCTTGAGCTTGCGGATCGCCGCCAGCGAACAAGCAGAGTCGTGCCCTCGCGCAAGAAACTGCAACTGCGTGTCATCCAGTGTTTGCACACCCAACTCGACGGAAAGGTAGTGTTCACGGGCAAATGCCTCCATCGTGCGCAGCACCGCTCGCGGCAGGCAGTCCGGACGGGTGCCCACCACCACGCCCAGCACGTCTTCCTCTGCCAGGGCCTGCTCGTAAAGCTGCTGGAGGATGCGGATGCGGCCAAAGGTGTTGGTGTACGCTTGAAAGTACACGAGAAAACGCTCGGCTCGGTAACGGCGGCGGATCGCCTCGCGGTTCACCCGGATTTGTTCGCGGAGGGGCAGATCGCGGTGCTGGTGGTAAGCGGCGGACCCCCATTCGTCACAGAACACGCACACACGCATCCCGCCCAAGCCTTCGCGATTGGGACAGGTTTCGGCCGCTGAAACGCTGACCTTGAAGACCTTGGTGCCGAAGCGCTCACGGTAGTGCTGGCTGAGCGGGCGGTAGCGTTTGCCATGCAGGAATTGGGGCGGGTCGACGGGGTTCGCCCGCTCGTTGCTCGTTACTCGTCGTCTAGGGCTGGTGCGCATTCAGTTCAGGAGCGAGGCGTTGAGGACGTGGTTGAGCAGCAGGTCTTGGGACAGGTCGAGTTTCAGGGGTTTGCCGTTGAGCTTCACCTCCACGCTGCGGACGTTTCCCACCGTCAGCACATAGCTCTCATCGGCCTCCCATTCGTAGGTGTCTCCTGCCTCCAGCAGCACATCCACCCCGGTTTTCCCGTCAATCTCCAGCGAAATCCACACCTGCTCGCGGGCATCAACCGTGAGTTGCAATCCGGGAGGTGGGGCTTGGGCACCCGCGATGCTTGTGGCTGTGGCTTCTGCGGCAATCGTCTCTTTCGTCATCACCGCTGCTGCTTCGACTTGAGGGGTTGCCGCCGTTGCCTCGGCGGGTTCACTCTCCTCGGCTTGCGCGGTTGGTTCGGAAGTGGAAGTCGGTTCTGCAACGGTGTCTCTGCCTTCAACGGTTTGCGGTTCCACAGGAACGGTTTCTGGAAAACGGGCTGTCTGCTCTGCGCTTGGTTCTGCGGCGGTTTCCGGAGCAACAGCGGCCTGCTGCTCGGCAATGGTCTCCATGGCCTCTGCGGTTTCCGTCACCTGCGATGCTTGGGTTTGCGGCTCCGGAGTCGCTTCCGTGGCCGGCTCTGGTTCCACGACGACTGCGGCTGCCGAAGGTCCGGCGTTGGTCTGGTACTCCATCACATACCACGCAACCGCCACTCCCACGATCACGACTGTTGCAGACACCCAAACCCAACGGTTCCGGGAGCGGCTGTCGCTCTTGATGTCCTGCACGGGCAGGATCGGGTGCGGGACGGTTTTGTTTTCTGTGCCCAGGATGGCGTTGAGCCGTTCCTGAAGCACCTGCGGGTCCATGTCGAGAAAGCGGGCGTAGGAGCGCATGAATCCTCGGATGAAGGTCTGTCCAGGTCCGTAGTCAACCCGACCGGACTCAATCGCCTTCAGCACCTCTTGATTGATCCGAATGGCGTCCGCAACTTCACTGAGCGAGTAGCCGGCCTGCTTGCGACGCTGGCACAGTTCTGCGCCAAGCTGTTCAAGGGTTTCGGTTTTCGGGGTTTTGGACACGGCTTCACTCATGTGCCAGCCTCTGCGATGCGGTAACCCTGCCGCGCAAGAAACTCGGCAAGAGTCAGATGTGCCCGGTAGTGGGCCTGATAAAGCAGGTGAAGGGCCGAACTGACAAGCGGGGGCGGGAACTTGCGGATCGTGTAGCCCGAGGCTTCAGTGCCTAAAGCCTGTTCCGTGAGATCACGGTACGGCACCTCAAGCTGCGGATGCTCTTGGAGCAGTACTCCCAGTTCCTGACAAATCCGGTCATACTGCGTGTCTGAGATCACGGAGTCTCCCAAATGGTAGTACAAAAAGGAGTGGACGAGAAACTGGCGTACCCGCTGCTGGAGCAACGACTTCATGAGCGCTTGTTGGACTTGGTCTCGCAAGGCAGGGAAAGATGGCTCCACCTGTGGCTCTGCAAATGGCTGCCCACTGTTCAAGCGTAGGGTTTCAACACCAATATCGCAAGTTGTTTCAGGGCTTCCGCCCCCCCTCTCTCGCACAGCGCCTTCGCAGGATTTTTCATTGTGCTTTTTCCGGATTCTGCCTACAGTTTCTTCAAATTGACCGAGCTGCTTATGAACGACTTCCACCACCCCGAGTACAACCTCAAGCGTTGGGTGCAGCGTTGCAATACTCGCGACCTCACGCGCTTTGCCCCCTTGCACATTGGCGACACCGTCATCGGCTGGGTGCCCAAGGACCACCTGTCCCGCTTCCGGGAACACCACACGGTGTTTGGAGTGATGGACGCCGAGGTTTGGGTACAGGGCCATCTCAACACGCCGGCAGCCCGGACGAGTGCCGTGGGCGAGGTACTGGTGGAGTGGGAGAAACGCGGCTGGGTTTCCGGATGGCGGGACGAGTTGTACCGCGTTTCCACTCGCTTTGACGACGAACCGCTCCTGCTCGTGGAACGCGCCGCCGCACAGCTTCTGGGGATTTGCAGCTACGGTGTTCACCTCAACGGCTTCGTCCAAAAGTCCGAGGGGCTCTGGATGTGGATCGCCCGCCGTGCCAAAGATCGCCCGCACTATCCGGGCTACCTCGATCATCTTGTGGCAGGAGGACTCACCGCCGGACAAAGCGCGTGGGAGGTCGTCATCCGGGAGTGCTGGGAGGAAGCCGGAATCCCGGAGTCCTTGGCACAACGCTGCCGCCCCAACGGATTCGTCACCGTTTTCATGGATCACTACGGCCTCATCAAGCGCGACTTGCTCTTTACCTACGATCTGGAACTCCCGGAAGATTTTGAACCGGAAAACATGGATGGCGAGGTCGAGGATTTTGAGTTGCTGCCCATCAAGGACGTGGTTCATCTAGTCGCTGAAACCGATGAAATCAAGCTCAACTGCAATCTCGTCATCATCGACTTCTTTGTGCGGTACGGCATCCTCACGCCGGAGCATCCGCACTATTCCAAAATCGTCCTTGGTCTCCGTGCCGGGGGCTGTGCCTGACCCTCCATCCCACATCAAACATGAACCTGCGGACCACCACCATTGGCGCCTACCAAAAATCCGAGTATGTGAAACTTCAGGATTGGTTTGACGACCCCGATGCTCCAGACCCCACCGTCGGCTGGGCCGAGGCGATGGACGCTCAAGCCCCGCGATCTTTTCCTCGCGAGCGACTGGCAACGCACAGCAAGCCACCGACCGTTCCATGAAGATCACCATGCCCAGCCCGCTGACGGTCGGAGACACGATTGTGGACGATCATTACGGGGATTTGAACGCGCTAGGGAAGGCGATAGCTGAGGCGTTGAACCAGAAAATCCTCGGCCTGGCCGAAGCGGGCTGCTGGCATATCCAGATCGATGAGCCGCTCTTCGTCCGCTACCCGGAACACGACCTCGCTTTGCAAAAACTCTGCAACCTCAGTGAGGCGTCGCACTCCCTGCCCTGAACATGAAGCTCAGTTGGCGAGCATCCCGTGGATCATGAGAGTGATGAGTTCGTCCGGACGTCCATTGAGGCTCGCCTGCCCCCGCTGCACCAGCAGTTCACTGCGCAACTCGTTGCCCTGCACCTTTGTGTAGGGCCGCAGTTGCAGCAGGAACAACTGCCCGGCTCCACCGCCCATCATGTAATCGAGCATGCTGCCGAGTTTTGCAGAGTCATCCACCACTGCTTCCACCCGCAAGGTGCTGGCCTCCAGTAACGCCTGCTTGAGCAGACCGCTTCCGTGGCGGAGTTGCTGGAGCGAGAAATCTGCCGGCCACGGCTGGTCCAGCACCAGTTGTGTCGAGAGGGAGATTTCCGGGCCCCCCTGCGTTTTCAGCACCACACTCAAACCTGAGTCCGGTTGTGCCTGCACAAATGTGCGCAGCCCGTCATCAGCGCTGCCGAGCGTGGTTTCCAGACGCTCTGCCTTTGCCGCTGCGGTGAGCCATGCTTGAAACGCCGACACGTCCAACTGCTTGCCGTACCAGCGCCACTCCTGAGCAAGCGCGGCAAAGGGAATCTGCACGGGCACGAAGGGCTGCAACGTAGACAGTTGACTGATGCGCACGGTTGGGCGCAGTTCAAACTCCCCCACCCCGTCCTTGAACTGAAGGTCCAGTTCCAACGTTCCCTCATCAACCATGAGCGGTTCGGGTTGGGTGGCATTCTTGAAGCTCAGGTTGGTGAGGTTCATGCGGAAGTTGGAGTGGACTTCCTCCAGATAGGCATAGAGCGTATTCACAAGATCCAAGGACAAGGAGAGCTGTTCCTGCTCCAGCAAGCGCGAAAGTTGGCGATAGTGCTTGGTGAGGTAGCGTCCTTCGGATTCCAGCGTGAAACGCTCGGCTCCCACCTGCACTCCCGCGCTGGAAGTCGCGCTCAGTGCTTCCCACATCCCGGAGAAGTTTGTGTGCGTCTTGTCACCTTCCGCCGTGTTTTCCCCTTCGGCATTGAAACGTGCAAAGTTCAACTCGACGGCACTGTCCCCAAACTGAAGCGTTCCCGATTGCAGCGTCATCCGCTTCACGTCTGGGGCGTACTGGGCGGAGTAATGCTCCCACCAGTCGGTTGCTGGTTGCTGGTTGCTGGGCATGCGCAGCGTGTTCCAGAACACCGTGCGGCGGGTACCGTTGATTTCCATGTCCACGTTGGCGGCAACATTGCTCCAGTCAAGCGCCGCCTCGCTTCTGAGGTTCCGGACGTTCAGTTCGCCGACCTCCAGTTGCACCATGACGCCAAGGCGATTCTCGACAAGTGGATCGTGATTCTGCTGCATCCGCACCGACTGGGCGACCACGGCCACATTGGGAGTATCGAAGCCAAGTTTCGCCACCAGCACCTTCAGCGTGTCCCAAACCGCATGTTGCGCCTGCGTGGCGTCGAGGGTCACATCCTCCAACGAGAAACTTTCCTCTGTGGAAGTCAGGTCCACCTGCCTCATCGTCAAGCTCCCCTCACGTGACGGAGCCTCCGGACGCAGGCTGTCCGTGGGCAACTGCACCCGCGCATCGCCAATTTTCAGGGCCAGCCCCTCCGGCCGGACGAGGTTTCCGGAAATTTCGGGAGCGTGGACTTCCGCCCCATCGAGTTGCACCGTGATGGTGAACTCTGGAATCGCCAGTTCGTTTTCCCCAAACTGCAACCGCGAATCGGAAACCACCGTGCGGCTGTTGAAGTAGCCCAACTGGTGCTGCAAAGGTCCGGGCGTGAGCGTCCAGCCGCCACGCTCCACGGGGTTCGACAGTCGTTGCGCCACTCGCTGTCCCACAAAATAGCTCACCACAAATCCGGAAGCACCTCCCAGCACAATCACCACTCCAAGGATGGTGAGAATCCACTTTTTCGTTGTTGTCACCGTTTTCCTAATCGTTTCATTTGATCAAACACTGTTCGGCTTCAGACAAACGCTCGTCCACGCCAAAGATTTCCACGCGGTCCAGCGCCTGCAACACCGTGTCGCCCCGAGGCAGAATGATCTCCGAACCTCGCAACACCCGCACCAGCACACAATCCTGCGGCAGTTGCAACTCGCGCACCGGACGTCCCACGACCTCGGCCTGCGCCGGGATGCTCACCTCGCAGTGCCGGACGTGGCCGTTTTGGGTTTTCTCCTCCATCGGTGCCTCACCCAGCAGTTGCTTCCGGAGGATTTCCGTCTGGGGTTTCTCGGCAAACACGGTCACCTGATCCCCGGTTTGCAACACCGTCTCGCCTCGCACCAGCCGCAACTGCCCCCTGCGCCGTACCGAGACGAGCAGACAATCCTCACCAAGGCTCAACTCCCGCACCCGCCGCCCCACAACCGGGGAATTGGCGGGAAGCTGGACTTGGATGAGCCCAGTTTGGTCGAGATGCCGGAGTTGCAACATCTCATCGCGGTGCTGTTCAAGGGCATGTTCATTGACCGCGTGGTTGTAGGCGCGGATGATGTCAATACGCCGCAACACACCCACCACGGTCCAGTCCGACTCGCTCCGGACCACCGGCAAGCGTCCAATGTCGCGGATGCCCAAGCGCCGCAACGCCACCCACATCGGTTCTTCCGGAGCGGCCACCAGCAGGTTTTCCGTGGTGGCAATGTCCCGCACCGTGCGGGTTTCCGAATCGTGTTTGCCGAGCGCACGTTCCAAATCGCCAATGCTCACCACGCCCACGAGGTGGTTGCCGTTTTCCACCACCAGAAATCCGGTGCGATGGGTGTGGGCAAAGCGATCAGAGAGTTCTTCCAAAGTGAGAATGGCTGGTACGGTTTCCACGTCGCGGTGCATTGCCTCCCCCACGGTCACACGCTGCATGAGGTCCACCTCCTGCTGCTGTTGCAGCACCACCCCACGCCGACTCAGCTTGAGGGTGTAGATGGATTCACGGCTGATCTTGCGGGAAATCAGGGTGCTGACGACGGTCGCCAGCATGAGCGGCAGGATGATCTCGTAGTTCCCCGTCATCTCAAAGAGGATGAGGATGGACGTGATCGGCGCATGGGCTGCCCCGCTGAAGAACGCCGCCATGCCGACCAGCGCGTAGGCTCCGGAGGGCGCGGCGATCCCGGGAAAGAGCAACCCCGCCGCCTGTCCGAAACACGCCCCGAGCATCGCGCCCATGAAGAGCGAGGGGGCGAACACGCCTCCGGAACCTCCGGCCCCGAGGGTGAGCACGGTGGCGAGCATCTTGAGGAAGACGAGGGCGAGCGTCATTTGCAGCGTCAGTTCGCTGAAAAGCGCGGCGGTGATCGTTTCGTAACCAACTCCGAAAATGCGCGGAATCCCATCAAGCTGGAAGGTGTAAACGCCCAACACGCCCAGCAGCACCCCGCCAACGATGGGCTTGGCCGGCTCCGGAATCACGCGGATTTTGTCCCAGAGGTCTTCCGAGAGGTAGAGCAGTCGCGTGAAGCCCACCGACAGCACCGCCGCAATCAGGCCCAGCACGAGGTAAAGTCCGAGTTCCCATGGAGAGTTGAGGACGTATTGGGGAACCGCAAAGGTGCGGGAATCCCCCTCGAAGTAGTGCGCCACCACGTCCGCCGTCACCGCTGAGATCACGACCGCACCGAAATAAACGCTGCCGAAACGCCGCAGCAAAACCTCCAGCGCAAACACCGCTCCGGCAATGGGCGCGTTGAAGGTCGCGGCCACTCCGCCCGCCGCTCCGCAGGCCACCAGCGTCCGCAGCCGATCATCGGAGAGCTTGAGCAGTTGCCCCAGCCACGAACCGAGGACCGAGCCGATTTGCGCAATCGGCCCCTCGCGCCCCACTGAACCTCCCGTGCCGATGCACACGGAGGAGGCGATGGCCTTGACGATGGCAACTCGCGGGCGAATGCGCCCGCCCCGCAGTTCCAGCGCCTGCATCACCTCCGGGATGCCGTGTCCCTTGGCCTCGCGGGCGTAGCGGTGTATCAGCGGCCCGATGATGGCGCCCCCCAAGGCCGGGATCACCAGCAGGTGCCAGCCGCCCATGCCGGAAAGCCAACCCGCCACATCCCCATACGAAAACTCGCGGATGCCGTTGATCAGGTGACGAAACACCACCGCACCCAAACCAGCCCCAATTCCGACCACGACGGCAATCAGCAACATGGAGGCGGATTCCGGGTCGCTGCCCGCGCCCGGACGCCAGTTCCGCAAAGCTGGTAGCGCTAAGCGGGAAAGCAGGGGATGTGCAGAGGAACTCATTGTGTGTGTTGTTATCTTGTGATCGGGCACTCCCCGTGCGTGCTGAGTGTGTCGAAGCTAAGACGAGACTCACCCTCTTCGACTCTGCTCAGGACAGGCTTCGACAGAGTCTCAGGGCGAACGGAGTGCCCAAATTCAGAAAGTTCAGGACTTACGCAAAATTTTGCGTAAGTCCTGTCGCTATAGGATTCACCCTTGCTCGTGGGTGAGTTGCATCAGCAGGACGGATATGGCCTCCAGCGACAGCATCTGATCCACGCCCCCGCGTTCAATTGCGACCTTCGGCATTCCGAAGACCACGCAACTGGCCTCGTCTTGTGCCAAATTATGGGCACCGGAATCCCGCATTTCGCGCATTCCGTCTGCGCCGTCGTTGCCCATACCGGTGAGGATCACCCCAATCGCCTGCCTGCCCGCGACTTGCGCGACGGAGCGGAAAAGCACATCCACCGCTGGGCGATGCCGATTGACAAGCGGACTGTCCTGCAAACGTACCCGATAGCCGCGTTCCGCCGATTCCAGCAGCAAATGCTGATCGCCCGGTGCAATCAAAACCCGTCCGGATTGCACCACGTCTCCAGCTTCCGCCTCCTTCACCTCCAGCCGACACTGCTGGTTGAGCCGCTCAGCAAAGCTTTTCGTGAACACCGCGGGCATGTGCTGCACCACCACGATGCCCGGCATGGTCTCCGGAAGCGGCTGGAGCAATTCCAGCAGAGCCTCCGTTCCTCCGGTGGAGGCTCCGACCGCAATCACCGTTTCCCGAAATCCGGTGCGCAGTGGCTTCATCAGCTTGGGCAGTTCCGCGTCTGTGGACTGCTTCGCCTTTGGACGCAGGAAGAGTTGCCGACTATCCTTGATCCGGGCATGACGGGCAGCCTTGACGGTGTCAATGATCTGCACCGAGATTTCCTCCATGCCCACCCGCAGTCCGGACTGCGGCTTGCCAATCACCTCGACGGCACCCAACTCCAGCGCCCGCAGCGCCGTCGGAGCCCCTGCTTGCGTGTAGGCGCTGACCATCACCACGGGCAGTGGCTGCGACTTCATCAGTCGCTCCAGAAAGGTCAGCCCGTCCATTCCGGGCATCTCCACATCCAGTGTGAGGACGTGGGGCTGCAGGCTCTGGATTTTCTTGAGCGCCACCTTGGCGTCCGGAGCCGTGCCCACCACCTCAATGTCCGGGTCGCTTGCAAGGATCTCGGAAAGCAGCTTGCGGACAAGGGCCGAGTCGTCAATCACCAGAACGCGGGTGGGGTCAGCCATCAAGGAGAGAAAACCAGAGTGCTACTCGCAAAGAATCAGGGGAAAGTTCTCATTGGAACCGGGTGCCCAAGTACTCGGAAAGCACGGTATAAACTTGCGGGTTGCAATGCAAGGAAAGAACCTCTTCCTTTCTCATCCTCATCCTATAGCCGAAATGAACTGCCCCGCAGCAAGCTGCGGGGTAGCAGGTATGGCATTAGGTTTATTGATTCGCAGCAAGCTGCGGGAAATTAGACCCCCGGAAGAGATTAAAATATTTGTATTTCCTTCAGTAAGGGGCTACCCTTGGCAGATATACGCCTGCTAAGGCAACTCCCGCTGAATAGTTCACCCGCTACAACTGGCTGGCGAGATGCGAACAAAGTATTTGGGAAGTAATTTGT
>PBTB01000072.1 GCA_002726945.1 Deltaproteobacteria bacterium | reverse complement strand
TGGGCGTGGCCAGGCCGATGATGGCGACCGAGCGCCCTACATAGTCGGCGGCGGTATCCTGGCGCATCGCCGAGTAGATCCCGACCGGCAGCGCTATCGCCAGCCCGATGAGGATTGCCAGCACACCGAGCTCGATGGTTACCGGCAGCCTGCCGACTATCTTCTCCTCCACCGCTCCGCGGCTGTCAAACAGTGAGTGGCCGAGGCTGCCGTGGCGGAGGATACCTCCGATCCAGCGTCCATACTGCACGTGGACGGGCACATCCAGACCGAGCATATGCTCGATCGCTTCGCGATCTACGTTCACCATGAATTCCTGCTTACCCAACATCGCGTCTATGGCATCGCCGGGGATGAAGCGCACCGAGAGAAAGACCAGGATGCTCAAGATGAACAGAGTCGGGATGATCAGTAATAGGCGTCTGATGATATAGGCTCTCATCTCACACTCCTTCAGGACTTACGCAAAATTTTGCTAAAGCACTGATATTGTTGACTTCATCAAAAATGTCTCAAATCCATTAATTCTTTGAAATCATTAGTGATTTTAAAAACAACCCCAGTTTTTGCGTAAGTCCTGAATTTTTAAAAAAACCTGCTCAATGTGGGTTATAGGAAAAGCGGGTGGGAAGTGCAGCAAAATCCTTGAGCGGATTGTCCGCATGGAGCGTAAGATTCAGGACACCCTCACTCGGATCTGGGGCGAGGGCGGCACAACCTTTCCCGGGGAGTGAGAGTCCGGGCGACTGGCATGTTTCTGGCAGCAAATTCAGAAGCTGGAGAGCAGTCTCCAGCGTCGTTTTTCTCCGGTTCTCACTCACGAGTTGAGAATCGTTTTTGCTATCTGATGGAAGGAAACCCCATGAAGAACTGGTTCAAGTTTGAAACCCGGGAGGTCGAATACTCCGAGGACGTATCTCAGGAAGGCATGCTGCTCTACCTCAAGCCGGAGGCGCTCAAGCACGCGCTGGTGGTTGATGATTTTGAATCCTTTCAGAGCCATCCGGATTTTGTGGAAGGCGGACGCTTGCTGCAAGTGAGCCGCCAGTTCAGCTACACCCTGCGGACGGTGGCTGATCTTGTGGAGGAGCCACTGGAGCAGAAATCTCAGGCCAAACCCAAGGAACCCGTCGCGGAGAACGGGACCGTACTTCCGGACAAGCCGCTGGTGACCGATGGCGACCAAGCCTCGCTGGAGGAACTGGAAGCCATGCTCGCCCGCTGATGTCCGCACTGGACACGCCTGAAGCCATCCGGGCTGGGGAGGAACTGGAGGACCACGCCACACTCGCAGCACACCTGCGGGCCAACATTCCGGGTTGCGCCGGGCCGCTCACAATCCGGCAGTTTCCGTCCGGTTACTCCAACCTCACTTACCTGTTGCGCTTTGGAAAGCGCGAGTTTGTCCTACGGCGTCCCCCGTTTGGAACCAAAGCAAAATCCGCACATGACATGGGCCGCGAGTTTCGGGTGCTGAATGCATTGCACCCACACTTTCCACAAGCGCCCAAGCCGTTGTTGCATGAAGCAGACGAAGCTTTGCTCGGTGCGCCGTTTTATGTCATGGAGCGTATTTCGGGGGTGATCGTCCGCAAGCAATTTCCGGAGGATTATACGCTTTCCCCGCAGCAACACGCCGGACTTGCCCACTCGATGTTTGAGCGGTTGGCTGTGCTGCACACGGTGGATTTCACAGCGGTCGGGCTGGGCGAATTGGGGTGTCCGGAGGGCTATGTGCGGCGGCAGGTGGAAGGCTGGAGCCGACGCTGGATCAATGCGGTCACCGACGATTCGCCCAACTGCGATGAGGTGATAGCGTGGCTGCACGAGTGCATTCCGGAAACCTCGTGTCCGGCGCTCATCCACAATGACTACAAGCTCGACAACCTTGTGCTGGATCCTGAAAATCCTCTAAGGATCATCGGTGTCCTCGATTGGGAAATGGCGACGCTGGGTGACCCGCTGATGGATTTGGGGGTCTCCATCGCGTATTGGATACACGCCGATGATCCGGAATCTCTACAAAAATTCCGCATGGCTCCGGTTCACCTTCCCGGTTTTCCCACACGCCGTGAGGCGGTACGCATTTACGAGGAGTGTTCCGGCATCTCGATCCCTGATTTCACCTTCTACTACGCCTTTGGGCTCTTCCGGCACGCAGTTGTCATGCAGCAAATCTACTACCGCTACTACCATGGACAAACGCAGGACGAACGCTTTGCCGGACTCACCCCGATGGTGGAAGCACTGCTCAACCAAACCACACGGGTGCAGCAGACCGGGGAGTGGTGATTTGAGGGGCAGAGTTCCAGAGGGGCAGAGTGAGGAGGGGGTTGCGTGAATCGAGAAGGGGGACCTGAACCCCGAAAACCGAACACTGAAAACCCTAGTTCAACGCCCGGAAACTCACGCCGCGTGGACGCAGCAGCCGCATTTCGCGCTGCACCTCGCCATTTTCCGTAAAGTGCAACTCTCCCGTCACCCCCGGATATCCGGACAAACTCAGCAACGCCTCCTTGAGCGCAGTGGAATTCTGATTCTGCTCCACCCGCAGCAGGTTCATCAACAAACCTGCCGTGTCGTAGGCGTAGGTGGTGTAGTTGCCCGGACGCTGTTTGGTCGGTGCGAAAAAGAACATGCGCTCGTAAAGTGCCATGAACTCCCTGACTTCTGGACGTTCGCTCTCCATGTGAAAATCATCGGCAATCACGAGCTTGCGCAGCCCCCGGCGACCTGTGGCGAACAACAACGCGTAGTTATGCCAGCCGCTGTCACCGAGCAGCAGCGTGTCTTCCATGCCGTACACTTCAAGGTAGGGAAAAACGACCTGCAAGCTACGGATGCTTAGCGATCCGGATGCGACAAACAGCGCGTCGAACCGATGCTCTGGTTCCAAATCCTCATCCAGTTCCCTGAGCGTCTCCTCCTGCTCCGGCGTGAGTGGACGCAGCTTGCGGGTGAAGGCGTCAAAGCTGGGAACAAAACTCTTCTGCTGTGAGGAAAAGGGTTCCGCCCCGTGGATCTCCAGCCCCAACCGCTCGGCTTCTTCCCAGAACAGCCGCATCTTTTCGCGCCCCTGACGGTTGTCTGCGTAAAGGATCATGAAACGCCGGGCCTGATGGTAGTCCACTGCATGGTGCAGCAGCGTCTGGATTTCCAGCTCCCAGCTCAGGTTGTTGCGGAACACAAACTCGCCGATATCCGGAACCGACCGCGTGAGCGAGAGCGAGATCAGGGGGATCCCAAAGCGCTGGGCTTCTTCGGCAGCAGTTTCAGAGGTGCGGCGCGTGAGTGGCCCGATGATGGCGGAAACCTGCTCCTGCTCCACGAGTTCCTGAATCATCTTGCGCGTGTGGTCCGGATTGAGCTTGGAGTCGCGAAACACCAGTTGCCACGGGAGGGAAGCATTGTCCGTCGACGCATCCTCGGTGAGCGCAGCCAAAGCCCCCGATCTCTCAAGTTCCTCAAAATCCAGCAACTCCGGTTGCGCCGTGCGCACACGCGGCAGCCGACCCTCCTGTTCGGCAATCAGGGCGAGGCGCAACCCGTCAATCGTCTCGCGGACCAACTGCACCACCCGGCGGTTAGTGGTGCTGAGTGGAAGGATCACCCCAATGCGGTAAGGACGTGTCCGAGTGGCGGACTGCATCCGAATCTGCAAACCCTCCAGCCGATGCACCTGTTCGGCATCTTTGTATTCATGGGCGGATGCGAGAAACTGGCTGAGCAGTTCCAGAGCACGAGCGTGTTGTCCTTGCTCCCACAGCAGTTCCACATAGAGTTCCGGCACCCACGTCCGCACCACGGAAACAGTGCCGTGGAGTTCGGAAATCACTTCCAGCTGCGTGAGCGAGTTGATTTTCCGAAGCTGTTCCAGCACCTGCTGCTCATCGGCTGTGGATGCGGTTTCCAGATTGGCAAGCAGATTGAGGCGGTAGCCCAGTGCGGCCAGTGGGAGTTTGCGGGCTTCGGCATCGGCGCTCAGCGCTTCCAGCAGTTCCTGTTGATAGCGGGCGGGCAGGGTACGCAGTACCTGTTCCTCCAGCCGTCCGTCCAGTGCAATCGGTTCGTCCAGTGCAAGGAGAGCCCGGTTGCGGAGTAGGTGAACCAGCGGAGTGCGGGGATCATCCGGGAGTTCCAGCAGAAACGATTCGGCCAGCACCCTGGCCGTGCGTGGACGCTCCAGTCTCAGCAGCAGGACAATGCGCAGCAGGGCGCGATCCTCCATTTTCAGGCGCGGTTCCAGCCGTTTCAACTGCTCCTGTGCATCAACAGGATCGTCCTCCATCAGCATCAGCAACTCCCGGACTTGGGGAGCCAACTGCAAGCGGTGGTTGGCGGATGCAGCGGGCTGCTCAAACTCCGGATGCAGCAGGGTCAGAAAATCGGGCTTTGTTGAAGTTCCCTGTCCTGAAAAAACGCTGAATTCGGAAGCTGCCGATTCCTCACTGGCGGCATTCGTCTGCAGGTGCCGCTCCACCCAGTCCGGATCGTTGAGCAGACTTTGCGCAGACAGGTTTGGAGCCAGCAAAATGCCAGCACCAAGCACAACCAGTGAGCGGGTCAACCATAGCTGGGAGCTTCGCATCACAGCCACGAAAACAGGGCAATCAGAGCCGCGATGTCCACTCCAAGCATCATGCGATTGACCATCGTTTGGCCATTGGAAGAAAGCACATCGTAGTTGCGCTTGAAGAAGGTTTTGAGGATGAACCGGGATTGTGGGGCCAGCCACTGCATCAGGTTTCCTGAGTTTGGGGTTTGAGGAGTCCGGGAACCCGCAGGTTGTCTTGCCGGACGGTGAAGCGTTGGGTGTCAAAATGCTCCAGCAGTTCCACTGCGTACTTACGGGTGAGGCCAAGCAGTTCCTTGAATTCGATCACGGTCACGGTGGGGTTTGCCGCAAAATGCGTTGCCAGCCGCAAACGGATTTCTCCAAGTTGCTCCGGAGTGTAGTGCAAATCCTCACTCACACGGACGAGCTGGTTGTGATGTGCGGCCGACTTGAGCAGGGCAAGTCCAGCTTTTTCGTCCACCCCAAGCTGCTCCAGCAAGTGGGTGCGCCGTACAGGTTGGAAGCCCCCCTTGCGGATGATCCCAAGG
Source organism: Deltaproteobacteria bacterium (assembly GCA_002726945.1). Lineage (GTDB taxonomy): Bacteria > SAR324 > SAR324 > SAR324 > NAC60-12 > UBA8110. Next base: position 3,752 of record PBTB01000072.1, on the reverse strand, counting down.
CACCGCTCCAACAGCGCCTCCTGCGCTCCAGATACTTCCGGAACGTGACTCGGTCGCGCAAAGGCACCGCCCGTTTGCACAAGCTTCTCTTGTTTGACGAGCAGCTTGAGCAGGATTTCGACCTCACGTTCGTGGGCGAACAGCAGGCTGAGTTTCCCCGCAATTTCCGGGTGGGACATGCCCTGCCGCTCCGGAAACCGTTGATGGTGCGCTTCCACCAAACGCAGCATAAAACGCCCGATGCGCTCCAAATGATCCGAGTGCATCCAGCGTTTTTCCACAGGATCAAGGCAGACCAAGCGCTGTCGGCTTTGCAGAGGTTGGAGGCTGCGTTGCACCTGTTTGGCAGACAAGCCCGTGCGCACGGGAAGTTCCGACTGCCTCAGCCCCTGGACCCCCTGCAAGAAAACGATTTCCTCCAACTGTGTGGTCTCATCACCACTGCAAATACGCTCCAACCGCGCAGGTAATTCTGAGCGGGTGCGCCGTGATTTCGCAGGCAGTGGGTCCAGCACTCGACCGCCGCCCAAGGTGGTGAGTGGTGAAAAATTGCGCAGGATGAAACGGTCGCCAAAACGGCTGCTCACCGGAGCCTCGAGTCGCAATTGGGCGAGTCCGGTTTTCCCCGGAGCCAAAGCCTCCTGTCCCAACAGCACCACCCGTCCCATCACCTCCTGTGTGCCGAGGTGCAGCCGGATACGACGGCGCGTGGTGAGGGGTTTGGCTTCATCGGGGATCAGGTGCAGTTCCACGTTGAGCATATAACTCGTTGCCAGAGAATCCGGAGACGCAAGCTGATGGCCCCGCTGAATGTCCTTGCGGGCGAGCCCGGCAAGGTTGACTGCCGCCCGTTGTCCGTGCAGCACCTGCGAAACGGTTTCGCTCTGTACTTGAAGCCCGCGAATCCGTACCGGCTTTTTCTCCGGATACTGCCAGATCTCCTCCTCCAACGAGACGGATCCAGAAAGCACTGTGCCCGTCACCACCATGCCAAAACCCTTGACCGTGAACGCCCGATCCACAGGCATCCGGAAGGGTAATTCCTCCGCTTTCGCAGTCCCGCGTCCTGACAGCTTTCCCAGTGCGTTCCGGAGGTCTGGAAGCCCTGCGCCCGTTACCGACGAGACGGGAATCACCGAACAGCCTGCCAGAAAAGTGCCTGCAGTCAATTCCTGAATTTCCTCGGTGCAAAGCTCGATCATCTCCGGATCGTCCACCAGATCGGTGCGTGTGAGGGCGACGAGTCCAGCGGGAACCTGCAACAGGTTGCAGATGTGGAGGTGTTCGCGGGTTTGCGGCATCACGCCTTCGTCCGCCGCCACCACAAGCAACACGGCGTCAATGCCTGCAACTCCGGCGAGCATGTTGTGAACAAAGCGTTCGTGTCCGGGCACATCCACAAACGCCAGCCGTCGACCTTGAGCATCGGTGTCATGCGCAAAGCCGAGGTCAATGGTGATGCCCCGGCGTTTTTCCTCCGCGAGTCGATCCGTGTCGATTCCGGTCAGCGCCTTGACGAGCGTGGTCTTGCCGTGGTCGATGTGCCCACTGGTGCCAATGACGAGTCCTGCTGCCAAACTCATGGAGATGGGTTTTCAGTGGTCGGTTATCGGTACTCAGGTTTCCATTCCCGATTCACGGAACACTCCTCCCTAACTCTGCTCCTTTGGAACTTTGCCTCTCAGTGCCTTTTGAACCTTGGAACTTTGTTCCTGCTGCCTCACCGTCAGCATAGGAGATCAACCCCTCAACGCCAAGTCGTCCCTGCAACGGGGGGTATCCAGATTGCCCCTCATGGGTGCAACCGCTAGGATAAGCGGGATTCAGAGTTCAGAAATTTAGACAAAATGCAGGAAGTTCGACACTTCGACCTCGTGGTCATCGGCTCTGGCCCAGCCGGGGAAACCGCAGCCATGCAGGCCAGCAAGCTCAAGAAACACGTGGCGCTCGTTGAGCGTTTGGAGCGTTTGGGTGGAGTCTCGCTTCACACCGGAACGGTGCCCTCAAAATCCCTCCGCGAGACGGTGGTCAATCTGGCGATGATCCGCCAGCAATCCCACGGCATTCAGATCGCGTTCAAGGAGAACCTCACGACTGCCGAACTGATGTTTCGCAAACAGCATGTCATACAGGAGCAGGAAAGTTCCCTGCGGCGCAACCTCGACAAAAATCGGGTGGCGGTGCTGCACGGCATCCCTCGGTTTCTTAGCCCGAATTTACTGGAGATCGCACCCAACGAGAGTGATGAACCGTACCAAATCTCGATGGATTATGCCGTGATCGCCACGGGGTCCTCCCCAAGACGCCCGGACTGGGCGCCCTTCGACCATGAGTGTGTGTTCGACTCGGACACCATTCTCGAGATTGAGCAGCTTCCACGCAAGATCACGATCATTGGAGCTGGAGTGATCGGCTGCGAGTACGCCTGCATCTTTGCCAAGATGGGCATTCGCGTGAACCTCATTGCCCGTGACCGCGACATCCTGCCCTTCCTTGACCGAGAGATTTCCGAAAACCTCGTCTTCAACATGCGCAACCAGCGCATCACCATGCGGCTGGGGGAGAACGTCAAGGCCATCCGCAAGGTGGGGCCACAGGAGATGCACGTTGAATTGGAGAGCCAAAAGGTGTTGCCCTGTTCCACCGTTTTGGTGGCGGCAGGACGGCTGGCAAATTCCCGGGATCTCGGCCTTGAGAAAGTTGGAGTGGAGCTTGGGCACAACGCCCTGATTGTCACCAATGAATACCACCAAACCACCCTGCCTAACCTTTATGCCGCAGGGGATATCATCGGTTTTCCAGGACTCGCCTCAACCTCGATGATCCAAGCCCGTATCGCCGTGTTGCACGCCTTTAGGGAGTTGCAGAACGAGTCCATGCCCCGAGAGTTTCCCTTCGGAATCTGGACAATTCCCCCGGTGGCGATGGTCGGTAAAACCGAGGAGGAACTGACCAAAGCGTGCATTCCCTATGAAATCGGGATCGCACACTTCAAGGAGATCACACGGACGCACATCATGGCTGAGAAGGACGGTATCCTTAAACTGCTCTTCGATCCGGAAACCCTCAAAATTTTGGGCGTTCACATCATTGGTCCCCGCGCCACCGAACTCATCCACCTCGGACACTCCGTGATGCACTTTGAAGGCACCATTCGCTACTTCATCAACGCCGTCTTCAACTCCCCCACCTTGGATGAAGCCTACCGCGTTGCCGCTTTCAACGGACTCAACCGGCTCGACTACGACTCGCTGTGAGCAAGATTTTCCGGACCCTTGCGAATCCCGCTTGCGAGTCTGCGTGGCTTTGCTAGACTGAACCCTCCTTCCTTCGGGGTGTAGCGCAGTCCGGTAGCGCGCCAGCTTTGGGAGCTGGATGTCGGAGGTTCAAATCCTCTCACCCCGACCAGCTCCTTGATCAAGTAAATCAAATAATATCAGTTAATTAATGTCCCGCATTCCACCGGCTATTGCAACACCTGTTGTCTGAAAAGGCCCTGCGGTAAGTTATGTTCTTCATGTGATCGAACACTTGGAGGGCGATATGACTGACAAGCGTATGACAGAGGCAGACCGCAGGCAGATCCACCGTTGGCGTCAGGAAGGACATGGACTGCGAGAGATTGCTCGGCGATTGGGGCGAGCGGCGAGCAGCATCAGCAGGGAGCTTTCCCGCAACACAGGCGGCCGGGGTTACCGTCCAAAGCAGGCGCACGAGCAGGCGCAAAGGCGGGCTCTGCGGCCGGGGCCGCG
>PBTB01000071.1 GCA_002726945.1 Deltaproteobacteria bacterium | reverse complement strand
TTGGTGCCTGTCCTCAGCAAAATTCGCCCTGTCAAGTGTTGGGATTTTGCAAATAGACGGCGTTTTCCGGTGCGTTTCCCGCGATTTACAGTTATTGTTCCCGATTTTCAGAGGAACAACACTCAAGGGGGAGACTACCAAAAAATGAATTTTGGTGTTGACAATGTAGGGGGGCATGTATATTTTAGGTACGCCGATCCATTGTCCAATTCTGGAGCGACTGCATCGGTTCATGATCCATTGCCCAATTTCGGGTCAATGAGTCGGTTTTTTGGATCAATCCACTCTGAAGGATATGCTGATGAAACTAGCAGGAAAGATTGCCATCGTTACAGGCGCAGGCCGCGGCATTGGCAGAGTCACAGCACTGGCCTTGGCTCAGGAAGGCGCTCACTTGGTTCTGGCAGCGCGCACTGTCTCTGAGCTCGAAGTCGTTGCCGAGGAAATTCGCAGTGTTGGCCGGGAAGCGCTTGCGGTGGCAACAGACGTTGCTAAGAAGGTGGATGTGGATGCCATGGTCCAACAAACCCTGAAGCGCTTTGGCAAGGTCGATATCCTCGTGAATAATGCCGGATTTGCTGATCATAAAGCTATTCCTGATATCAGTGAGGAGGACTGGGACATTCAAATAAATGTCAACCTCAAAGCTGTTTTTCTTTGTACTCAGGCAGTGTTCACTCGCATGTGCGCACAGGGGAGTGGACATATTGTCAATGTCTCTTCTCTTGCAGGTAAGTACTACCCGTACAAGATGGCGGCCTATAGCTCCGCCAAGTGGGGGTTAGGAGGTCTCACAGGGGTTACACAAGAGGAGGGGCGTCCCCATGGGGTGAGGGCGATACTCATACGTCCAGGAAACGTTGATACACAGATGCAGCATGATAATCATGATGTCTATCCTGAAAAACTTATGCAGCCTGAAGATATCGCAGCAGTGATTCTACTTGCTCTCACTCAGAATACGCGTGCCTACACTCCCGTCCTTGATGTCTACCCATCTGAAAATGTTCAGAAGGAAGACTCTTGGGAGGCAAAGTGGTACGGCAGCAGTGATGAAAAAAAACGGGAACTCTACAGAAAATAGGGGGAGTCGGCAGAATTAGGTGAGGCCCCTTCCCCACTCTTTGGTGTGGACCTCTTTGTTCTTTGCACCGTTTAGCCTGATGTTGATCCAAACGGAATTCCGGATTCCTCCCAGTAGGTTGCCATGAGAAAAGCAAGTCTGAGAGGTTTGGGTCAGGCCAGTTTGGTCGCACTGTTTTTGTTGCTGGCGGCAAATGCGTGGGGAATCGACTGGGAAGCCCGCCGCACCCAGATGGTGGTGCTGGACTTGGCGGCACGGGAGATTTGGCGTCCGAGCGTGTTGGGCGCGATGAAGGCGGTGCCCCGGCATCGGTTTGTACCCAAGCACCTGCAGCACCTCTCCTACGCGGATCGCCCCCTGCCCATCGGTGAGGGGCAGACGATCAGCCAGCCTTACGTCGTGGCTTTGATGACACAACTGCTGGAGATCGACAAAGGCATGAAGGTGCTTGAGGTCGGCACGGGTTCTGGATATCAGGCTGCGGTGCTGGCCGAGCTTGGGGCCAACACCTACTCCGTCGAGATCCGTCCGAACCTTGCAGTGGAAGTGAAGGAGCGACTTCGGAAGCTCGGCTACAAGGTGAAGGTGAAGCAGGGGGATGGCTACTACGGCTGGCCGGAACACGCCCCGTTCGACCGCATCATCATCACCGCCGCCGCGAACCACATCGCCCGCCCGCTCTTGAAGCAACTCAAGCCCGGAGGCAAGCTGATCGTGCCCCTCGGTGATGTCCGCTACTACCAGCACCTCACGCTGATCGAGAAGGATTCGCGAGGCAAGATCTTCAGTTCACAGCACGGGCAGGTGCGTTTTGTGCCGATGACCGGCCGGGTGCAGTCCTTCTGAGAGGGAGGTCTCTAAATTCAGCGCTACAACTTTTTCAGCATCAGGAGCGCAAAGACATAACACAGTGTTGCGGCCAAAAAGAGCGTGGACTGTCCGGAAAGCTGTGCCAGCCAGATCGCTCCGGTCGCGCCCATCACAGATGCACAGCCGTTGCAGCACCACGCCAAGGCAACCCGGATTCGGCGTTGCTCTGAATCCGGGATGCCCTCGACCAACCGCGTCAGCCCCACAGGAAACGGCACTCCCATCAGAAACCCCGGAAGCGCCACCGCCGCGAGCGCCACGAGCAGGCGTGGGATCGTCTCTAGCCCTGCCCACGCGGAAAGCACGTTCCCCAAGCCAAGGAAGTAGAGCAGCAACAGGCCAAGCAAGCCACCAAAAGTTTTGATCACGCTCCGAAATTCCTGAGTTTGCCCCCACCCTGCGCCCAGTCCGGAGGCGAGCAACAGGCCGCTCAAGACCACGGCCAGGGCGTAAATCGGCTTGCCGAGAAAGGGCGTGAGTTGTTCCAGCAGCGCCATTTCCGCGAGCATGAAGGCCAGTCCGATGGCGAAGAAGTAGGCTATGCCCGGAAGCATCTGCCCCAAGATGCGGTGGTGCCGGAGCAGCGGCATTCCGATCAACAGGAAGCCCAACATGGAAACGACTCCGAACAACAAAGGCACCAGCAACCCAGCCTCGACCACACCCTCCCACTTCCAACCGAACCCAGCGTGGATTTCAGTCAGCTTCGACCATTTCAGAAACAGGTAAAAGAATGGGCGATCGTCCGAAAGAGGTTCGAGGTCAAAGGCAGAGGCGTGGTGGAAGCCAGCCGAATCCTCAAGCAGTTGTTGCACTCCTTCGGCGTAAATGGGAGTCGGCAGGCGGATGCCCTGATTCAACTCAGCAGAAGATATTCCGGGATAGTAAACAGGAGCATAACCTCGGTTGCGACAGAACTTCCGGAACCGCTCTCGTGTCTGCAAGGACCACGGCTCGTGGGAAATCACAACCATCAGCGTGGAGAGGGTCCGGAAGACGCCGAGGTGTTCCTCGGCAGGCCAGCCACGTTGCTCCAGCGCGGCAATCGCCGTGGCGATCAGCCGAAACTCGGCCCGTGGGGGAGGCAGCAGGAAACGCTGTACGGCCAACAACCCGGATGGGGCGAGGTGATCAAGCAGTGCAGCCAAACCTTCAAGGGTGGCCAGTGCATCCTTGCGGAGCGGGTCCATGCCGGTGCTGCCCGCAGGCATGGTGCTCTCAATGGAAACGAGAATGCGGTCATAGGGGCCGGAATTTCTCGCCAGCAGCGTCCGGGCCTGCTCGGCATGAACGCTCACCTGCGGAAAGGCGTTGTGGCGCAACAGTTCCTCGGCCAGCAAGGGGTGGTCGGTCTGCACCGTCACCGAAGCTGCTTGGGACTCCAGCGCCGACAGCACCTCCTGCCCTCCAAGAGCTTGAAGGACCAGTACCGATTCCGGAGCAGGAGTGTCGTGGAACAGCCACCAGGTGGGAAGGTGATGGAGATAATCTCCCAAGGATTCGGGGTGCCACGGGGCGTATCCGGTCAGGCTGTCGCCATCGAAGGTGAGGCCCATTTGGTGCGGAAGCGGGCCAAGGTAGTCAAGGCTGAGTCCGGGAGCGAAACGGGCCAGCGGCGTTTCTAGCCGATCGAGTCGGGAAACGGCGTCCCGCTGGGTGGAAATGATTTTGCTCTCCGGATGCTGCAACACCAGTGGCAGCGATTTGTAATCGTTGATCTTTAGGGACGGCAAGCCCCAGCCGCTCCACACGGCAAGCAAGCCGACCGCGATTCCCACCACCAGAATTCGCAAGCCCCGGTCTGGAGCGAGGCAGGCCGCGCTCACCATCCCCAGCAGGGCAACCACTGCCAGCCACTCCAGTTCTTTGAAATGTGGGGCAACGAGGAAATAGCCGATTCCGCCCAAAGCTGCACCAAGCAGGTCACTGCTGTAGAGTGCAAAGGCGTTCTCGGTGTGGTGCTCCAGCAGCAGATTGAGGGTCAGTCCAGCAAAGAAAAACGGCAGGGCGAGCAACAGGAAGTGCAGCAGCAGCCAACCACCGTGCCACGGGTCAAGCGGCAGCAGGGCCGGATCAAAGGGCAGGTGGTTGGCGAGAACGAAGAGCGGCAGCAAACCGACCGCAAAGGCCAGCGACGGGACGAACGGCCGTGCGGGTCTCTGGAACAGCAACCGGAACGATCCGGCAGAACCGTAGCCGAGCAAAGCACCGCTGATGATCAGGAAGGCGTAGTGGTGCCAGAGTTCCAGGGTCAGCAGCCGCGACAGGCTGACTTCGAACATCAGCGCCGCCGAGGACTGGAAGAACATCCCGGCGAGCATTCGGAACGGGGGGGCGTTGGACATTGTGGGGACCATTGGCTGTGAGGATTGAACCCTTCCGGGTGATGGTGCGGTCATGACCTGGAGCTTCCAGCCTCAAGCTTTAGATTCTGATGAGCCTAACCGAAGTTGGCATCAGAAACGAACCAATCAACATAGGAGTATCGCACCTTGACAATATATGAGAATATGTTGTTAACTGTGGTTGAAAAAAATGGAGCTTCCCGTTGAAGTTAATCAGCCCAAGCACCAAGGCTGTCATTTTAACCACCCTTTATGCTTGAACGAACCACTCGACCTGTATTTCTTGGTTTGCTCCTAACTCTCTGCGGAGCAACCCTGCTTTGGGCCAACCCACCCATTGAATCCTCCTATCAAACGGGGCCGCTGCTGGCTCAAGCCTCAGAAGATTCCGAGGAGGAAGAGTCCGAGCAGGAGGATGCAGATTCTGAAGAGGACGAAGAGGGAGATGAGGAAGAAGACGAGTTCGAGGAGGACTTTGACGACGAGTTTGGCGACCCCGCCGAGCAGGAGGTTTTTGATCCCTTGAGCGGCTACAACCGGGTGATGACCAGTTTCAACGACGGCGTTTACACCTATGTCCTCGAGCCCACCGCCCGAGGCTATCGCTGGGTGATTCCGGACGGTGGGCGGCGGGCGGTGGGCCGCTTTTTCAAAAATCTTCTCTTTCCCGTGCGTTTCGTCAATAATGTGCTGCAAGTGAAGTTCAAGCATGCTGGAGAGGAAACCGGACGGTTTTTGATCAACTCAACGATTGGCCTGTTTGGACTCTTCGACCCTGCCAATTCGTGGTTCAGCTTGGAGGAGCATCAGGAGGATTTCGGCCAGACCTTGGGGTCTTACGGTGTGGGCGGCGGTTTTCATATCGTGCTGCCCTTGCTTGGGCCCTCGAACGTGCGGGATTCTGTCAGCCTCTATCCGAATTTCCTCACTGATCCAACGAGTTCAAAGTTCGCAGTCCGCAAGGAAAACGGGGATCACGTTCTCTACGGGAACAGCGAACTCGCGCCCGTTGGTGCCAAAGTGGTGGAGGTGATCAACGACACCTCCCTGCACATTGGCGAGTATGAAAATTTGAAGAAAGATGCCGTGGACCTCTATCCCTTCCTGCGGGAGGTCTATGAACAAAACCGTAACCGGAAAATAGCGGAGTGATAATGCGAAACCCCATTTCCACAGCAATCCTTGGCCTGTTCCTGCTGTTTGGGTTTGTCCCGTTTGGACAAGCGGATGAAGCGGCGGAGATCACCAAAATGACCAAGGAAAAAGTCAACAACGTCATCTCCTACCTGCGGGACGAGTCGCTTGACAAGGAAGTCCGGAACAAGCAGATCATTGATGAGGTGAACACGATGTTCGACTTCAACCAGATGGCCAGGCTCAGCTTGGGGAAGAAGTGGAAGAAGACCAAAAAGCAGCAGCGCAAGGAGTTCGTCAAGGTCTTCGTGCAGCGCATTCAGCAGTCGTATTTGGAAAAGCTCGAACTCTACACCGATGAGGAGGTGATCATTGAAGACGCGGAACTGACCAAGAAGAATCGTGCGACGCTCACGACCTACTTGGTGTCAAAAGGTGACAAGAAGGAGATGATCTACAAGTTCTACAAGCACAAGAAGCGCGGTTGGCTGGTCTATGACGTGAACATCCTTGGCGTGAGCTTTATCCAGACCTACCGCTCCCAGTTCGCTGGAGTCCTCAAGAACAAGACGATGGACGAACTGATTGAGGATTTGAAAAACCCCGAACAGAGTTAGACCTTGCTGCGCTCCTTTTACGACAAGCTCATCCTTGAACACTCGAAGACGATTCTCGTCCTCATCCTGCTCGTTGTCGCGTTTCTCGGCTCTGAAGCCCGCAAGCTGGAGATCGACGCCTCTTCGGAGACGCTGCTGCTGGAGGACGACAAGGATCTCGAATACACCCGCCTGATCAACCAACGCTACTACACCCCGGACTACCTCGTCGTCACCTTCACCCCCAAGGCCGGGTTGCTGGAGGACGAGACGCTGGCGACGATCCGGAACCTCAGCCGCGACCTTGAAAAGCTGGAGCGGGTCGAGTCCGTGACCTCGATCCTCAATGTCCCGCTGCTTCAAAGCCCGCCCAAGCCGGTCAAGGAATTGTTGGAGAACGTGCCCACGCTTGAGTCTCCGGGCATTGACCGTGAGTTGGCGCGGCAGGAATTCCTCAACAGTCCCATCTATCAGGACAATCTTGTCAGCAAGGATTTCAAGACGACGGCACTCCTCGTCAACCTGCACGACGATCCGCTCAACCGCGAACTCCGGGAGCAGCGGGACAAGTTGCGCCGCAAGCAAAAAACCGGAACCTTAAGCACGGAAGAGCAGGCGCAGTACGGACAGGTGAAGGCAGACTTCAAGGCGCACCGCGACAAGATGCGGGCGATCGAGAGTGAGAACGTTGCACAAGTCCGCGCCCTGCTCGACCAGTACCGGGGCGATTCGGAACTGTTCCTTGGTGGACTCACGATGATCGCAGACGACTTGGTGACGTTCATCAAGAAAGATTTGCAGATCTTCGGGCTGGGGGTGCTGGTCTTCCTGATGATCACGCTCACAGTGATTTTCCGCCAGTTGCGCTGGGTGCTGCTGCCCGTGCTGACCTGCTCGTTCTCGGTGGTTGCCACCACCGGACTGCTCGGCATGTTCGGCTGGGAGGTGACGGTGATCTCGTCCAACTTCATCTCGCTGCAACTGATCATCACGATGGCGATCACAATCCACCTGATCGTGCGCTACCGCGAACTCGCCCGCACGAATCCGGACAAGTCGCAGCGGGAGTTGGTCTCGGACACCGTGGTGTTCATGGCCCAGCCCTGCCTCTACGCGGTGTTGACCACCATCGCGGGCTTCAGTTCGCTGATCCTCTCCGGAATCCTCCCGGTGATCAACTTTGGCTGGATGATGAGCGCCGGAGTGTTGGTCTCGCTGCTGCTCACCTTCCTGCTCTTCCCGGTCTTGCAGGTGCAGTTCGACCGGCTGATGCCCAACCTCGCCTTCGAGTCGCGCTTTGCCCTCACCGAGGTCTTCGCCCGCTTCACCGAGCGCCACGGCACGACCATCCTCTGGGTCAGCGTTGCCGTTGCAGTCGTCAGCGCCACCGGTGCCACGCGCCTGATGGTTGAGAACAGCTTCATTGACTACTTCAAGGAATCGACCGAAATCTATCAGGGCATGAAGATCATTGACCAGAAACTCGGCGGCACCACCACCCTGGATGTGCTTCTCGACTTCCCGGAGAACACGGAGGAGGCCGAACCCGTCGCAGTGACGGATTCCGAGGGGGATGAAGACGAGGACGAGGAGGAGTTCGATTCGTTCGAGGAGGAGTTCGAGGAATCCGCAGGAGAGGCGCAATACTGGTTCACCTCGGACAAGACGGAGGCCATCCAACGGCTGCACGACTACCTCGACGGCCTTCCGGAAACCGGGAAGGTCATTTCGCTCGCCACCCTGCTGGAAGCGGGCGAGGTGCTTAACGACGGCAAACCCCTCGACGGCTTCCTGCTCGCGCTGATTTACAACGAGCTTCCGGAGGAGTTCCGCAAGCTCATCCTCTCCCCCTACGTTTCCATTGAACACAACCAGGCGCGCATCGCCGTGCGCATCCGGGATTCCCAACCCGACCTGCGCCGCAACGAACTGCTTAAGAAAATCCGCCGTGATCTCAACGGTAAGCTGGAGTTTCCGGAAGAGCAGACCCACCTCGCCAACCTGCTGGTGCTGTACAACAACATGCTGCAAAGCCTCTTCAACTCACAGATTCTCACGCTTGGAGCGGTGGTTGCGGCGCTGTTCGTGATGTTCCTGATCCTCTTCCGCTCCATCACCATCTCGCTGATCGCGCTCTTTCCGAACGTGCTCTCCATCGGAGTCGTCCTCGGTTTCATGGGCTGGACGGAGATTCCACTGGACCTGATGACCATCACCATCGCGGCGATCAGCATGGGCATCGCGGTGGACAACACCATCCACTACCTCTACCGCTTCCAGCATGAGTTTACCCACGACCACAACTACCTTGCCACCATGCACCGTGCCCACAGCAGCATCGGCTACGCGATGTACTACACCTCGATCACGGTGATCATCGGCTTCTCCATCCTTGTGATGTCGAACTTCATTCCGAGCATCTACTTTGGGTTGCTCACCGGGCTCGCCATGCTCATCGCCCTCGCCGCCGCCCTCACGTTGCTCCCGCAACTCATGATCTTCGTCAAACCGCTTGGCCCGGAAGGTTCTAAGGAGTGATGGACTCATAAGACGCTAGAGACCGGAGATCTACAAAAAACTCTAGGCTTCAGATCGTCTCAGGTTAAACGTTTTTGGGGGTGTCAAATGGTAAGGAGACCCCCAAAATGGATCAAATTTTCACCTTCGTGGACTTTTTGCGAGACCATCAGGATTGAGTTTCCAATCGGCGCTTTTTTGGATGAGCGGAAGCACCATGATTTTTTAATGAGGCTTCACCCCAAGGGGTTGGTGTGTCCCTGCGGGTGTCTTCTGACTGCGGGTCAGTCTCCTCACAGACGCCAGAGGCTGACGGGCATCTGCGGGACTGCCTCCGGGAACGGTCACTCCGGCAGTGCCACCGGATCGGAGTGCAGACGCATACTGAAGCTGAAGCCGGAGGCGCGTTCCTGCTCGCGGTGAAATTCAAGGGCAATACCGTGCCGGTCCAGCACATCCCACGCCACCAGCAGATCCAGCCCGAAGGTGTCCGAATCCTCCAGCCGCTGCTTCAGGAAATCCGCGAGTGTGGCCGTTTCCGGGAGTTCCCAATCCGCAGACCCGGACAGATCCACGAGCAATTGCGAGGAATCCAGTCCGGATTTCCTCAGGGTGACGGTGATCTCCTCATCAGGGTTGCGGCGTTGGACTTCCTGAAGCAGCAGCAAGGCTGCTTCCTCAAAGCGGATGGGGTCCAACTGACCCACCGCCTGCAAGCGGGGGGATGAGAACAGGCGGATGCTGGCCGTCTCCAGACTTTGCTGGTAGGCGAGTTCCTTGAAAAAAACCAACAGGTCGAGTCGGTCGGTTTCCGGAATCCACGGGTTTTGCAGCGGGTCGGCGTGACGCTGGAGGGTGAGGATACGATCGGTGAGGATCAGGAGCCGATCCCGGCAGCGTTGCACCAAACCAAGGGCTTCTGGATGCATGATCCGCCCGAGCGCGGTTTCCAGTTCCGAGAGGGTTTGCATGAGCGACTGCCCCAATTCCTCCAGCAGACGGGAAAGCACCGCTGTTCCATGCTGACGAAGATCGGCCCCACTCGTGGGTTCGGGCGGGTGTTGCCGCAACTCCAGTGCTTCCACAAGCTGCCGGGTCCGGGAATCGGCTTCGGCCAGCCGCCCGTCCAGTGTTTCGTGGGTTTTCTGCAACTCGACAACCTGCTTGTCCAGCTTGGCGACTTCCTGCTGGAGCAGGATGATCTGTCGGTCCGCTTCATCCGGAAGGTAGGATTCCGCCCCTTCCGCTTGTAATGCAAGGGGAAGCCTTGTTATGATTTCTCTAGACATTCTCGCATCAATTTTGACCTGACTCACCCGTGAACCCACTAACACACTCGCACAGTTTCTTCAGCCTCTTCGTGAGCAGCTTCCAACTCTATCGAAAGCACTTCCTGCCGATGGTGCTGCTGACCGGAGTGCTGCTGATCCCGTCAATGCTGCTCGGCATTGGAGGGTTGATCGGAGCAGAAATTTTGCTGTTTTTTCTGATGTGGCAAGTACTGGATGGAGCAATGGCGCTTGGAGTGATCGGCCTCGCGTTTGGGCTGACGTTCCCCATCGTGGGCATCCTTAACACCCTCCGGAGCCGCGTGTTCTGGGGGGCCATGCACATCGCGGTCCTGCGATGCCTGCTTTTCTTTGGTATGATAGGGATGATGGGAACACCTTTTCCAATCAACGTGATGATGGTTGCACTCTGGTTGTTCAGTCTCTTTGCTTTCTCACTGGCCCAGCCCGTGTACATGGTGGAGCAGATACGGGGAATGCCGGCTTTGGCCCGCAGTTTCAAGCTGGTCCGCACCAAGCTTGCCCGGGTATTTGGAGTATTTATGATCATCATCATCATGCTCGAATTGTTTCTTCAGAGCTTGATGAACACTTTTATCAGTGAGGATGACGTAGAGAGGTTGGAGCGGCTCCAAAGCGGTCTAGTCACCAAATCCCAGGTGGATTATACAGATATTATTGGACTTTTTTCACAGTCTCTGGAGATTGTGATTGATCCATATCGCTGGTCACTTTACCTGGTTGGAATTTTTTTCTTCCCGTTTGCCGCGATCCTCTTGGGATTGCTCTACTTCGACCTCGCGCACCGGGAATCCGGATTCCAACTGGAGCGGATGGAGCAGCTTTCCCGCCGCTTGTTCGGTGCCCCGCCGCAAGGTCCCCAAGCCGCTGAGCCGCCAGAGCGCCCGGAGGGCAAGGAGCAATGAAAATCACCTCGGCGGAACTGGTCATCAGTGCCGCCGCGCCCAAGCAGTTTCCACCCACCAAGGTTCCGGAGGTCGCCTTTGCGGGACGCTCCAACGTGGGGAAGTCCACGCTGATCAACTCGCTCCTCAACCGCAAGAACCTTGTCAAGACCAGCTCGACTCCGGGCAAGACGCAGCTCATCAATTTCTTCCGGATCAACCAGAGCTTCCACTGCGTTGACCTGCCGGGCTATGGGTTTGCAAAGGTTCCAGCACCGCTCCGGCGGAGTTGGCAGGCGTTGACTGAGGTGTACCTCTCCAGGCGGGAACCGTTGCGCGGGGTGGTGCTGATCATCGACAGCCGCCAAGGACCGACGGCGGGGGATGTCCAACTCAAGCAGTGGCTGGATGCGAGCCAGCGTCCAGTGCTGGTGGTGGTGAACAAGGTGGACAAGCTCAAGCGCAACGACCTCGCCAAGCAGAGCCGGATCATCCAGCAGAAGCTCGGGCTGGAGCAGTCGCCGCTGGCCCACTCGTCCCTCCAGAAAGTCGGACGCCACCAGATTTGGGGGGCCCTGCGGCCGTGGATTTCCTGAAACTCAGCCTGCGTTGACCCGTTCGATCTTGGCAAAGAAGTAGGCGATTTCGATTGCCGCGTTCTCCAAGCTGTCCGAGCCGTGGACCGTGTTTTCACCAATGCTTTCCGCGAAATCCTTGCGGATCGTGCCCTCGGCAGCTTCAGCAGGATTGGTTGCGCCCATCACCTCGCGGTGTTTGGCAACAGCGTTTTCGCCTTCCAAAACGGTGACGACCACCGGACTCCGGGACATGAACTCGGTGAGTTCACCGAAGAACGGACGCTCGCGGTGAATGTCGTAGAAGCCCTCGGCTTGCTTGCGGGACATCTGGATCATCTTGGTGGCAACGATGCGAAGTCCGTTCTGCTCGAAGCGTTGCAGGATTTCGCCGACAAGGTTGCGCTCCACACCGTCGGGCTTGATGATCGAAAGGGTTTGTTCCTTGGCCATGTTGTTGGTTGAGAGTCAGGAATTGGATGGAGTGAAGGTGCAGAAGTTGCGCAGCAGGCGCAGTCCGGCATTCTGGCTTTTTTCCGGATGAAACTGCACGCCCCAGACGTTCTGCCGCCGCACCACCGAGGTGAAGCGGAGGCCGTACTCGGTTTCTGCGAGCGTGGCTCCCGGTGCGTTGGGAACCATGTAGTAGGAGTGGACGAAATAGAAATGAGCGCCGTCCGCAATCCCTTCCAGCAGCGGGTCGGATTTCCGAAACTCCACTTGGTTCCAGCCAATTTGCGGAATCTTGAGATCATGCCGAAAGCGCTGGACCCGTCCGGGGATCCAGCCGAGTCCAGGGTGGAGGCCATCCTCCTCGCTCTCGTCGAGCAGGAGTTGCGAACCCACGCAGATGCCAAGCAGGGGAATGCCCACCTGCACCCGCTCGGTCAGCACGTCCAGCATTCCGGATTCCCGGAGTCGCGCCATTGCCGGAGCAAACGCTCCCACACCCGGCAGCAGAATGCGTGCAACGGTTTGCAGTGGCTCCGGATCACGGACCACCATGCACCCCACACCAAGATGATCAAGGGCGTTCTTGAGGTTTGCAAGATTGCCAACGCCGTAATCAATGATGGCGGTTGCGGGCATCTCAGAGCGTTCCCTTGGTGGAGGTCACGGCTTGCCGTCGGGGATCATGCTCCACCGCCTGCCGCAGTGCCCGAGCCAATGCCTTGAAGAGCCCCTCGCACTGGTGGTGGTTGTTCGAGCCGTAGAGGATCGCGAGGTGCAGGGTGCTCGCGGAGGTGAGGGCAAAGGACTTGAAGAAGTGCGGAATCAGTTGGGTGTCCAACTGGCCGATGGCAGGCTGGGTGAACTTGCCCTGAAACACGAACTCCGGGCGCCCGGAGAGGTCGATCACGCAGCGCAGCAACGCCTCGTCCATGGGAATGTAGGCGTGTCCGAAGCGCTGGATGCCCTGCTTGTCTCCCAACGCTTCCCGGACCGCCTGACCGAGCGCGAGGGCGAGGTCTTCCGTGCTGTGGTGCCCGTCGATGTGCAAGTCGCCGTCGCAATGCACCTCAAGGTCGAGCAGCCCGTGGAACGCAAGCTGGTCAAGCATGTGGTCGAGAAAGCCAATGCCTGTGTTCACATCCGACTTTCCGGTGCCGTCGAGATTGACAAACACCCGGATTTTTGTCTCCTTGGTTTTGCGCTCAACCGTGGCGGTTCTTGCTTGATTCATACGCCCTCCCATTTGCTTGTCTCAGTTTCCTTGCTTCCTCATCTCACCGCAGAGGCGTAGAAGGGCAGAGGGTTCTTTGAACTTGTAAACAATGCACTTGATGTCGCTTATTGTCTCTCATTCTCAGCGTCCTCTGCGCCTCGGCGGTGAATGGATCAGAAGCGATAAAGCACCCGACCGGCGGTGTGCGTGATCATTTTCTTGATGCCCAGCGCAGTGCTGTGGTCATCGTAGGCAAAAGCGTGACCTGCCGAAAACAGGTTGATGTCGATGTGCGCCTGAACATGCGGGGTGAGCTTGAAGGAGAAGGTGTTGTCCCACTCAATGCCAATGTCCTTCACCGAATGGCCTTTGGCGTCCGTGACCGCAAGGTTGCGCTTGAGTTGGTAAAGTCCAAACCGATAAACAAAATCCTCTTCCGGAATGTTGTAGCGGTAGCGAAGTCCGGTCATACGGGTATTGTTGATTGAATGCCCAAGCCCGGTTCCGCTGTTGAAATTCGTACTGCCGCCGTTGAAATAGAACTGGGTGCCCCCGTAGGAACCGGGCATGATCTCAAAGTAATCCTTCAGGCTCCGAGCATGATTGGCCTGTGTGTCGCCAAAATCCTCGTCCCCGCTGGCGTAGAGGAAGACCAGCGTGGTCGCATGAATGTTGTCACGGTAAGTCAGTTCCAGTTCGGCGGCCCGGCCCGTCAGCGTGTATGAGGTCAGGGTTTGCCGCTGGTTGTACTTGTAGTACCTGCGGTTGCCGAAGTTGTTGACCAGATCGAGGTAGAACTCAAAATTCGGAGTCTCCCAAAGCAACCGCAACCCAAAGTACTCCTGCCCGTGCGCGTGGTAGAAGAGCGGGGTGTAGTCGCTACTGCCCTGATCCCACACGGCATAGCCGGACCAGCGATTTGCAGACGTCCAGGAACTGGGCACGGTCACGTTGTCCGGCAGACTGCGGGGCACGTTGTTGAGGCCCACCGGAATGTCATGCTCGGTGTACTGGATCCGGAAGAGTTCTGCACGAAGGATGTTGATCGGTTTCCCGTTGGCATCAACCTCGTAGAAAAACGGATAGTCGAGTGAGAGGTAGTAGAGCCAATCGCCTCCGGCACTGGAAAGCCGCATGCCGCCCAACTGGTAGCACCACGTTCCGGCGCGACACTCCGGTTGCGAAATTCCGGTGAGGACCCCATTGAACACCTTGCCGCGTCGGTCTCCGATGTTGACCTCCTGCTTGCCGAAGCGGAGCGTGTTGCGCGGATTGAACTTGAGGTCGAGGTACACCTGCCGTGCGGAAACCGAGGCTTCCTGACCGTCCGCACCTTGCGCCCAGGCGCTGCGGTTGCGACGCAAGTTGGCATTGTGCCAGGGGCTTTGTCCGGTGGCGAGTTCCAAGTTGAGCATGGACGTCCGGTGAACCGTGGATTTGAGGTGCAGTCGCAGGTCGTGATCCATCGCCACGTCGCCGGGGGAATTGCGTCCGGGAAGACTTGCCGGAAAATCCCCCCCCTGCATCGTGGCCATGCGGAAGCGGTAGTCCCCGGAAAGCTCCACTCCGGGCGAGAACATGAGCTTTTCCTCGTGCTCCTCGTAATCCCCGCGCTCCAGCGGGATGAAGTTGGTTTGGGCAAGGAGGGCAAACGGCAGGGCGCAGAGCAGCAGCGCCAGCGTCAGTTGACGGAGGATTCCGGACACGAAAGCAGGAAAGTGAGTGGGCAGAAAACGATGATTTGAAGCCAGCTTGCATTGCAGAAGTAAACCCATGAAAAGTACGGGATTTGCCCTGCAGATTCAAGTGCTTTCGCCGAGTGGCCCCACTCCCTTGGCTCGGCGCAGTTCTGCCCCCAGCCGTAGTAGCTTGCCGAGTTGCAACCCTCCGAAGAAATTGAGGTAACGCTCCCGGAGTTCGGCATCCGTCCGGAAGGGCAGGGTTTCCTCAAAGCTCGAAACGGAGGGAGGCCGTTCAGTCAAGGGCGGGTTTACCCCGTCCGGAGCCAGGGTTGGCCGGGGGTGACGCGCCTGCTCGGCAGAGTCGGGATGTGACGATTTGCTCATTGCGCTCCTCCGAACGCAGGAAAGATTTCCTGAGGAGGATTCCAGTCGGCAGCACAGCGCAGACCAACCCGGAAGGAGCGCGTCCACGGTGCAAAGGCATAGCGTCGGGCCGAGCGCAAACCTTCCGGCGTTCCGGCTCCGTCCAGTCCGTCCCACGCACCGCCACGCGCCACGCGCAGGGGGTAGTCATCGCGCTCAGGAGCGTCCGGCCCCGTGGGGTTGTCCGGAAGGCCGAGGTGGGAGAAGTAGTCTGAAGCGTAGTAGTCCGCCACCCATTCGAGAACATTGCCGTGCAGGTCGTACAATTCAAAGGCGTTGGGACGCTTTTGCCCGACGAGTTGAGCGGCCCAACGGCCTGCATCACGAGTGTTTTCTGCGAACCAAGCATATTGGCCGAGCAGCACGGGATTCCCCCCAAAAGCGTAAGGTCCGGGATTTCCGGAGCGGGCGGCGTATTCCCACTCGACCTCCGTGGGGAGGCGGTATCCTCGGGATTTGCAGTACGCCTGCGCGTTTTCCCAGTCAACGTACACCGCAGGCTGGTCAAAATCAGTCGTGTCAAAACCTCCGGTTCCGCGTTCACACGAATCACAGCGGGCGTATTCGGCATTCGTCACCTCGTGCTGCCCCATCAGGAATGAACGAACCTCGACCCGATGATCCGGGGTTTCATCCGCACGCCCCGTGCTGCTGCCCATCATGAACTCCCCGCCGGGAATCAGGCGCATGCCCTCAGGAATGACCGGCTCCGGAGTGAGCCGGACTTCAGCTTGTGGAGGCTCGATCATCGCCAGTTGCCAAGGTTCGGCAAAACTTTCACCCGTGACTTCTTCTGCCAACGGCTCCCCAATTTCCTCCTCCAGTGGCTCGTCGATGCCCTCAGCAACAAATCCAAAATTCGGAGCAGATTCCGCAGTGGGTTCAGGCAAAGCGTCAACGGCTTCAGCAAGCAGAGCGGTTTCTTCGGACAACACTGCGGGTTTCGGAGTCGATGCCCTGGAAATCGTTTGGGGCTGAGGCTCTGCGGTTTGAGGCTGGACAAACTTGAACTCAGTCATGATTTCCGCAGGTTCCGGGGGCGCAGGCACTGGGGTTTCGGCCTGCGTTGTCCCCACTTCTACAACCGGGGCTTCAAGCAGGGTTTGCCAGAGGATGGATTCGGTCGCCAACTCGTAAAGCTGGAGCGAGATTTTCAGAAAACCCTCCTCCTGATGATGCGTTCCCGTGATCATCCAATCGGCCTCGGCTTGCCCAGCGAGGTCTTCCACCAACTGCTGGCTGGTGCGTCCGGGAAAATCGCTGTTCCACTCGGCCCGCAACTGCTCCAGTTTTTTGAACGGAACCGACTGCTGGCCCAAACGTTCCTCAAGCATTTGTGCGAGCCTTTCCTCCAGAATCGTGGACACCGGGTTCCGTTCCCGATGCAGACGCTCCACGAGATCAACCACCGCCACCCGTGGGGTGAGCCGCAGGGGATCCTTGGCGAGTTCGCTGATTTCCTCCGCCGCACTCGTCAACGCCTCCGCCACAGTGGGGTGGTTCGTGTAGAGCGAAAGCGCCCGCCCCTCCGGAACTCCGAAACCCAGACCCGCCAACAGGCAAAGCTGGAGGCGCAACATCCTCATCAGGAAGCGAACCAAACGGTGCATCAAGGCGTTGGGCTGGAAGTCAAAAAAAACTTCGTGATGAAATTCCGCTCCACTGCATCTTGGATCATCCGATCCTGAAGATAACCGATATTGTCCATTCCCTTTGTGTAACTGATGATCGCATCACACGCTTTCACAATATCGTATAGATACGCCTTGGGATCATGCAGCATAGACAGATACTCGATCCTTTTCTAAGGATGCTTTGACATAGGGGTTGTCAATCGCACCTTCTTGAAGCATATCCACTTTTTTCGCGAATAGTTCTTCCAGTTTGAATTTCAGGTCAAAATACCTGTGAAAGAGCTTTTCCTTTCCCGCAAATTGAATCAGCACGTCAATATCACTCCTTTCTGCATCAAAATCCTCGCGGACGGCGGAGCCAACTAAATCTAAGCGCTCCACAGAAAATGTTTTGCACAACTCAATCAATTGAGGTTTGTATGGGGTCAGGTCAAGCATAGCAACGTTCCAATTTTCTAGGGTTTGCACTCAAATCCAAAAGCTTGGGAAGCCAGCCATAGCACAGGGGCAAGGTTTTGTGCGGGTTGAGTTGCATGTTCAACGGCGGATGCTGTACGAGAAGGACTGGTTATCAATACACGATTCCGCTCGTGAGTGCAAGGGCAGGGTTGTTA